>DBKS01000056.1:12445-33939 GCA_002298605.1 Bifidobacterium sp. UBA744 | reverse complement strand
CGTCGCGCTTGGAACGGCGGTACAGCACGAAGCGGTTGCCTATGGCCTGTACGAATTCGGCGCCAAGCGCCTCGGCCAGTTCCGTACCGGCTTCCTTGGCGGTGTAGCCGGAACCGTCCTGAATCTGGCATTTGATAAGTTCGTGTTTTTCGATGGTTTCGTCGGCCTGCTTGATCACCGCGTCGGTGAGATCATTCTTGCCCACATAGACCAAGGGCTTGAGTTGATTCGCCATCGCGCGCAGTTGCTTATTCTGTTTTTTCGTCAATGTCATGGTTGCTAGCATAGCGATGGCCCCGGTCCGCATTTCGCGAATCGGGGCCATCGGTCAGTGGCGGACAATGCCCGCAAACTGCTATTCGGATTGCGTTACACGGCCATGGTGCGCGCGTGCGCTTAGGCTTCTTCGGCCTTGGGCTGCTTGGCGATGGTGTTGTTGCCCCACAGCTGTGCGATCTTCATGCCGGTGATGTCCTCGGCCACGCGGCGAGTCTGCGCATCCATGTCCTCCAGGCGGCCGCCATGGTGCAGGCGATCGATCTCCTTACGGATGATGACATGGTTCTGCTTGTTGAGATGGAAGAACAGAGTGGTCGCGAAGGCGCATGCCAGCAGCACGCCCGAACCGACGAGCATCCACAGCACCAGGCCGTTGTTGGCGGCGACGGTCTGCGTGGTGGCTGTTTCGTCGAAGCCGGCGGCCTGCAGCACGATGCCGGTGAGGAACGGGGCGAGTGCGGAGGTGGTCTTGCGGCAGAAGGTCATGATACCGGCGAACAGGCCCTCGCGGCGCTGCTTGGTGATGAGCTCGTCCACATCGGGAATGAAGGTGTAGACGGTCCACGGCACGTAGCCGGTGCCGGAGTTCGAGATGCCCCATGTCATCTGGAGGGCGTACAGGGTGGTCAGAGCCAGGCCGGAACCCACGATGGGGGAGACGTAGATGACCGCGTAGGCGCCGACGGTGAGGAACATCACGCCGTACATGATCTGCAGCAGGCGGGACGGGCCGAGCTTCGCCATGACCTTGGGCCAGATCAGGTTCATCGGAATGCCGATGATGGAGCCGAAGGTCAGCAGGTTGGAGGCGGTGACCTTGTCCATCTGCATGGCGTACACGACGAAGAAGACGTAGGTGGCTCCGATGATGTCGCGCGCGGTGAAGGAGGTCAGGTAGATCACCAGGTGCAGGGCGTACGCCTTGATACGGAAGACGGAGCCCATTTCCTTGAGCACGTTCCAGGTGGAACGGAACGGGTTGGTGGTCTGGTTCGCTTTTTCCTTCTCCTGTGCGTCGATCACGGCCTGTTCCTCGGCTGAGGGCTGACGTTCGAAGGTGGTGAAATAGGTGATGCCGATGGCCACGGCGAACACGACGGCCAGCAGCACGCCCATGACGAGGAAGGCGTTTTGGTTCTGCTCGCCCATGACCTTGAAAACGCGTCCGGGCAGCCAGGAGGCGAGGAAGGTGGCCAGCGCGGCCCAGAGCATGCGGGAGCTGGACAGGCGGGACTTGACTTCGTAGTCGTCGCTCATTTCGGCGGCGAGCGTTTCGTAGGGCACGCCGACCAGTGCGGTGATGGCCTCGACGACGATGTAGGTGAGGAGGTAGTACCAGTAGTTCATGTGGCCGATCCACAGGCTCACGTAGAACAGCAGCAGCGGGATGCCGAGCAGCAGGAAGAAGCGGCGGCGGCCGAATCGCTTGCCGAGCTTGGTACGGCCGAAGTGGTCGGTGATGTATCCCATCAGGGGGCTGATCAGTGAATCGGCTACGCGCGCGATGGCGAGGATCGAACCGGCTGCTACCGCCGAGAGGCCTCCGACGTTGACGTAAAAGAACAGCATCCATGTGGACACGACCGCCATGGCGCCGTTCATAAAGAGATCGCCGGCGCCGTATCCGACGATCGTCACCCAATTCGCCTTGCGAGTGGTGTTCTGGTTCATGACTTTACCCTAATTGATTGATTGTGTGATTCTTCTTGTGCGCGACTTGCTGCCGACAAGTCATCACACATACGATACACCTCTTTTGAATCAAGATGACTGGATTTGAGCAAATGTGATCAATGCCCCCGTAATGCGAAAGGCCCGTTCCTCGCTGATTTCGCGACGAACGGGCCTGGGGGTGACGCAAGTCTATGCGGCTGTGCGGATGTTATATCTCACTTCGTGTAGTCGAGCGAGCTGCCGTCCTTGGAGGTCAGCAGGGCGACGATCGAAAGCACGGCCATAACCGCCATATACCAGCCGACCTGCGTGACTGAGTAGTTCTCGGCGAGGTAGGTGGCGATGGACGGGGCGAAGGCGGCGCCCACGATGGCGGCGAGGTTGTAGCTCAGGCCGGCGCCCGTGTAGCGCACGTTCATCGGGAAGAGTTCCGGCAGAAAGGCGCCGACCGGTCCGAACAGACCGCCCATCAGCAGGAATCCGCCGCACAGGAAGAACATCACGCCGGGCACATTGTTCGGGGTGAGCATGGAGGTGGCGAACAGCGAGAAGACCAGCGTCACGACGGTGAAGGTCAGCAGCACCTTCTTACGGCCGAAACGATCGGACCACAGGCAGCCGAGCACGATGAAGCCGGCGAAGAAGAGGATGGCGACGAGTTCCATGACCAGCCACTCGGAGTTCGAATAGTGCAGGGTCTTGACGCCGTAGGACAGCGACCAGGTGCCGAGCAGCCAGAACAGCGTGTAGGTGACGCCCATGGCGAACGTGCCCTGCAGCACCTGCTTCCAGTAGGGCAGCAGGTCGCGGATCGGGGACTTGGACGTGCGGTTTTCGGACTCGGCAAGACGGTACACGGGCGTTTCCTGCATCTTGGAGCGCACGTACAGGCCCACGGCCACCAGCACCGCGGACAGCAGGAACGGGATGCGCCAGCCGTATGCGAGCATCTGATCCTTGGTGAGCACGTTCTGCAGCACCAGATTCAGGCCATAGCAGCAGAAGAAGCCCGCCGGGGCGCCGAGGTTCGGGAAGGAACCGTATAGGGCGCGCTTGTTGGCGGGGGCGTTTTCGGTGGCCACCAGCGCCGCGCCGGACCATTCACCGGCCAGGCCGATGCCTTGGCAGACTCGGCACAGGCACAGCAGCACCACGGACCACACGCCGATCTGCGCATAACCGGGCAGGCATCCGACCAGGAAGGTGGAGCTGCCCATCAGCATCAGGGCGGTTACCAGCGTGCGCTTGCGGCCCCACTTGTCGCCGAAGTGTCCGAAGAGCAGCGAGCCGAACGGGCGGGACAGGAAGGCGATGGCGAAGGTGAGCATGGTACTCATCAATGCGATGAACGGGGTCTGCTCCGGGAAGAATACGGTGGGGAAGTAGCTTGCCGCGGCCACGCCGTAGCAGTAGAAGTCATAGAATTCAATGCCGGTTCCGACCATGGACGCGGCCATGATCTCCGGCACGGAATCGCGTTTCATCGTGTCGAGTCTGGTTGAGTTTGCAGCCAGGGTGCTCTGCGTGGAAGCCGCTGCAGTCATTGTCTGTCTCCTCTTTCAATCGTTGGCGTGACTGATGTGTTGTGTCCGATGGTCCGCCGGGGAGACGGGGTGGAATTGCTGCCGATTACGCACCTTGTGGGTTTGGCAATCCAATGCCGGTCGTGTTGGTTATGTGTACGCCGACTGATGCGACTTGAGCTTCCGGCCCCGCCTCCTATGGCGGAAACCGGATGTGCTCGTTATGAGAACCGGATCATTCCGCCATCGAAGGCTTGATAATAATTCGAATGATCGCGGTGATAATTCGTGCAGTCTTCATCATGGCGGAACCTCCCTTCACAACCTTGGTCTTGTTTGGTTGACGACTATCGGGATACGCCGCCGGGAGGCGGGAGGCAAGCGGACTGTCCATTATGTGGTCATCAGGCGGCGAAAATGTCGTCTTCGTCACAGTTGACGGATTTGCGGTTGCAGGGCCGGGAGAGGCTTCTCGCCGCGAGCGTGACGCGTTGCGGCGGGTCAGTCGCCGGCGGCCACGGAACTGATGCGTTCCATCAAGCGGTTCACGAAGCGCTCGCGATCCACGTCCACCGCCACCTTGGTGGTGCCTGACGGCTCGTTGATGCGAGTCGGATCGCCGATGGTGCGGCCCCGGAACGGGCCGTCGAGATCCACCTGCATGTTGAGGTCGATCGTCGTCACCAGTGTCGGATCGATTGCCGCGGCCGCCGCCAACGGGTCATGCAGGCCGCATCCGCCAAGCTGCGGCGCGTTCACCGCGTAGGCGTTGATGTAATAGTCGGTCATATCGGCGAGGAAGGTGCCGCGTGCGGTGCTCAGGGCCCGCCACTTGGCGGTTTGGGCGTGGGTGAGCAGCGTGCGGTGGGTCACGTCGAGTCCGATCATGGTGATCGGCGCCGACGTGTGGAAGAAGGCGTTGGCCGCCTCCGGGTCCTGGCTGATATTCGCCTCGGCTCCGGGCGTCACATTGCCGGGTTGCGTGAGTGCGCCGCCCATCATCGTGATCTGTCCGATGGCCTGTGCGACGGACGGGTCCTTGGCGATGGCCGTGGCGATATTGGTCAGCGGCCCGGTGGGTACGTAGACAAGATCCTTGCCGTAGGTGTGCGCCGCGTCGATCAGAAAGTCTACGGCGCCGGTGGATTCGGGGGAGCGAGTGGAATCGGGGATCGCCACCTCGCCGATGCCGTTGCGTCCGTGGATGAATTCAGTGGTTTTCGACACCTCGAAATCCGCGGCGGCGCTCGCATGGGGCAGGCCCGGGAACACTGGCACATCCGGACGCCCAAACAGGTCGAGTATGGCCAGGTCATTGCGCATGCCGGTTTCCAGATGGACATTGCCGAAGGTGGCGGTGATGCCGATCAGCTCCACTTCGGGGCTGGCGAGCGTATAGACAAGGGCGAGTGTGTCGTCGATGCCGGTGTCGAGATCGAGGATCAGTTTGCGCGGGGCGGTTTGGGATGTCGATGATGTTGCCATGGTGGTCTCCTTGGGATGGATGGTGGATTGGTGACGGACGGATTGCTGGTGTATTGGCGATGATCAGGGCCTTGCGTCGCGTTCGCCTCCGTCGGGAACCGCGGCCGCCGCGACGTACCGGGTGGTGCGCGAGTTTCCGATTCTGCGCACGCTGCCGTCGTCCACCAGATTGCGCAGGGTGTGCGTGGCCTGCGCCCTGGTGAGATGCAGTGGCTGTTCGATTTCGATCCGCCGCAGCGGAACGCCTTTCGCTAGCATGAACGACAGGATCAACGGCTCCAGATGGCTGCTGTCCATGCGGACCGGGCGCGGTGCCGCCGCGGCGGCCGGGACTCGTCGCATGCCGGTCGAATTGGGAGAACTGGACGCGCCGGTGGGCAGCATGGTGGTCAGCGTGATTTGCTCATACGAATTTCCATCGGGCAATTCGACGTATGTCACATATCCGACGGGGAAGCGGTATCGTTTGGCGGCCGTCCCGTCGGAACCGGGTGCCGTCGCGCCGCGTGGATGGCCGGAGGGCTCGGCGGCGTCGGCTTGGTTGGCGTCGCGCGAATCGTCGCCGTTCGGCGACTCGGATCGCAAGCCGGGCAGGATCACCGCCACCGACGATGGCGAGACGCGCAACTGTGGGCCGGCGTGCGAATCCCCGTAGGCGCGCATGATCGCGCGGATGCCGGAACCGTAATTCTCCACAATGCCAAGCCGCTCGAAGACCGTGGCCAGCTCGATGTTGCGGGGCTGGCTGATGCCGTTGAGCAGGTCGTTGGTCTGCAGGCCGCCGACCAATCCGCCCAATGAGATGATTTCGATGCGGGAGGGATAGATGTTGACGATCGTCGGTCCCGTGAACGCATAATCGCGATGCACGATGGCGTTCGCCAGGGCCTCGCGGATCGCGGATGTCGGAACCGGGTTGGTGCTGGCGTCCGCGGCTGGACCGGCCTGACGGTTTGGACCGGCCGGGACGCTGTCCGACGATTCGCCGGCGCATGCGCTGAGATAGGCGAGTGCCTGATCGAACTGTCGGATTGCCGAACCGGTGAAGTTGCGGCGTTCGAGGATTTTGGACTCATTGTCGTCGGCGTACCGCACGGTTTTGACGGCATATGGATTCTGGTCGCTGACCACCAATGCCGTGAGAGGATCCCGGTACTGTCGGGGATCCCAGCGGGCGCCGGCGGTGGCGAACGCCGCATCGGCATGAAGAAACGTCAGCTGCGTCCCGTCGTCCGGTGCCTGCCGGTTGTCGTGATCTTCATGGCTGACGGCGGTCTCCGGTCCGGTCACGTCGTCCTGCTTGTTCCCCATACCTCCGAGCCTATCGTCGTGATACGACACGCAGGTTGCCCATTCCGGGCGTTTTGGTGACCCCGGCCGGGTTCGAACCGGCGACCTACAGATTAGAAGTCAGTTGCTCTATCCAGCTGAGCTACGGGGCCAAACCCGATCCAGTGTAATCGGACCGGGGGAAAAGGAAACGGCTGTTGCTTCAGCGTTTCGGCGCTTCAGTGCCGCAGTGCCTCGTTGATGCGGGCGACGATCGCGTCGGACGTCAACCCATAGCGTTCGTTGAGATCGGTCAGGCGGACGCGGTCGGTGAATTCCTTGTCGGCGCCCACGTTGAGCACGCGGGGGGAGCCGCATACGGCATGGTCGGCATGGCCGGCCGCACGGTGATTGGCGTAGTAGGCGGTGACCTTCTCGCCCCAGCCGCCTTCGAGCTGACCGTCCTCCAGCGTGACCACCAACTCATGGCCGTCGCGCAGCGATTCCAATGCCCCTTCATCCAGCGACGAGCATTGCCGCGGGTCGACGAGCGTGGCGCCAATCCTGTCGGCGATGTCCAAGCCCAGCGGGTAGGTGTTGCCAAGGGCGAAGATCGCCGTGCGGCCGCCCTTCCTGACGGTTCGGTACGACAGGGGTGATCCGCTCGTCGCGTCATGGACCCCGCCGTCAAGCTTCGTGAGGACGCCGTCGCGCTCGGCCGCGAGGATCGGATCTCCTGGTATGCGAATCACCACGGGTCCATCCGGGCATCCCGGCGTGCCTGCCGGGGACGTGGCCCAGGTCACGTCGGCCAGCAGCGCCTCCTCTGATGTCGGGCATAGCATGGTGACGCCGGGGATGTTGGCGAACATCGCGATGTCGTAGGCGCCGGAATGCGTGTTGTCTGATGACGACAGACCGCCAAGGAAATCCAGTATCGTGACCCGGGCGCGATTGAGCGACATCTCCTGGAAGAACTGGTCGTAGGCGCGCTGGAAGAACGAGGCGGTGGTGGCCACGATGGGTGTGCCGCCGGCTTTGGCGATGCCGGCCGCGAACGCCACGGCATGCGATTCGGTGATGCCGGTGTCCACGTAATGCGATCCGGCGCGCTCGCGGAATTCGTGCGAAATGCCGTTCGAGCCGGGGGTGGCGGGGGAGATGATCGTCAGTCCGGGTTCCGCGGCGAAGCGCCGTTCGAGCGCGTTCATGACGATCGCGCCATAGTATGCGCGAGGATTGGCCGGCGCGTTCAGCTCGCGGTCGGGCTTCTGCCAGTGGGACGCCTCGCACTGGCCCTCGTGGATATGGATGTCGGCGAGGGTGCAGTGGTCGGAGTGCCAGGGCTCGCGATGCCCGGTGTTGTGCGCTTCTGTCTGACGGTGCTCGAAGCCCAGTCCCTTGAGCGTGTGGATGTGCACCACCACCGGATGGTCGATGTTCCTGACCTCGCTGAACGCCTCGACCAGGGCGTTCACGTCGTTGCCCGCCTCCACGTATCGGTAGTCCAGCCCGAAGGCCTTGAAGATATTGGTCTCGGCGGTGCCGTTGGATGCGCGCAGCCGCGCCAGCGGGCCGTACATGCCTCCGAAATCGCCCGCGATGGACATTTCGTTGTCGTTGACGATGATGATGAGATTGCCGCCCTGTTCCGCGGCGTTGTTCAGTCCTTCGAATGCGATGCCGGAGCTCAGCGAGCCGTCGCCGATCATCGCCACTACGTTGCCGATGCGACTGGTAGTGGTGAGTCCGCCGTTCATGTCCCGGGTTTTGGCCAGGCCGCAGGCCAGCGAGATCGAGGTGCCGGTATGCCCCAGCACAAAGGAATCGTGTTCCGACTCGTTGGGGTTGGTGAAGCCGGTGACCGTGCCGAAGAGATCGGGGTCTGCGAATGCCCGGCGACGTCCCGTCAGCATTTTATGTACGTAGGATTGGTGGGAGACGTCGAAGACGATGCGGTCGCGAGGTGAATCGAAGACGGTGTGCAACGCCACGGTGGCCTCGACCACGGCGAGATTCGAGCCGATGTGTCCACCGTGACGGTGCCCGTAGGTGAGCAGCGCGTTGCGAATTTCGTCACAGAGCGCAACGCGCTGCTCGGCGGTGAGACGTTTGACGTCGTCGGGGGAGTCGATTGTTGCTAGCAAACCGGTGCCCATCTCATCCTCCTTCTCAAGGTGGCGCCCAATGATGACCATAACCGCACCAAGTGTAGGCGGTCGCCGGCGCATCCGGTCCGTACGCCCGCAACCGCCCCAGAATCCTCATATATGAGTTCGTCGCTGGCGCGGCGGTGGCCGGGCGGGACCGGATGCGATGCGCTTCCGTGGCGCTCGTCGGCCAGATGCGAGACAATACGACCTGTTGGGCAGTGGGGTCGGACGCGCGTGCCTTGCGTCAGTCCGCGGACATATGAAGGAGCAAGTCAATGAAGGCCGTGTACGCAGCAGGTGTGAGTCGGGAGGATCCGCTGGGACAGCTCGGCGTGGGGGAGCGGCCGGAACCGCAACCCAGGCCGTTCTGGTCGACCGTCAGCGTCAAGGCCGCGACGCTGAACCACCATGATCTGTGGAGTCTGGCCGGAGTGGGGCTGTCGGCCGGGCAGACGCCGATGATTCTCGGCACCGATGCCGCCGGCGTCCTCGACGAGGACATTCCCGGCAAGCACGGGCTCAAGGCCGGCAGCGAGGTGGTGCTGTACACCTTCATCGGCACTGACGGCAGCGGCGTGGCCCCGGGGGAGCGCCGTTCGATCCTCTCCGAGCGCTATCCGGGCACGTTGGCCGAGAAAACGTCGGTGCCGAGCGCCAACGTGTTCGCCAAGCCGCGCAATCTCGACTTCGGCGAGGCCGCCGCGCTCGGCACCAGCTGGCTGACCGCCTATTCGCTGGTGTTCGAAGCCGCGCGGGTCAAGCCCGGCGACACCATTCTCATCCAGGGTGCCGGCGGCGGCGTGGCAACCGCGGCGATCCAGCTCGCCCATGCCGCGGGCCTTGAGGTATTCGTCACGTCCCGTTCCGAGGCCAAGCGGACGCGCGCCCTCGCCATCGGCGCCGACGCCGCCTTCGAAGCCGGCGCTCGTCTGCCGCGCAAGGTGGATGCGGTGATCGATTCCGTGGGCGCCGCCACGTGGGGGCATTCGGTGCGTTCGGTGCGTCCTGGCGGTACCGTCGCCATCTGTGGGGCGACCAGCGGCGACCAGCCGGGGGCCGAACTGACCCGCGTGTTCTTCCAGGACATCCGCGTGCAGGGCGTGACCATGGGATCGCGGGAGAATTTCGCCCGACTGCTGCGATTCGTGGAGCATTCCGACCTGCATCCGACCATCGATTCCCGCTATGCCGGTCTGGATGCCGCAAACGATGCCTTCGCGCGCCTCGATGGCGGTGATGTGTTCGGCAAGGTCGTTATCGATCTTTAGGCGTACAGTGATTGTTATTCTCAATTCGCGGAAGGTTATCGACTATGACTGAACAAACCGCCACCCCCGAGGTCGCCGTCATCATGGGATCGGCGAGCGACTGGGAGACCATGAAGCGCGCCTGCGACATTCTGGACCAGTTCCATGTCGCCTATCACAAGCAGGTCATCTCCGCTCACCGCACCCCGGAGCTGATGGGTGAGTTTGCCCACGCGGCTCGTGGCAACGGCTTCAAGGTGATCATCGCCGGCGCCGGCGGAGCCGCGCATCTGCCCGGCATGGTCGCCGCGCAGACCACGTTGCCGGTTATCGGCGTGCCGGTGCGCTCGCATGCGCTGTCCGGCTGGGATTCGCTGCTGTCGATTGTGCAGATGCCTGGAGGTATTCCCGTCGCGACCACCGCCGTGGGCAATTCAGGTGCCACGAACGCCGGTCTGCTGGCCGTGCAGATCCTGTCCGTCAATGATGAGCGTCTTGCAACCGAATTGCAGGAATACCGTGATTCCCTGAAGGAGAAGGTGGCCCAGTCCAATGCCCAGCTTGTCTGAGGAAACAAACGGTCGTATCGAGCGGCTGATGCCTGGTGCGACCATCGGTATTGTCGGCGGTGGCCAGCTTGGCCGCATGATGGCGCTATCCGCCAAATACATGGGTTTCCGCATCGGCGTGCTTGATCCGACCCCTGATTGCCCCACCGCGCAGGTGGCGGATTTTCAGATTACCGCCGAGTATGACGACAAAACCGCCATTCACGATCTGGCCGTCAAATCCGACGTGCTGACGTATGAGTTCGAGAATGTGGACGCCGATGCCATCGACGAGGTGCGTGGCATCACCGCGGCGCCGCAGGGCACCGACCTGTTGCGCGTCACGCAGGATCGCGTCAATGAGAAGACCTTCATCAACAAGCATGGCATCGCCACGGCCCCGTGGCGTGCGGTGAACAATTTCGAGGAACTGGACGCCGCCCTTGATGAGATCCATTATCCGGCCGTGCTGAAGACCCGTTCCGGCGGATATGACGGGCATGGGCAGAGCGTGCTGCGCTCCGACGCCGACTTGGAGAAGATCCGCGCGCGTGGCGATCGAGGCGGTGGGTTCCCGCCCTCCATTCTCGAGGGGTTCGTGGATTTCGCCTTCGAGGCTTCGATCCTGGTGTCGGGCAATGGCAGGGATTTCGTCACGTTCCCCATCGTGCGCAATGAGCATCGCAACAACATCCTGCATATGACCATCGCTCCGGCCGCGGTAAGCGGCCATGTGGCCCGTGAGGCGCATGAGCTCGCCGTTCGTCTGGCCAGGGGCTTCGAACTCGCCGGCACGCTCGCCATCGAGCTGTTCGTCACGCCGGATGATCGGGTGATCGTCAACGAGCTGGCCCCTCGCCCGCATAATTCCGGGCATTACACCATCGAGGCGTGTTCCATCGACCAGTTCGACGCGCATATCCGCGGTATCGCCGGCTGGCCGCTGCCCCAACCGAAGCTGCTGTCCCCGGCCGTCATGGTGAATGTGCTTGGCCAGCATGTGGAGCCCACGCGTGCGCTGATTCAGGATCATCCGGAATGGAATGTGCACGATTACGGCAAGGCCGAGGTGCGCCACGATCGCAAGATGGGTCATATCACTGTGCTCACCGATGATCCCGCCGCCACTGTCGATGCCTTGGAGGCGACTGGCTGCTGGCGCGACGTGAAGCCGGTCCGCCTGTCCGGTGAGGGAAAGTAACGCAATGGCAATGACCAGTCCGGAACGCCCGGTGAGGCATACCAGGCAGAAGGAGATCATTCGCGAGACGCTGAGACGCAGCGAGGAGTTCATCTCCGCGCAGGACCTGCATCGTCGTCTGGCCGATGAGGGTGTCAAAATAGGTCTGGCCACCGTCTACCGGCAGCTCAACGCGCTGGCCGATTCGGGCGCTGCGGACACGATCAGAATGGGTGGTCAGCAGCTGTTCCGATTGTGCGGCGACGACGAGCATCATCATCACCTGGTGTGCACGCGCTGCGGGCGCACCATGGAGATCGAGCCACCGAGCGAAGCTTGGGTTCGCAAGGTCGCCGCGCAATACGGCTTCACGGTGTCCAGTCATACCGTCGAAGTGTTCGGCCTATGTCCCGAATGTCAGAAGGCGCTACGCGAAACGAATGCCGGCTGATCGGCTTGTCCTGTGCGCGGCTGGCTGCGCGTCGGCCAGGCAATGGGAGGGGGCTTGGGATCGTCAGATTCCAAGCCCCCTCCCATCGGTGCGGTGCGACTAGTGGGCCAGCATTTCGGTGGCCACCTCGTCGGCGCTCATTGACGCGGGATAATAGGTCGGCCAGTTGTTCAGCTCCTTCAGTCCGTTTTCTTGCGAGTCGGACATGAAGATGTGGAAATGCGCCGCCTTGCCCGGTGCGATGCCGTGGTCGGAGAACTGCACGGCCTTTGGCGCGCCGTCCGGCACGTCGCCGGTGGCGGTGAAGAGGAACCGGACGCCTCGATTGCCCTTGGCATAGTCCAGTATCTTGTATCCGGAATATTCGTAGGTGGCGGTTGCCGTCTTGTCCCCACGGGTGAAGGTGATCTGGCTGCCGTTGATCGAGATGTGGTCCACGTCGGTTTTGTAGCCGGTGTCGTAATACTTCGTGTATTCGTCCTCGGTCATATCGCCGGTTTTGGCCTTCGCCTCCATGACCTTCTTCAGGCTGCCGTTCTGCAGCAGCGGGTATGCCGACTGCCAGTCGCCCGTATAGTCTGACAGCGAGCGGTCCTTGACGTCCTGGGTCAGGAACCAGCCGTTCATTGTGTCGTTGGCCATGACCTGATGAGCTATGACGGTGAGCCAGCCCAGCAGGGTCTTCTGGTTTTCCGGCAGCTGTTCGGTGACGGATACGATGGTTTTGCCGGCCGCTGTTGCCGCATCGTTGAGCTTTTGCGCGAAGCCTCCCATCTCCTGCGGGTTGATCACCAAAATGTCCACGTCCGGTCCGCTCACCGTGTCGAGCGCGCTTTTAAGGTCGGCGGCACTGGGCTCGGCATCGTTGTTCATTGCGTTGGTGTACGTGGCTGGCGTGTGGTCCACCGCGCCGGTGTACTCCAGCAGATAGCTGATAATCGATTCGGTTGCCACGTAGCGGCGTTGCAGATTCTGTGATCGCCCCTCGTTGACCAGGGCCACGAAATCGGCGTAATCGGCGTTCCACTCGTTCGAATGGCGTTGTGCGGTGGCCGCGGTGTCGCTGTTGCCGCCCGCCCGGTCGACATATGCGCTGGTGATGGCTTGGGAGGCCTTCAACACCGCTTCGGGGCTGAACCACAGGTGCGGATTGACGCTTCCGTGATGGTGGTGGTGCCCTTCGCCCTCTTCGTGTTCGTGGCTGTGTTCTTCCGTGGCCGTTATCCCCATGATGTCACCCACGTTGACGATCGTCTGCTTGGATGGATCGAGTTGGGCCTTCTCCGCCCATCCGTCGTATCCGGCGCCGTTGAGCACGACGATGTCCGCTTTGGAGAGTTTGGCGAGGTCGGCGGGCGTCGCCTCGTAGTCATGTGGATCCGCCGCCGTCGAATTGATCAGCGAGGTGACTTGGGCGCACGCGCCGCCCAGCTCCTGCGCGAGTGAACCCCACTGGTTGACGGATGCGACGACGTTGAAGGTTGTGCTGCATCGGTCGGATGAGGTTTCGGAAATGGACGTTGCCAAGTTGTCCGTGGATGGTAGGCCGGTTTTCGCCTTTGTGGCCTGAAGGACACCGCCGATGACGAGTCCTCCGATGGCCAGCCCTGCGACGAACGTTACGGCCAGCGAGGCCATGCGGCTTCTTTTCGACGTTGTCGACGAAGTGGCATTGTCGGGATTGATGCCGTTTGATTGGCTCATGCTCTTCTCTTTCTACCTTTTGTTCTGTTGCTGGGGGTATGTGACCCAGTTGATTTGCCAATCGGAATTCATGTCCTCTGCGACTTGCCTGCGATGATCGCTGTGTGGAAAGTTCGCTGAGAAAGTTCCGTGACGCGAGATATCATAGCAAATGAGAATCGTTAGCAACAAGGAAAGGGGCATGCGTGTCGCGCATGTGGAGTGTGTGGATTCCACGCTGTGCCAAAGCTGTGCTTCCCGAAAGGGGTGCCGCTTGTGGTGGATGCTAAGAGCGTCGCGAAGGAACGTGTCACTAGGCCGAGGCTGCTCATTGCGCAGGCTTTGGGCGATGCGCGGCGTTTCGTCTCCGCGCAACAGGTAATCGAGGTGCTGAAACGCCGCAATCTTAAAGTTGGAGCCGCGACCGTATACCGAAATCTGAAACTGATGGCCGAGCGCGGGGAGGTGGATGTCATTCATGTCGATGGTGAGACGTTCTACCGTGAGTGCTCGGATGGCAAACACCATCATCATGTCATCTGCCGCATATGCGGGCGCACCGTGGAAATCGAGGTGCCGGGACTTGAACGGTGGATCGACAAGGCGGTGGCGTATCTGCGTTATCGGGATGTCGACCATGATCTGGAGATTTTCGGTATTTGTCCGAGATGCGTGCAATCGCAAAACCAATCACGTCATGACGAACATGTCGCGGGGTCAGTCGTTTCGAGCGGCACGATAGCGGAATCTGATAATTACTCTCATTGATTTTCCCCCACACGGAGCGTGTCCGTAATATACCCACGGAAAACGTAATGCATGACAATGAAAGGAATTGCGAGATGACCGTCAAGAACTACGACAAGCACGCTTATGAAATCGTTACCGAGGAAGGCGTTTTCGCAGTCGACAAGGACGTCTTGGCCAAGTTCGATCCGTCCAGGCACGAGCACGGCGTTGCCGCTTGCGGCTGCTGCGGTTGCTGCTCCGATGGCGACTGCTGCAACGATTCCGACTGCGATAAGTGCGAGGGTAAGCATTGCGGCAAGGCCTGCCGTGAGAACTCCGAGAACCACGAGTGTGCGTTCTGCCACCTTGCGTTCGACACCAATGAGAAGTGCCATGAAGAGATCCTCGCCGATCTCAAGGAGTTGAAGAGCGAGCTCGCTGCCTGACGATATGTCGGCATTCGAACGATAAACAGAAGAGGCCGGGGTGTTCGCGCGGTGTTGAGTCGCTGCGAATATCCCGGCCTCTTTTTACGATGCTCGATGATTTCTATCGGTATTGGTGCGTTTGCCGCGCCGATGACGGCGTGGCGATGCGATTAGTCGATGTGCAGATATCCTTTCCGCACGGCTGCCGCAAGGTGCTGAGGCACCTTGACCGTGCGCCCGTCGGGCGTGGCCACTGTGGCGAGATCGACGGGCTTTGCCTTCCAGTTGGCTCGGCGCGAATGCGTGTTCGCTCGGGATGTTTTGTATTTGGGCAGTGCCATCAGCCTTGCCTCGCTTTCCAGCGCGGGTTCTTTTTGTTGATCACGTACAGATGGCCGCGGCGACGCACGACCATCGATCCGTCCTTACGCAGCAAGGAGCGGATGGAAGCTTTGACCTTCATCGTTTCGTGTCCTTTCCGCCATAGCGGCGCTTGAATTTCTGAACCTGGCCGGCTGTGTCGAGCACCATGGCGCGACCTGTGTAGAACGGGTGCGAGTCGCTGGTGACCTCCACGTTGATGAGGGGGTAGGCATTGCCGTCCTCCCAGGTGATGGCGGGGAGCTTGTCCGCCCGTGCCGCGAGCGTTGATCGGGTGAGGAACGCCTTGCCCGTCGACTGGTCGCGAAAGACGACTGGGCCGTATGCGGGATGTATGCCTTGTTTCATTGTGGTTCTCCTGATGGTTTCAGTGGCGGCGGCGATCGAGGCCGTCACCAACTGGATTTGACGACTCCGGGCAGCTCGCCCTTGTGGGCCTTTTCCCTCAGATTGATGCGGGAGAGTCCGAACACTCGGAAGTATCCGCGTGGGCGGCCGTCGGTCTGGTCGCGGTTTCGCAGCCGTGTGGGGCTGGCATCCCTTGGTAGGGCGTGCAATTTGCGCATGGCCTGGTCGCGTTCTTCCTGGCTGAGGTGCGGGTTGACCGAATCTCGTTTGTACTGTGCGCGGCGCTGTGCGTATTTGGCGACGGTGCGCTCTCGTTGAAGCTGTTTGACTCGTTTGCTTGTTTTTGCCATTGTTGATCAGCCTTTAGCGGGTTTCCTTGAAGATGACGCGTTTTCTGACGACGGGATCGAATTTCAGCAACTCAAGCCGGTCCGGCGTATTGCGGCGATTCTTGGTTGTTGTGTAGGTGAATCCCGTTCCTGCGGTGGATCGCAGGGTTATGACGGGACGGATGTCCGTTGCTTTCGCCATGAGGCTTCCCCTTCTTTTCTTTGTGCGTGTCGGGTGTGGGTTTGTGCGATGAGCGGCACCGCCCGCGTAAAGGAGAACGATAAAAAGCGGGCGATGCCAAATTTGGTGTCCGGCTGGGATCAGCCTTTGAGGCGGCCGCGCGCGACCAACTCGGCGACTATGGAGTCGATGCCCCGTCGGTCGATGGTTTTGATGCCCTTTGCGGAGACTTCCAGTGTGATGACGCGTCCAAGGGAGGGGGCGTAATAGCGTTTCCTCTGGAGGTTCGGCTCGAAGGTGCGGCGTGTTTTTCTGTGTGAGTGCGAGACGCTGTTGCCTCTGCCGGCATGCGTTCCCAGAACTTGACAATGTTTGCTCATGGCGGTAACTATAGCTACTGAAAATCATTATCGTCAAATTGGGGGTGTGCTTTGCCCCGTTGGGAAAGGCTGTCATGTCGCGTTCATCGTTGCAATTATGGGGAAACGCCGAAGGGGATCCTGTGTCGTCCGGTAATGGCGGGGGGTGGCCGTTGGTTGATGTGGTGCTGCTGACCGGTGTGGATCGGTTCAGTCTGGACGCCGTGTCGTTTTCTCTGACCGATTCATGCCCGTCCGTGTGTGCGGTCATGTATGACGTGAGGGCCGACGATGGTTGCGAGGCGGGGTATGCGGTCGTGTGCTCCGAGCTCAATCCCATGGCGTTTGGCGAGGGGAGTCGACGAGCGATCGGGGAGGACGAGTGCTGTCTGACATGCGCGGTGAAGCATGATCTCTCGCATGTGTTGGCGGATTCCTGTGGGCGGTCCGATGTGTTACTCGTCTGCCTGCCTCTCGGGCTGGAGGGGACTGCCGTGGCCCGGTATCTTGATGAATTGTCGGTGCTGGGGGAGCTGCCGTGCGTGGTCAATTCGACGGTGGTTGCCACTGCCGTGGGTTTGAATGAGTTTGAGTCGGAGCTGTTTGATGACGATCAGTTGTGCCTGTGCGGTTCCGGGGATGATGCCGTGTTGGATTCGAGGTCCCGTGGCGTGGTAGCCTCCAGGTTGATCCGCGAGGCCGGGCATATTCTTGAGCTGCCGTTGGTTGATTCCGGCTCTTCGCGGCTTCATGACGTGGCGGAGGCCAATCGGCGGGTGCGTGATGCCGATCGTATTGTGAGGGTTCTGGCCGACCCGCTCGCAATCGTCCATGCCGATGCCCATGCCGTGGATCTTCATGATTTGGTGGCTGCTGATTGCACAGCCGGTCGCCTTGTGGCGCAGAGGCGCATCGAGCGATAGGACGCTGTCGCATATTCGGGGGATGTGGTAATGCGACGTGTGCTGGCAAGAAAATGATAACAAGTCTCAATACAGTGCTATACTTCCATGTCGGAATGAAAGAATGAGAATCATTCCTAAATGGAGATATCGGGAAAGGAAAAAGGAAGATGTCCATCAAATCAATGCTTACGCGCACGCTGGCCGCATCGGTCGCCGCCGTCACTCTGCTGTCTGTAGGCGCATGTGGATCCTCCTCGGCAACCAATAACGGCAATGCAACGTCGTCCGCGGCCTCGTCCGACGGCAGGATCTCCGTCGTCGCCTCGATCAACCAGTGGGGCTCCGTGGCCAAGGACCTCGGCGGCGATCTGGTTGATGTCACCGAGATCATGACCAACACCAACGTCGAAGCACATGAATACGAGCCGACCAGCCAGGACGTCGCCAAGTTCAAGGACGCCGCCGTGACCGTGGTCAACGGCGCCGATTACGATCCGTGGGCATCCAAGGCCGCCGAATCCACCAAGACGACGCTGGTTGACGCCGCTGCAACCGCCGGCAAGCAGGAGGGTGACAACCCGCATGTGTGGTTCTCCGCCGACGTGCGCACCAAGACCGCCGACGCGATCACCGCGGCCTATGAGAAGGCGCTGCCGGACCAGAAGAGCAAGTTCGAGGATCTCAACAAAGCCTGGAAGCAAAAGGAATCCGCAACCGAGTCCAAGATCAAGGAAGCTTCCTCGAAGCTGCAGGGTCTTCCGTACGCGGCAACCGAGTCCGTGGCTTGGTATCTTGCCGACGATCTGGGCATGAAGGACGCCACGCCCTCCGGCTACGCGCAGGCCTCCGCGAACGAAAGCGAGCCGAGCCCGTCCGACATCAAGGAATACACCGACACCCTCGCCGGCGGATCCATCAAGCTGCTGGTCTTCAACACCCAGGAGGCCGACTCCACCACCAATCAGATCACCGATGCCGCCAAGGCGGCGAACGTGCCGATCGTCGAGCTGACCGAGCAGATGCCGAGTCAGTACAGTGACCTGACCGATTGGATGGACGCGCTGGTCGATCAGTTCGCCGACGCCGTCAAGTGATCGAACTCCATCAATGAGCTGCGCTCCCATTGCCCGCCTGACGGTGTGACGGGAGCGCCTTCATATATGCTGCGGGCGCCGCTTTCCCACGGTGCCACTGAATGATCTCTCGAGGGGATCGGACCATCGTTGTGCTGAACGGCGATGGCTACAATGGTGCGGTATGAAACGCGTTGACTGGAACGACGGTTGGGAATTCCGCAAAATCAAGGATGAACAAGGCGGAATTCCCCATGCCGCGCAAGCTCGATGGCTGAGCGTCACATTGCCGCATGACGCGATGATCCATGAGCGGCGTAATCCCGCGACAGCCAATTCATATAACAGCGGGTACTATCCGGGCGGTGCCTATGAATACCGCCGTCGATTCACGGTGACTGGCGATGAGCCTCGAGGCCAATGGCTGCTGGAATTCGAAGGCGTCTATCCGCAGGCCGTGGTGAGTGTGAATGGGCGCATGCTCGCGCGACACTCCTATGGGTACGGCAACTTTTTCGTCGACCTGAGGCCGGCTCTGCACAGCGGCGACAACGAGATGCTGGTAGCGGTGGACAATACCGCGGTACCGAACAGCCGTTGGTATTCCGGGGCCGGAATCTTCCGTCCGGTATGGCTGTGGCGGTCAGAGGGCGAGCTGGCGATCAGGCCCGATGCGGTGAGGGTCGCCACGTTGAACGTGGGAGCCGACGGCACCGCCGAAATCGGGATCGATATCGAAAGGCCGCTTGGAGGGCCGCTGGACGGCGACGGCAACCGTCGGCATGACGTATGCGCCGAAGTGTTCCGCAACGAGGACTATCGTGCGCAACGATCCTGTATGGCGATCGCGTCGGGAGAGGCAAGTCGTCTCGTCGCGCGGGTGCCCCATGCCGATCTGTGGTCGGTGGACCACCCCGCGTTGTATGTCTGCCGCCTTACGGTTCGTGATCATGCGACCGGCGACGTTGTGGACGAACATCTCGAGCGGTTCGGCATTCGTACGCTGGCCTGCGATGCACGGCGCGGACTGACGGTGAACGGCCAACGCGTTCTGCTGAACGGCGGCTGTGTGCATCACGACAATGGCATCCTGGGCGCCGCCACCTTGCCGCAGGCCGAATTCCGGCGTGCCCGCATACTCAAGGCGGCAGGGTTCAACGCCGTGCGATCCGCCCATAATCCGCTGTCGAAGGCATTTCTGAACGCGTGCGACGAGGTCGGGCTGCTGGTAATGGACGAGGCCTTCGACATGTGGTGGATGCATAAGACCCCATATGATTTCGCCTCGTGGTTCCGTGATTGTTGGCCGGCCGAACTCGATGCGATGGCGCGCAAGGACCGGAATCATCCCAGCGTGGTGCTGTATTCCATCGGCAACGAGATCGCCGACACCAAGTCGCCGCGCGCCGCAACCATGGCGGGGATGATGGTCGATCGCATTCACGGCATCGACCCGACCAGACCGGTTATCGACTGCGTGAACACGATCTCGCTGCTGGTGGCGGCGGGAACCAAAGCCGGAGTGGACGAGCCGGACCCCTCGGTGGAGGGGAAGCCGGGTCTCAACACCACGCTGGAGCGCGCCTCCGGGCCGGCTCTGCTCACGCTGATTGATCGGCTCATGCCGTTGGCGGTGCGCAGCGGCGTTATGGACCGTCAGACCAGGGACGTGTTTGAACGCGTCGACATAGCGGGACTGAACTACTGCAAGGAAGGTCCGGAATATTGGCATCGGAGGTATCCGGAGCGAGTGTTCTGCGCCTCCGAAACGTATCCGCAGGATATTGCGCGCAACTGGCCAGCCATCCGGCGCAACCCGTATCTCATCGGCGATTTCGTGTGGACCGGCTGGGACTACATCGGCGAGGCGTCGGTGAGCGCATGGGCGTATGAGGGGGCGCGCAATGTGGACGGCTGGTACGCCGGGCACGGAGACCGGCTTGGTTTTGTGCGCGGACGCACCGCGCCCTACCGCCGGTATCCGGCCTTGCTGGGCGCCTCGGGTCTGATCGACATCACCGGATATGCGACATCTCAGGCCTACTATCGGGCGGTCGTCACCGGGAACCGCCATAGTCCGTATATCACCGTTCGGCCCATGACCCTGCTGCGCGGGGTGAAACGGACCATGCGGTTCATAGAACGCGGCCATGATGGCGTGCGCAGCTGGTCATGGCATGGGTTCGAAGACCAGCTGGCCTTTGTCCAGGTGTTTTCCGGCGGCAAGTCGGTTCGCTTGGAACTCAATGGCGAAACGATTGGCGTTGCGCCCGTGCGTCGATGCTGCGCCGACTTTGCCGTGCCCTATGAGCCCGGTACCCTGGTCGCGGTCAGCTTGGATGCGCGGGGATGCGAGATCGCACGTGACGCGATTCGTTCGGCCAATCCGGACGAACTCATGATTACGGTGCTGCAGTCGGCGATTGGCGGTGCGGAAT
This sequence comes from Bifidobacterium sp. UBA744, assembly GCA_002298605.1. Classification (GTDB taxonomy): domain Bacteria; phylum Actinomycetota; class Actinomycetes; order Actinomycetales; family Bifidobacteriaceae; genus Bifidobacterium. The sequence continues at coordinate 13,276 of DBKS01000056.1, read as the reverse complement.
GCGACCCGATCCGCCGGTCCCAAGCGGGCCGGAATGCCGAGACCTCGCTGGTGTATTGCGATATCGAGTTGACCGATCGCAAAGGTCTGCTGCACGCCTCGGCGGATCGCGAGATCACCGTATCGCTGAATCAGGCTGCCATTGATGCCGGCGCGGAGCTGCTCGGTGTTGCCAGCGCCAACCCCATCACCCGAGATGAGCTCGCCTCGCCTGGTTGCACCACGTATTTCGGTCGGGCCCAAGCCATCATCCGTGTTCCGAACGCATTGCCGCGACATGCAAAACCGGCCGAGCTGACGGTGAGCGCGGCCGGTTTGAGTTCGCAATGCTGCAGGCTGTCGGCGTAAGGCCGTCGTCACGCCGCTAGCACAGATGCCCGTCCCTCATGGTGAGCATCCGACTGGCATAGGCGAGTACGGCTGGACGATGCGAGACGATCAGATAGGCTCGGCCGTGCTGCTGGTCGATGAGCGCGCGCATTACCTGGCCTTCGGTCAGGGCATCCATATTGCTGGTCGGCTCGTCGAACAACATGAAGGGTGCGCGGCTGAGGAACGCACGCGCCACGGCAATGCGTTGCTTCTGTCCGTCGGACAGTTCCGAGCCATTGCGAACCAGCATATGGTCGAGCCGTTCCGGGAACTGGTCTATCACCTCGTCAAGGCAGGCGGCGTGCGCGGCGTCGGCGATCTCCCTGCGGGTGGCGTCCGGGCGAGCAATGGCAATATTGCCGGCCAGGGTGTCGGAGAATATGAACACGTTCTGGCTGACCAGTGTTTCCGTTGCGCGGAGCGACGCGGTGTTCACGTTTTCGATCGGCTGGTCGCAGAT
>DBKS01000056.1:698-12381 GCA_002298605.1 Bifidobacterium sp. UBA744 | reverse complement strand
GCGCCGTTCTCCCCCTGCACGCCGATGATGTCCCCGGGGCGGATCGTGAGGTTCACATCGCGCAGCGCCTGTGGGCCGGAGGGATAGCGGAAGGTCACTTCGGATGCGGTGATGCCGGTGAACTCGGCGAGCATGGCGCCGCTGTCGCCTTCATGCTCGCGGACGGCCGGCTCCTCGTCCATCAAGGCGAAGACGCGTCGCGCGGCGGCAAAGGTCGGCTGGATGCCCGAACCCAGACGGGACACCGCGATCACCGGCGGGAACGAGACGATGAACGCGCCCAGCGCGCCCAGCGTCATGCCCGGATCCGTCATGCCGCCGAGTTCGATTTGCCACCACACGAGCAGTGTGAAGATGGCGATGCATACCAACGTGACGATGTCGGTGGTCAGCGAGTTGGCGCCGGTCACGCGCCGGGTTTCGCGTCGCGCCGCGGTCGTCGCATCGGTGTCGGCCTTGAGACGCGCCTGGGTGTTGCGGCTCGCGTCCAGCGCAATGAGTTCGCGTCGTCCATCCAGCGATTCCAGAAGATCCGTATGCAGCCGGCCCTGGCGCTCGCGCTCCTCAAACGCGGTTTGCCCGATCGCCTTGGCGAATATCACCGGCAACGCGACGCCCACCAGCGCATACGAGACGATGGCGGCCAATCCCAGCCATGGATTGATGATGGCGAGCACCACACTGTTGACGATGGAGCAGATCGCCGCAATGGCGATGGGGGAGAGCGTGTGGGCGTAGAACAGTTCAAGCAGCTCGATGTCTTCGGTGAGCACGGTGACCAGATTGCCGCGGCCTCGCTCCTTGAGCTTGGCCGGGGCAAGCCGGCGCATCTTGTCGAACACCGCGGTGCGAATGTCGCGAAGCAGACGGAACGCGAGCTCGTGGTTGTTGAGCTGCTCACCATAGGCGCACGGCCCGGACAGCAGACCGCAGGCAATGGCAGCCGCGATCATCGCCCAATTGGGCGCGCCCCGGAACCAGCCGACCACGCCGATAACGCCGGACAACACCGCGAACACCGCCAGCAGATAGCCGAGGGAGCCGCAGACAATGGCTTTGATCTCAACGCCGATCAGCGGTTTGATCTGTCGGAACATGCGGGCGATCATTGCGCCACCTCCGAATCGTCAGGTGTTGCGGCGACGAAGCTGTCGCCGCGGTCGTCATTGGTGTCGTCGCCGGACGTGGCGTCCGTGCGCTCCAGGCGCTCCTGCTCCTGCCATTCGGCGGCGAACAGGCCATCGCCGTTGATCAGCGTGTAGAAGTCGCCTTGTTCGGCGATCACTCCACGGTCAAGCACGATGATGTCGTCGGCGTTGCGGATGCCCGCCAGACGGTGGGTGATGGTGATGACCAGCGCGTTCTGCGCCAAACGGGTGATCAGATTGGACAGCGTCTCGTCATGGTCGCGGTCGACCGCGCTGGTCGCCTCGTCGAAAATGTAGATCGGAGTGTGGCGCAACAGGGCGCGGGCGATGATCAGCCGCTGCTTCTGGCCGCCGGAGAAGTTGCCGCCATTGGGCTCCACCTGGGTTTTGTACCCGGTGCGGTCGGAGATCTCCCTGTCGAGATCCACGCCGCGCAGCACGGCGTCGAAGTCGTGGTTGCTGAATCCCCTGGCCGCCGGGTCGAGGTTGTAGCGCAGCGAACCGGAGAAGAGGTGGTCGGTGCCGCGCACCACGGTTTCGATGTCGATGAGCTGCTGCTGGCGTATGTCGCGCAGCTCCACGCCGCCGATTTTCAAACTGCCCTCGTAGTCGCGCCGCTCTCCGGTGAACAGGCTCGCCAGAGTGGATTTGCCGGATCCGGAGGGGCCGCAAATCGCCACATGGCCCATCACCGGCAGATTGAGATCGATGTCGCGCAGTGCCTTGAAGCCGTTGGCATAGGTGAAGCTCAGCCCCTTGGCGACAATGCCGTCGTTGATGCGGAGCGGCTGTGCGTCCGGAGTCGTCTGAGTCGTCTGAGCAGTTTGAGCCGAGTTCGTGTCGGCGGCGTTGCTGGATGGCGAGGCTGCCGCGTTGTTCCTACCGTGTCCGATGGCTGCGGTGATGGCCCTGCCCTGTTTGATGGCGACCGCCGCCTGATGCGACAGATACACCAGCTGGCGCTCCGGGGCGAACAGCCTGACGCCGGCCACGATGACGATGACGGCCACCATCATCGAATTAGCCGAGTCGCCGCCTGTGATGATGGCAAGCACCGTCGCCAGTATCACGGCGAGATAAATCACCAGATCGGAGGCGATCAGGGATCGCAGCTGCCCGGCGAGCACATCCATCGTGATGCGGCGGAACCCTTCGGAATCCTTATGGAGGTTTTTCGCGGTGCGATGGTCGGCGTTGAAGATCTTCAGCGTGCCGAGGCCGCGCAGCGCCTCTTCGAAATGCAGGCCCACGTGCTCGTATTCCTTGAGCTGCTTCATCTGCACGGCCATGTCCTTTGCGCGCGAGGCGTTGGCGGCCACGGGCAGCGCCACCATGCCGAGGATCAGCGCCAGCCCGGCGGCCCAGTTCAGCGGCATGACCGTGATGGCGGTGACCAGCAGCACGCCCATCACCTGAATGAAATTGGGAATATAGCCGGTGAAATAGTTGATGATGGCCTTGGTTCCCTCAACCGACAGCAATGCCAGCGATTGGTTGGCGAGCGGCTTGTTTTCGTCGTCCCGCTGGATTCGCGCCGCATTGTTGCGCTCGGGGCGGAACATGCCCAGATACATGGCGTCGGCCAATTGGTCGCTCAGTTTGCCCGCCACGGCGATGGAGATCAAGTTGGAGGCCCATCTGGCCGCCAACTCGACGACGATCAGCACCACCATGGTGATCAGCGCCGCCGTGGTGTCGCCCGCAATGGGCAGGGTCCATGGGGGAACGGACAGGCCCAGCAGATTGCCCGCAGTCAGGCAGACGACTATCACCATCGTCACTTCGCATAGGGACGCAAGCGCCGAAAGCACACCCAGCCATACGGATTTGCGGAAATCGGCGCCTGGTAATCCCAAAAGGATTTTGGAAATCATGAACGTATACCCGCCTACATGAGATGCTGCAAATAAAACTCCAGCAGCAAGCTTAACAAGGGGCGGGGGATAGCTCAACCCTTGTTTTCGGGGAGGAGAGACGTCTGCGAAGACCCGTCACAGACGATGTGCCGCGGTCCCTGAACGGTGACTGCCGTGCCGTTGATCCGCACGGTGGCGCGGGTCATGGCGGGTACGTCGAGTTCGAGCTCCGTGGTGCCGGCCTCGCCTAATCGCGCGTCGGCGCGTATCTCGCCGTAGGGGCATGGCAGGGTGGCGGAGGCGTGCCGGACGCCGTCAAGTTGCGGTCGGACCTCAAAACAGCGATATCCCGGTTCGATGGGGCGAATCCCGAGCATGCCCTGAGGCAGGAGGTATGCGGGGGACGACGCCCAGGGATGCGAGTAGGTGGTATTGCCCTTGATCGACACGTCCCAGCCTTCCGACGTGCCGCCCGCGCCGGCGCGGAGCATGTTCCACCAGCTGCGGGGATGGCTGTGCGAGGCGATGAGCTTGGTGGCCAGCGAGCCGAAACCATGCCGGTACAGCCCCTCAAGCAGGATGGCCGCCGCGTATACCGAGCAGGCCATGCCCTTGGCCCCGAGGAATCTGGCGAGACGGGGGAGACGCTTCCGCGGCACGTCGGCAAAGGCCAGGACGAATGCCGAGGCGTGTTCGGAGGCGTGGTTGATGAGTGTGCCGTCCGGGCCGGAATCGATGCCGTCGAGATAGGCGCCCTGAAAGTCGTCGAACAGCCTGTCGTTGATCGCCTGGCGCATACGCGTGGCGACGCCAGCATACCGGGCCGCGTCGTCGGCGCGCCCCAGGGCCTTGGCCAGATCGGCCATATCCGCGTATGCCTGGGAGGCCAGTGCGTTGATCACGGTGTTCACGCGACCGAAGGTGAATCCATCGCGTTCCGCCGGCGGCCAGTCGACCAGGTCGCCGTCGGTCGCCGAGGAATCGCCCGGGTCCTTGACGATGAAGCCGGAACGGTCGTCAAGATGGCGATCGGGGAGCAGTCCGGCGAGCCGATCATATTCGCGGCGGGCCTGGGCGAGTGAGCCGGTGGCCATCCACGCGTCGTGCACCGCGAGAATCAGGTACAACGGCCATTCGGTGGGCCATGTGCGATTGGCGATGAGATAGTCGATGGAATATGCCCCCACGCTTGGCGCGTCGTCGAGCGCAAGATGGGACCGCCATTGCAGCCAGGCGTCCGCCTCATAGGCTGCACGCTCGCGGGTCCAGGAATCGGCGTAGATCGGTCCGCTGAACGCCTCGATGGTGTTGCGGCACAGTTCCCATACGCGGTTGAGCGTGGTGTCGCTGGACTGGAACGAACCGGTCTGCTTGTCGAAAGGGTAGACGATGGCGGAGGCCGCGACGGTTTCGGGGTGGTCGGCGATGGCCTGCACGGCGGCTTGGGAGGCGTCGTCGTCGGCGCCGATGAGCTCGACGTAGCGGAAGACCTTGAGTCCCCAGGTTTCGACGGCGGGGGCGTCGGGGGTGATATGCCACGTCTCCTCATAGGTGTTGAAGGCGCTGAGCCGGTATTTGACCGACCCGTCCGGATTCAGCACTTCACCGTAGCGGATGCGAATATCCGCATCCGAGTCGAGCGGCGATGCGAGCGTCAGACGGATGCCTCCCATCCATGCGCGACCGAAGTCGATGATCACGTGGCCGTTGGGGGTGCGGCTGACCGATGCGGGCTTGTTGTAGACGACGGTTACTTTGTCGGCGGGATTGGGCTCCAACCGGGCGAACGGCGGCTGCTCTTCGGCCGGCGCCCATGCCGAGTCGTTGAATGACGGCTGCGCGAAGCCGAAGGGATAGTGCCGGGTCTGGAGATCCTCGGCGGGCGACTCGCAGTATTGGGTGCCGGTGGACAGTGAATCCGGATAGGCGGCGTTGCCCACGATGGCCTTCCAATCGTGATTGGTGCCGATATGCAGTGTACGGCCGGAGGTCAGGGTGATGTCGAGCCGGGCGAGGAAGCGGCGGTCCTCCAGCGTCCAGGCCAGTGCGCCGATGGCATTGGCCCGGCCTGGCTTGAGCAGGTTCGTGACGTCGAATCCGTCGGTGCGAGCCTCGTCATGCGTGGGGAAGGTGGGTCCAAGTCCGACGAACTTGCCATTGACCCATGCACGGTAGACGAATTGCCGTCCGGGTTTGACGCTTGCCGCGGTGACATGCAGTGTGGCCCACAGGACCGGCTCGTCGGGCAGTGTGAATTCGTGGCGCATGAACGCCCAGCCGAGCCCGTTGTGCCTGGTTTGCCTGATGGTCGGACGCTGGAAGAACTCGTCGCCGGCGTCGCTGTCGGATTCCCGCAGGCCCGAGAACGCGGGGACTGTGCCCGCATTGGGGTCGCCCTGTTCGCCTTTGTTGGCTGCGGCGGTGGCCGGGCTCGCCCAGATGGGTGTGATCCGCTCGTCCTGCAGCTTCGATGGTGCCGTGCCGAAGGTGACGGGCGCAGAATGCGTTGTGATCCCGTCGGGGAACGTCGTTTCGATGACCAGCCAGTGGCGGGATGCGGGTGTGGTCGCAATGCCGGGGAGGACGGCCTCATTGCCGTTGCCGATGGGATCGGATCGCCAGAGTGTCGTGCCGCCATGCGGGCGGTCGAGGAGCAGCACGCGGTGTGCCGTGGCGTTCGGCACGGGCCACCATCGTACGGTGATGGCCTCTCCGGATGGCAGATCGACTGGCTCGACTCGTTCGTTGATGCGGATATGGGACACGAGGTCGCCCGGATGCTTGCGCACGGCAGTCTCCTTCGATCTGTTGCGTTCAATCCCAATCATTGTACCGTGCGCCGCCTATGACAGGGCCCCTTCCGCGGAAGGGGCCCTGTCGCGATGCCGGTCAGTTCTTCAAGGCTTTGTTTCCGATGTCGTGACGGTAGAACATGCCTTCGGTTTCGATGCCGTCAAGCATGCCGTAGACCTTGTGTTGGGCGTCCCGGATGGAGTCCGAGGTGGTCTGCACGAGCAGGACGCGGCCGGAACTGGCGATAAGTTCGCCGGAATCGGGATCGGATTCGACGCCGGCATAATAGACGTGGGAGTCGTCGTCGGTGAGGATAGCGGGTACGTGAGCGCCCTTGATGACATTGGTCGGATATCCGTTGGATGCGAGCACGACGCCGAGGGTGGCGCCTTTGTCGGTCCAGGTGAATTCGGGGGCCTGTCCGTTGAGGATCGCGGTGATGCCGAGGTTCAGGTCGGAGGTGAGTCGCGGCAGCACGACTTCGGTTTCCGGATCGCCGAAGCGGGCGTTGAATTCGATGACCTTCGGGCCGTCGGCGGTGGCGATCAGGCCGGCGTAGAGGATGCCGATGAACGGCACGCCTTCGTCGACCATGGCCTTGCACATGGGACGGACGATGGTCTCGATGGCGGTGTCGACGACGTCCTGGCCGATTTGCGGCACGGGAGAGTAGGCGCCCATGCCGCCGGTGTTCGGGCCCTCGTCGTTGTCGTAGGCGCGCTTGTGATCCTGGGAGATGGGCATTGGCCAGAATTCCTCACCGTTGACGAAGCTCATCAGCGAGAATTCCTGACCTTCGAGGAAATCCTCGATGACGACTTTGGCGCCGGCGGCTCCGAAGCGGTGGTTGATGAAAATCTCGTCGAGGGCCTGCAGGGCGGTGTCGATGTCCATGGCGACGGTCACGCCTTTGCCGGCGGCGAGCCCGTCGGCCTTGATGACGATCGGGGCGCCGTGTTCCCTGACATAGGCGGCCGCCGGTTCGAGCTCATCGAAGGTTCGGTAGGCTGCGGTGGGGATCGAGTACTTCTCCATGATGCGCTTGGCGAAGTCCTTGGAGCCCTCGATCTGGGCGGCGGCCCTGTCGGGACCGAACGCCTTGATGCCGGCCTCCTCGAAATCGTCGACGATGCCTTCCATCAGCGGTACTTCGGGGCCGACGAACACCCAGTCGATGCCGTTGTCCTTCACATAGTCGATCAGCGCCGCATGATTGGACTGGCTCAGCGCCGAGGTCGTGATGCCGTCGCGTTCCATGCCGGGATTGCCGGGAATGACGGTGACCCCGTCGACCGAGGGGGCTTTGAGCAGCGTATAGGCGATGGTGTGCTCGCGTGCGCCAGAACCAATGACCAAAACCTTGGAACCCATGTGTTTTTCCTTTTTCTTAAGCCGTTAAGTCTTGCCGGTGAACGAGTCCGCTTGCGCGCTTGCGCCTACTTGTGCAGCTGCACGCGGGTGCCGTCCACGTCCTTGACGATCCGCCCCACGCGGTAGTGGGGTTCGTTTTCCGTGTCGAGGATGCGTTCGACCTCTTCGGCCTTGGCCGGATCGACGACCAACACCAGTCCGATGCCCATATTGAAGATGTTGTACATTTCGAGTTCCGGCACATTGCCGTACCGCTGCAGCAGGCGGAAGATCGGCGGCACCGGCCAGGAGGTGATGTCGAAGGACGCGGCCAGGCCCTTGGGGATGATGCGCGGCACCTTTTCGACGAACGCGCCGCCGGTGATGTGCGAGATGCCGTTGATCAGATCGTCTTCGGCGAACAGGGGCTTGAGCGGCCTGGCATAGATGCGGGTGGGCTTGAGGATCTCCTCGCCCAGGGTTTCACCGCCGAGTTCCTCGGGCTTGGAATCGATGGCGAAGTCGTTGTCCTTGAACAGGATCTTGCGCACCAGCGAATAGCCGTTGGAGTGGATGCCGGAGGAGGGCAGGCCGATGAGCACGTCGCCTTCGGCGATCTTGGTGCCGTCGATGATCTTGGACTTTTCGACGACGCCGACGGTGAAACCGGCCAGATCGTATTCGTCCGGGGCGTACATGTCGGGCATCTCGGCGGTTTCGCCGCCCACCAGCGCGGCGCCGGCGTCCACGCAGCCGTCGGCGACGCCCTTGACGACTTGCTCGAGCAGCACGGGGTCGTTCTTGCCGCAGGCGATGTAGTCGAGGAAGAACAGCGGCTCGGCGCCCTGGGCGAGAATGTCGTTGACGCACATGGCCACGCAGTCCTGGCCGATGGTGTCGTGCTTGTTCGCCATCTTGGCGACCATCAGCTTGGTGCCGACGCCATCGGTGCCGGAGACCAGCACCGGCTCCCTGTATCCGAGCGTGGACAGGTCGAACAGTCCGCCGAAGCCTCCGATGCCGCCTGCCCCGGGGCGTGCGGTGCGGGCCACGTGGCTTTTGATGCGGTTGACGACTTCGTACCCTGCTTCGACGCTGACTCCGGCGTTCTCATAGGCTGTGGGCATTGATGGTCCTTTCTTGGTGTTACTTGTCTTCCGGGTTCCATTCGCCGGGCTTGAGACCCTGCTGGCACGAGTATTCGTTGCCGGTGTAGCGGCTCTTGTCGAGCGCGAATCGTGGCAGGCGCACGCGGTCCTCCGGAGTGAGGGATTTCAGGAAATCCTCCTCGTAGTCGTCGAGGGCGGTGGGGTAGTCGCCGTTGAAGTAGGCGACGCACAGTCCGCCGTAGGGGGCGTCCGCGTTGAGTCCGATGGATTCCACCAGTCCCTCAAGGGACAGGAATGCCAGGGAGTCGGCGCCGATGTACTCGCGGATCTCCTCGACGGACTTCTTCGCCGCGATGAGCTCCTTGGTGGTGGAGATGTCGATGCCGTAGAAGCAGGGGTACTTCAGTGGCGGGGAGCTGATGCGCATATGCACTTCGGCGGCGCCGGCCTCCTTGAGCAGCTGCACGATGCGCTTGGATGTGGTGCCGCGCACGATCGAATCGTCGATGACGATGACCCGCTTGCCCTTGACCACGCCGCGCACGGCGGAAAGCTTCATGCGCACGCCCTGCTCGCGCAACTCCTGCGTGGGCTGGATGAAGGTGCGTGCCACGTACTGGTTCTTGATCAGGCCCATTTCGTTGGGCAGCCCGGCCGCCTCGGCGTATCCGGAGGCCGCGGACAGTGAGGAGTTCGGCACGCCGATGACCATGTCGGCGTCGGCGGGAGCCTCCCTGGCGAGGCGTGCGCCCATGCGCTTGCGGGCGGAATGCACGTTCACGCCGTAGATGTCGGAGTCCGGGCGGGCGAAGTAGATGTACTCCATCGAGCAGATGGCCAGCTGGGTTTTGTTGGTGTACTGCACGATTTTGTAGCCGTGGTCGGAAACCACGATGATCTCGCCGGGGCGGATGTTGCGCACCAGTTCGGCGCCCACAACGTCCAGCGCGCAGGTTTCGGAGGCGAGGACGTATGCGCCGTTCTTCATCCTGCCGAGCGACAGCGGCCGGAATCCGTTGGGGTCGAGCGCCCCGATCATCGCATCCTGGGTCATGAGCAGGTAGGCGAAGCCGCCGTGCACGGTGTTGAGCGCCTCCTTGAGCTTGTCCATGAAGGTGGGCTTGGAGGAGCGGCGGATCAGGTGCATCAGGACTTCGGTGTCCGAATTGGAGTGGAAGATGGCGCCCTCGTCCTCAAGTTTGCGGCGCAGCGACTTGCAGTTGGTGAGGTTGCCGTTGTGGCCGAGCGCCACATCCCCGTCGTGGAACCGGAAGATGAAGGGTTGGATGTTGTCGGTGGTTCCGGAGCCCGCGGTCGCGTAGCGCACATGGCCGATGGCCTTGTCTCCCTTGAGGCGTTCGATCTCGCGTTCGTCGCCGAACACCTGTGTGAGCAGCCCCAGGCCCCGGTGCCCGATGAGATGCCCGTGATCGTTGGAGACGATGCCTGCTCCTTCCTGGCCGCGGTGCTGCAATGCATGGAGGCCGAAATAGGTGAGTCGCGCAGCGTCGGGGTGTCCCCAGACGCCGAAGATGCCGCATTCCTCGTGGATGTCTTCCAGTTCAGCAGACAAGCCAAAGCTCCTTTACGCGCATGGGAATTAACTATCAGTTCACCTTACCAGCCGCCAAATACAGCGTGCCGCCGTGGGGCGGGACCGCGACATGACTTCGAACAGATGTTCGAGCATATTGGTATGGTGATGTCATTGCCGGATTTTCGATCGGACGTCAGGAGGTGATGGCGATGGGCGAACCGCAGCATGATGATCGACGGGCCGGTCGAGGCCACACGTATATCGCCATCGATCTGAAGTCGTTCTACGCTTCGGTGGAATGCGTGGCGCGCGGGCTGGATCCGCTGACCACCAATCTGGTGGTGGCGGATGTGGAACGCACCGAGAAGACCATTTGTCTGGCGGTGTCCCCCTCGCTGAAGGCATATGGCATTGGCGGCAGGGCGAGACTGTTCGAAGTCGTGGAACGGATGAAGCAGGTCAATGAGAGTCGCCGTCTGGCCGCCCCCGGACGCCGGCTGGTCGGCGCATCCTGCGACAGCCGCGATTTGCTGGCCCGGCCGCGGTTGGAATCCACGTATATCGCCGCCAAGCCGAGAATGTCGCACTATCTGGCAGTGAGCGCCCGGATCTATGGCATCTATCTGCAGTATGCCGCGGCCGACGACATCCACGTCTACTCCATCGACGAGGTGTTCATCGACGCCACTCGATATCTCAACGCATGGCGGGGAAGCGCCCACGCCATGGCTTGCGCGATCGTGCAGGACATCATGAGGCAGACCGGCATCACGGCCACGGCCGGCATCGGCACCAATCTGTACCTGTGCAAGGTGGCCATGGACATTGTGGCCAAGCACATTCCCGCCGACGACGACGGCGTGCGCATCGCCGAACTTGACGAGGCGTCATATCGTCGTCTGCTGTGGGGACACCGTCCGCTGACGGATTTCTGGCGGGTCGGACGCGGCTATGCGAGAAAGCTCGAGTCCCGGGGGCTGACGACCATGGGCGACATCGCCCGCTGCTCCATCGGACGGGCCTCCGACTATTACAACGAGGACCTGCTGTATCGCATGTTCGGCGTGAACGCCGAGCTGCTCATCGACCACGCATGGGGATGGGAGCCGTGCACCATCGCCGACATCAAAGCGTACAAGCCGGCGGGTCGCAGCATGAGTTCCGGCCAGGTGCTCACCGGTGCGGTCGACGCCGGGACCGCGCGTCTGATCGTCCGCGAAATGGCCGATACGCTGTCGCTCGATTTGGCGGGCAGGGGCTTGAGGGCCGGGCGCGTGGGATTGATGGTCGGCTACGACGCGGCCAGCCTTGACCCGAAGCGATTGGAGGATTGCGCGACGCCGCTGCTGCACGCGCTCGCGGACAACGCGGCCGCGCATTACGACGGTCCGGTTTCCTCGGACAGATACGGCCGACGCGTGCCCAAACCCGCCAATGGCTCGATCGCATTGCCGGAACCCACGTCGTCGACCAGTCGCATCTGCGACGCCGTGGACGATTTGTTCGGCAGAATCGTCGATCGGCGTCTGCTGGTGAGGCGGCTGAACGTAGTCGCGGATGATTTGCGAACGATAGGGCAAGATGGCGGTGGGCGGCCGGTCGCCGCGGGATACACGCAGCCGGATTTGTTCGCGGCCGCGGATGACGATGCCGCTGCCCGTGACGCCATTGGTGTCGCCGGACGTTCCCGGACCGGGGCGGGCGGCAAGGTCGGCGAGGAAACGGAAGGGCATATGCAGCAGGCGTTGATCGACATCAAGCGCAAATTCGGGAAGAACGCCGTGATCAAAGGCATGGATCTGTTCGACGGCGCCACCGGACGCCAGCGCAACCAGCAGATCGGAGGCCATGCCGCGTAAGCCATGGCAGGAGGTGAATGGCGTCGGCGGC
>DBKS01000056.1:0-674 GCA_002298605.1 Bifidobacterium sp. UBA744 | reverse complement strand
CGGCACGGCAATGATGACGGCACGACAATGAATGGAAGATGGCATATGACACTTACGGAAACACGCGATTATGACGACATCATCGATCTGCCGCATCATCAATCGCTCAAACACGCCCATATGAGCATGCGCAACCGCGCGGCGCAATTCATGCCGTTCGCCGCGCTGGCCGGATACGACGATGCGCTTGATCGCACGGTCCGCGCCAACGAGGAGGCTGTGCGGCGCGCCAATGCGCCGGTCGATCTCCAGGACGGTTACTTCTCGGCTTGACAGGGGCGTCTATCGCGAAGGTACGAATTTCGATATAAGCGTAGAGGGTGTGTCCGGAGCGTTGGATTCCGAGCACACCCTCTCTGGCTCACAGGCGGTGCATATCGCGGCCTTCAGTCAGCCCTCGCGCATCAGGCGGCGAAGTACTCCACGCCGGCCGCGAACAGCGGCTGGTCCTTTTCGCCGGGCACGTTCACGAACGTGCCGTTGCTGTAACGCTCCGAGTGACCCATCTTGCCGAACACGCGGCCGTCCGGGCTGGTGATGCCCTCGATGGCCAAAAGCGAACCGTTCGGGTTCACATCCAGGTTCATGCCCGGCACGCCGGCCTCGTCCACGTACTGCGTGGCGATCTGGCCGTTGGCCTTCAGCTGCGCGAGCACATCGCCGGAAGCCACGAA
>DBKS01000011.1:24304-52770 GCA_002298605.1 Bifidobacterium sp. UBA744 | reverse complement strand
CAACGACACCAACAACAACACAGCCGCATAACTCGGCAATACGGACTACTGTTGGAGCCACTATGGCACATTTTTTCACTCCCAAACGCTGCACTGCATCGAATAAGATCATGTATCACGACCAAATGCAGGCCCAGCGAGCCGCCGATCAGAGTCTGGTCGAGCGTGGCGTGGATCTTTGGGTGTATCGGTGCCAGTATTGCGGGACCTGGCATTTGACGAGTCACGATCCGGCGAACGCGCATACCTATGTGCCGCTGAACCAGCAGCTCAAGCCGCATAGTCGCAAAAAGGGCTATAAGCCTCGTCGCCGTTGAACGTCGTCGTTGCGTACTTGGGCACCGTAGGACTTGGGCGGTGCAGAACCGAACAGGGGATTCCCCTTATATATGAACCGCTCCGCCGATTGCCGGATTGAAACACTTCGGATTCGATGATCGAACATGCGGCGAATATAAAGGCGAATCCCCTGTTCGTTTATCTCCTTTTTCGTTTTCCTGCCATCAGCGGTTCAGCCTGAATCCCTGGGCTTCCGCATGCGGCATTACCTGATGCGACTCATCCGTCTGCTGCAGCGCAAGATGCGCCACCTGATCGCTGAACGCGTCAACCGGGCGGTCGGCGTGCCGCAGATCATAATAGGTGTGCACGGTGGCGTCGAAGTCGGCGATATCGTCGTTCAGGCTGTGAATCGATGTCTCATCAGTCGGATATTCGTTATCGAAAAACTGCAGCGAACGTGGCATGCGTGGTTTGAGCATCGGTTCCTGCGCGGGTTTGCCGATGGCCAGGCCCAGGACGGGGTAGGTGTATTGCGGCAGCTGCAACGCTTCGATCAATGTGTCCACATCGTTCAGCAGCGACCCGAGAATCACGCAACCCAGCCCCAGCGAATATGCCGCGGTTTCCATGGCATGCAATGCGAGAACGGCATCGTTCTGCGCTTGAGTGAAGCGGTAGCTCGTCGCCAGGCCATAGACGTCCGGATCGGTGGAAACGCCCTTTGACTGGGCGATCAGCGCATTGCGATGCTCGTCGGCCACAAACAGATACAGCAGGGGGGCGTCGGCGATATACGCCTGATTGCCGATATGTGACATGAGATTCTTCAGCGACTGGTCTTTGATGCGGATCGCCGACCAGTCATTGAGGTATTGGCTGGATGCCGCGTGCTGCGCAACGGTTTCCAAGGTCTCAACGGTATCCTCGTCGATGGCGTCAGGTTGGAACGCGCGGATTGAACGACGGGATAGCAGAATGTCAATAGTGGGATTAGCAACAGTAGTCATACTGCCATGGTAGAAGAAATCATCCGGTGCACAAGCGCAATGCCCGTCTGCCGAAGATGGCGGGACGAACAAGCCGGTCCTCTGGATGCTCGGCGATAATGCTCGGTGATATGTCAGCGGCGTTTGGCGTGGCGCCGATCGACCAGGGCCTGTGAGCCCCGGCCGGACAATTGCGCGACAACCGCCCCGACTGCTGCGGACAAGCCCGCGAACAGCACGCTCATCATGAAGCTGTTGTCATTGCCGTTGCGACTGTGTTTGGCCGTGCCGTGATCCCATATCAGCTGAAACAGCTTGCCGGCGACCAGCCCGGCAATCGAAGGCAGCGCAGCCTTCAGGATCTTGTCTCCCATGGAATCGGGGTCCTGCTCCATATTGCTTCGCATCTCGTCCACCTTTGCGTTGACAGTGCCCAAACCGGCGACAATGCGGTCGGCGGTGGATGGGGCGCCGTCGGAACGATAATCGGTCATGGAATCCATAGTAAAACAGGGCGTACACTGGTGGTTCGGACTTGATGAGGAGCCGGGAGGACAATGATGTTCGTTGAGCGGGCGAAGCTGCTGCGCGCGGGGCGGCGCGATCGGAAAGAGACGGCGACGATGGGATGGTTTGTCCCGGGGCCATGCGTGCGGGACCGGGAAATCTGGCGGAATCTGCCTGGGAAGGTGCGTCGTCGGTATGTTGATCGTGCCGCCCGGTATGCCGGCCAGCCCTGGCCACAGTTGCTGGCCAGTGATTGGGTGCGCTTTTTCGTGGATGGCAACCGGGCGGGCTATGAGAGCAAATATGGCGCGCTGCGCAGGCGACTTGGCGATGAGACGGTGGCGTGGTGCCTGCATCCCGACGACACCGCGCTGCTCACCGATCTGATTGACGGTGTGATGCTGGTCTGCGAGCAGATGGCATGGCAGCTGCCGGCGCATAACAATTACGTACGTGACGCGCCCCAATTACCGTGGCCGGATATGCAACGCCCGGTGCTGGATTTGTTCGCCTGCGAAACCGGGGCGCAGCTCGCTTCGATCCTGTATGCGTGCGGGGATCGTCTGCCGGCCGCGGTGCGCGCCATTGTACGGCAGCGGTTGCGGGAGCGCATTATCCAACCGTATCTCAACGATCATTTTTGGTGGATGGGCGATGGCGACGAGCCGATGTGCAATTGGACCGCCTGGTGCACGCAGAACGTTTTGGCGACGGTTCTGATGTCTGATGCCGCCGACTGCGATGAGCGGACGCAGCTTGCCGCGATCGCCAAGGCCTGCCGCAGCCTTGACTGCTTCCTGAAGGACTATGGCGATGACGGCGGATGTGTGGAAGGCGCCGGCTACTGGCATGAGGCCGCGGTATGCCTGAGCGGTTGCCTGACCATATTGGATGGCGTTGCGCCCGAGGTCTTCGAACCGCTGCGTCATGAACCGAAGATCGTCAATATGTGCACGTACGCGTTGAAGATGCTGGCGCGAGGCGGATGGTGCTTCAATTTTTCGGATTGCGCGCCGCGGCTCGGGCGGATGGGCGTTCGCGAATATCGCTATGCACGTGCCGTGGGTGATGGGGCGATGACCTCATACGCGGCTTCGGATTGGTGGCGCTCGCTGGACGAAGCTGATGCGACGGGACTTACTGCGCGCACAAACGTGATGTACCAGCTGTGGGAGGCGCAGGAGGCCTCGGCCATGCGGCGCATTGCTCTGGAGCGGCGTCCGGACAGCGGGAAGAACGGTCGGCGCCTGCCGGAGGGATGGTTCCCCAGCACTGGTGTTGCGGTGCTGCGTGACGATCGGCTCGACGTGGCGGTGAAGGCGGGATGCAATGGTGCCAGTCACAGTCATAATGACACCGGCAATGTGATTGTGTACCGCGACGGGCAACCGGTGTTGATCGACTTGGGCGTGGGTACCTATACGCGCAAGACGTTTTCGCCGGAACGCTACGATATTTGGACCATGCAGTCAAGTTGGCATAATCTGCCTGATTTCGATGGGGTGATGCAGGGGGCGTCGGCCGAATGCCGTGCCGGCAATGTGCGAGTCGTCGGGGTTGACGATGGGATCGACGGTGGTGGGTCGGCCGCTGGCGACAATGCCGGCGTTGCGATCGGAACAGTGGCGGCCGATTTGACGCATGCATGGCCCCGGGCCGCACGCCTGCGGCGGTATTCGCGGTCGATTCGCCTGGACAGGGGCGCTCATGAGCTGGTGGTCCGCGACGATGCGCAGGGGCGGTATGACCGGGCACGCATGCATTGGATCATGGCGTATCGTCCGGAACCGTTACCGGGGGAGCCGGGCGCGCTCGCCGTCGGCGGTGCCCGCGTCGCATTGTATGCGGATGGCGTCCCCGTAAGGTGGGTGGTGGAATCAGTGCCTTTGGAAGACGACCAGCTGCGCCGCAACTGGGGCGCGCGCATATGGCGGGTCACCGTCGATTTCCAAGAAAGCTGCGAGCTGCGGATTCGCTGAGGGGCGCGTTGTTGGCCGATTGTTCATCGAGGATTGGTCGTGATGTTCACTTTCAGACGTGTTGGCGTTGACTTTATGACGCAAGGTGTGCTGTGGGTTGGGGGCGCAAACAGCGTGCCCATCATCTGAAAGGATAAGAGAAGTGAAGCAGCACAAGGGACTTAAGGCAGCCTGCGCGGCTGTCGCCTCGCTTGCCATGCTGGCCGTCGTGCCGGGTGTGGCTTCCGCCGCGGACGGTCTGTCCGTCGCACAGCTGAAGGAGCATGGCGCGGCCCAGCGTATCGCCGGCGTGTACGGCGATACCAGCGGCAACGCCAAGAACGTCATCCTCTTCATCGGCGATGGCATGGGAGACTCCGAGATCACCGTGGCCCGCAACTACCTGCATGGTGTGAGCGGCTCCTTCGACGGCCTCGATAAGATCGGCCAGCCGAATCTCAACAAGGGCATTGAAACCGGCACCGGCCAGTACACCACGTTCTCGCTGGGCGGCAGCTCCAACGATTCGCTGATGGCCAAGGACAAGAGCGGCAAGTTGGCTGGATCCAAGACCGCCGGCGTGATCACCCCGGTCACCGATTCCTCCGCCTCCGGCTCCGGCTGGTCCACCGGCACCAAGACCTACAACAATGCAGTGGATGTGGATGTGGAAGGCAACCCGCAGCTCAACCTGATCGAGTTGGCCAAGGCCGCCGGATATGCCACCGGCAACGTCACCACCGCCGAAATCCAGGACGCCACCCCGGCAGTGCTGGAATCCCACTCCACTGAGCGCGCCTGCTATGGCCCGCAGGGTAAGTGGGACGGCAAGACCGACACCAACAAGGACGGCAAGGTCGACGCTCAGGACGGTGACGCCGCCAAGCGCTGCCTGGCCGATCAGCTGAAGGTCAACGGCGGCATTGGCTCCATCTCCGAGCAGCTGATGGACACTGCGGCCGACGTGACCATCGGCGGCGGTTCCAAGTACTTCAATCAGATCGATCCCACCTACGAGGACGGCACCAAGACCCTGTGGCAGCAGGCTGCCGATCGTGGCTTCCAGACCGTTCAGTCCGGTGATATCGACGGCTTCAAGTCGCTGAGCTACCAGCAGGACAAGCCGGTGCTCGCTTTGCTGGGCGACGGCAACCTGCCCACCCAGTACAACCCGTCCGTGGCTTCCAAGTACAACGAGGCCAAGGACGAGAACCCGACCGTGTGCCAGGCCAACCCCGATTGGCTTGGCAACAAGGGCGCCGCGCTGTCCGACTTCACCAGCAAGGCGATTGACCTGCTGCAGGCCAACCAGAAGTCGAAGGACAAGGGCTTCTTCCTGCAGGTCGAGGGCGCTTCCATCGACAAGCAGGACCACAATGCCAATGCCTGCGGCCAGATCGGCGAAACCGACGATCTCGACAAGGCCATTTCCGCCGCTCTCAAGAAGGTGGATCTGAAGGACACGCTGGTGATTGTGACCGCCGATCACGCGCACACCTCCCAGATCGTGGAGTCCCAGCCCTACTATGCGCTGAGCACCGTGCTGAAGAACCGCGACGGCTCCAAGACCACCATCTCCTACGGCACCTCCGATGGCCCGGTCTATCAGGACGCCGATGGCAATCCCATTGACAACGACGAGTACACGCAGGGCGAGAACGGCGACGCCAACACCGCCGAGAAGTTCAAGGGCGCCCAGGGCAGCATGAGCCACACCGGCACCCAGCTGCGCATCGCCGCCTCCGGTCCGGGCGCCTCCCGCGTGGATGGCTTGACCGATCAGACGGACAACTTCTACACCATCGCCAAGGCGCTGGGGCTGGCTTCCGACAAGGCTGACCAGCAGGCTCTGTCCAACAACGCCGAGGTGAAGGTCGACAAGGCCACCGGTGCCGTGAAGGCCACCGGCTTTGACGGCGACGCCGTGCTCAGCTACGAGCTGAAGGACGCCAACGGTGTGGTCGACCAGTCCGCCTCCACCACTCCGGTCTCCGGCGTGCGCGTGCAGACCGCCGG
The DNA here is from genome assembly GCA_002298605.1 of Bifidobacterium sp. UBA744. Classification (GTDB taxonomy): domain Bacteria; phylum Actinomycetota; class Actinomycetes; order Actinomycetales; family Bifidobacteriaceae; genus Bifidobacterium. The sequence goes on along the minus strand of DBKS01000011.1, from coordinate 47,021 downwards.
CACCACCGAGTTCACCGCCAAGGGCGTTCAGGCTGACGGCAAGGGCTATGTGCTGACCGTCAAGGGCCAGCAGTCGGGCAAGACCGTCGAGGTCAAGTTCGATGCGCCGACCGCCGCCCAGCAGGGCACGAAGGGCAATGGCGCAGCCGACAAGACTGAGGGCGAGGCGAACAACATCGCTTCCGGTACCGTCCAGCAGCCCTCCAACATGGCGAAGACCGGTGCCAATGTCGCCGGCCTGGTGCTGGTTGTGGTGGCGCTGATGGTTGCCGGCGGTGTGCTGGCCGCCTGGCGCAAGGGCGTGTTCTCGAGCCGTTGAGTTTAAGCTCTGAGTTCAAGTTCCTAGCTCAATAACGGCAGTAATCTCCCCGTGGATTGTTCCATTGATCCACGGGGAGATTGCTGTATATGGGGTTAGGCGTGGGTGCGAAGTGTTTTTGGCGACGGAAACCCAGCGACGAGCAAAACTTGAGCGACACGCGCTCAAGTTTTTTTCGTTGAATTGGGAATAGAACTTGCGGTCCGGAAGTTGAGTGGTGTAGGCTCAAGTTTTGGAAGGTTCAGGGCCGAGGTGCACAGCCTGCCGAGGACTTGAGCGAAGAAACGTAAGCATCAACTCAATTAGGAGGAAACAATGGGACGTGCAGTAGGTATTGATCTGGGTACTACGAATTCGTGCATTGCCACGCTGGAAGGTGGCCAGCCCACTGTTATCGTGAATGCCGAGGGCGCTCGCACCACGCCGTCCGTGGTCGCGTTCTCCAAGTCCGGCGAGATCCTTGTCGGCGAAGTCGCCAAGCGTCAGGCGGTCACCAACGTCGACCGCACCATCAGCTCCGTCAAGCGTCATATGGGCACTGACTGGACCGTCGAAATCGACGGCAAGAAGTGGACCCCGCAGGAGATCTCCGCGCAGGTTCTGATGAAGCTCAAGAGGGACGCCGAAGCGTACCTTGGCGAGCCGGTTACCGATGCCGTGATCACCTGCCCGGCGTACTTCAACGACGCCCAGCGTCAGGCCACCAAGGACGCCGGTACGATCGCCGGCCTGAACGTGCTGCGTATCATCAACGAGCCGACCGCCGCCGCCCTGGCGTACGGTCTGGAAAAGGGCAAGGAGGATGAACGCATCCTGGTCTTCGACCTCGGCGGCGGCACCTTCGATGTCTCCCTGCTGGAGATCGGCAAGGATGACGACGGCTTCTCCACCATTCAGGTGCAGGCCACCAACGGCGACAACCACCTGGGTGGCGATGATTGGGACCAGAAGATCATCGACTGGCTTGTGGGCGAAGTGAAGAACAAGTACGGCGTTGATCTGTCCAAGGACAAGATCGCCCTGCAGCGTCTGAAGGAAGCCGCCGAGCAGGCCAAGAAGGAGCTGAGCTCCTCCACCTCGACGTCCATTTCGATGCAGTACCTGGCCATGACCCCGGACGGCACCCCGGTCCATCTGGATGAGACCCTGACCCGTGCCCACTTCGAGGAAATGACCTCCGATCTGCTGGGCCGCTGCCGCACGCCGTTCAACAACGTGCTGCACGATGCCGGCATCGGCGTCGGTGACATCGACCACGTGGTGCTGGTTGGCGGCTCCACCCGTATGCCCGCCGTCAAGGAGCTCGTCAAGGAGCTCACCGGCGGCAAGGAAGCCAACCAGTCCGTCAACCCGGATGAAGTCGTGGCCGTTGGCGCCGCCGTGCAATCCGGCGTCATCAAGGGCGACCGCAAGGACGTGCTGCTGATCGATGTGACTCCGCTGTCCCTCGGCATTGAAACCAAGGGCGGTATCATGACCAAGCTCATCGACCGTAACACCGCCATTCCGACCAAGCGCTCCGAAGTGTTCTCCACCGCCGAGGACAACCAGCCGTCCGTGCTGATTCAGGTCTATCAGGGCGAGCGCGAGTTCGCCCGCGACAACAAGCCGCTGGGCACCTTCGAACTGACCGGCATCGCTCCGGCCCCGCGTGGCGTCCCGCAGATCGAGGTCACCTTCGACATCGACGCCAACGGCATCGTGCACGTGTCCGCCAAGGACAAGGGCACCGGCAAGGAGCAGTCCATGACCATCACCGGAGGTTCCGGCCTGCCGAAAGATGAGATCGACCGCATGGTCAAGGAGGCCGAGGCTCACGAGGCCGACGACAAGAAGCGCAAGGAGGATGCCGAGACCCGCAATCAGGCCGAGGCGTTCGCCTACCAGATCGAAAAGACGCTGAACGACAACAAGGACAAGGTCTCCGATGAGATCGCCAAGGACGTCACCGAAAAGGTCAACGCCCTGAAGGAGGCCCTGAAGGGTGAGGACATCGAGAAGATCAAGTCCGCTCAGAGCGAACTGATGACCGCCGCCCAGAAGATCGGCGAGGCTCTGTACTCTCAGCAGGGCGCTGCGGCCGGTGCGGCCGGCGCCGGCTCTGAGAGTGCGGCTTCCGGTGCCTCCGGCAACGGTGGCGACGATGATGTGGTGGACGCCGAAGTCGTGGATGACGACGACAACAAGGACAACAAGTAAGGATCCTTGCCATGGCAGAGTTCAACAAGGACGACTATCTCAATGACCTGCCGAATGCCGAGGACGCCGCTGCCGGTGCTGCCAACAGCCCGGCGGATGGCGGCCCGGCCCCGGCCGATGGAGATGCCAAGCCGGCGGCGGATGCGACGGCAGCTTCTGATGCCGCCGCCGATCAGCCCGCAGCCGATGCGGATCAGACGGCTGATGGCACGCTGACTCCGTTGGGTCAGGCCAAGAAGGAGGCGGCCGATTATCTCGATGCCCTGCAGCGTGAGCGCGCGGAGTTCATCAACTTCCGCAATCGCGCTCAGAAAGAGCAGGAGCGCTTCCGCCAGCACGGCATCATCGACGTGCTCACGGCGCTGCTTCCGGCGCTTGACGACATCGACCGCATCCGCGAACATGGTGAGCTCAACGCTTCGATGACCGCTGTCGCCGCAAAAATCGACAAGGCCTTCGAGAAGTTCGGCGTTGAGAAGTTCGGCGAAAAGGGTGAGGATTTCGATCCCACCCGTCATGATGCGATTCTGCATAAGCCGGATGCGTCGGCCGAAAAGGAAACCGTGGACACCGTGGTGGAGGCCGGCTACCGTATCGGCGACCGTGTGATTCGCGCGGCCCGCGTGGTGGTGGCGTCTCCGCAGGCCTGACGGGACGGGCTCGGCGAACGACGATGCCCTTCGGGGCATTTCTGGAGCTGGCTGGGGCGATCGCTCCCGGTCAGCTCCTTGACAATCAGAAGAATGTAATCGGCGGGGGACCGCGATGCGGCGCAATCAATGGGCCGCACGCGGCATTCATCTTCCGCACGGCGTTCCCGAGGGGAACGCCGGGAGGCACATATGGCTGAGAATGAATGGCTCAACAAGGATTTCTATAAGGTCCTCGGTGTCTCCAAGGACGCTTCCGAGGACGACATCAAGAAGGCGTACCGCAAGCTGGCGCGCAAGTACCATCCGGACGTCAATAAAACCAAGGAAGCCGAGGAGAAGTTCAAGGATATCTCCGAGGCCTACGATGTGCTGAGCAAGCCGGATGACCGTAAGAGGTACGACGCCATCCGCCAGTTCGGCATGGGCGGTGCCCGCTTTGCCGGCGGCTCGGGCCAGGGCGGTTTCGATGCATCGAGCTTCGCCGACATGTTCGGCGGCATGTTCGGCGGAGGCGCCGGCGGGCAGGGCGGATCCAGAATCCGCTTCTCCACACCCGGCAGCGGCAATCCGAACCTCAACGACATCTTTTCGATGTTCGGCGGCGCCCAAGGCGGTTCTCCGTACGGTGCGGCCGGTGGGCGGGGCAGTTACTCGGACTATGGCGGCTATCAGCAGGAAGCGCCGAAGCCGCAGCGAGGCAAGGACCGCAACTCCAGAATCACGCTGACGCTGCGCCAGGCGGTGAAAGGCGCCACCGTGTCGCTGAGTGTCGACGGCGCCAAGTTCAAGACCCACATCCCCGCAGGCGTGAAGGACGGGCAGAAGATTCGTCTCGCCGGCAAGGGCCATGCGGGTGTGAATGGCGGCCAGCGCGGTGACCTGTATCTGAATGTTTCGGTGAAATCCGACCCCGTGTTCTCAATGCGAGGGCGCGATGTGGTGATGGACCTGCCCGTCAGTGTCGGCGAAGCGGTGGAGGGCGCCAAGGTGCAGGCCTGCGACATCGACGGCAACAAGGTTGTCTTCAAGGTTCCGGCCGGTTCGTCGTCAGGTGCCGAGGTGCGCGTGGCCGGTCATGGCGTACCGCGCGGCAGCGAGCCGGGCGATTTGATCGGGCGCGTGTCGATTCAGGTCCCCTCCAAGCCGGGCCTGGGGGTGAAGCATGCGGCCAAGGCGTTCGACAAGGCTGCCGGACCGTATGTGCGGCGCTAGTCGGTGATCTTCGGCGGGCTGTCTGATGATTGATTCGGGCGGCCCGCCGGATTCCGGATTGTTTGATAGGTATACGTAGAAAGGTGAGCCATGGCGGCGCGAATTGCCCAGCGGATCCGGCAGGCGTATGCGTTGTGCGCGCACACCTTGGTGACTGATCGGATGGAGCTGGACGAGGTTGATGATCTTGGATTCGACATCGACCTGCCGGTGTTCAGCGTGTCCCAGGCGGCCGAACTCGCCGGAATTCATCCGCAGACGCTGCGCCAATACGATCGGGCCGGCTTGGTGGTGCCGCAGCGCACACACGGTGGGGCGCGGCGGTATTCGCTGCGTGATCTTGACCGCCTGGTGAGGGCGCAGCGGCTCAGTCAGGACGAGTCCATTAATCTGGCCGGCATCACGCGCATCCTGACCCTGGAGGAGGAGAACCGCCAGTTGCGTAGACAGGTTCGCAGACTGCGCAGGCCCGCCGGATCGTCGATTTTCGCCGCCGATGCCGACGGCGACATTGTGGAGGTGCAGCGCTCCCGTCGCGCTCGCATGTGGCGACACGAGATTCATGCGCACGCCCGGGAGATCACGGCGGGCCCCGATGAGCCGCTGGCCATTCCCTCCGCCCAATCCATGGTGGTGTGGGGCGCCTGACCCGAGCGGCGGGCCCGGTCGGCGGTCCTGCCCGGGTGGGGGCGTTGTGCGATACTTGATCTCGGCTCGGTTTCCCAAGTTGGTAGGCCGGTCGGGAGGTGGCGTATGGATCTGCGAGCGGTGTTTTGGGACTTGGACGGTACCCTGATTGATTCAGAGCCTTTGTGGCATCGAGCGGAGATCGACATCGCAATGCGTCACGGCGGCCGATGGAGCGAGGAAATGGGGTGGAAGATGTCCGGCACCCCGGTGCCGGTGGTCGCGCAAATGTTGGCGGATGCGGGCACCCAGCTACCGGTTGAGACAATCGGGCGGATGATGATCGATTATGTCGCCGAATACGAGAAAGCCTCCATGCCGTGGATTCCGGGCGCGGTGGACGTGCTGTCTGCGCTCGCCGGCGCCGGTGTACCCAGTGTGCTGGTAACGGCTTCTCCGCGCGCCATGGCCGAAACTGTTGTCTCTCAGGCGCCTCGGGGAGCGTTCGTCACGTATGTGTGCGGCGATGACAATACACTCAAGAAGCCCGATCCCGCGCCATATCGTCTGGCGGCCTCCAAGCTGGGCATCGATCCCGACAATGCCGGGGCTATGGCCCGTTGCGTGGCGTTTGAGGATTCGGGGGTCGGTCTGCAGTCGGCGGCGTCCAGCGGCGCCACCACCATTGCCCTGACCGGCTTCACGCGCACCGATGCCACTGGCGGCCCGCAATTCACGTCCATTCGTGGCTATGACGGCGTAACTCCCGAGAGTCTGGGTGGCTTGGTCCGCCAACGATTGGCAACGAAGTGAACAATTGTGATGTTCGTTTGTACGCTTGACGGTGTCGGACCGATGGCGGTTCGACTGGCATAGTGGCCAGACCCCCAACGAGGAGTGACCGAATATGAGCATCAGCAATGTAACAGTGGCGGGCGGCGGCGTGCTGGGAAGCCAAATCGCCTTTCAAAGCGCCTATCGAGGGTTTCCGGTAACGGTGTGGCTGCGTTCCGAGGGATCCATCGAGCGTGCGAAGCCGAGGTTCGAGCGTCTGAGGGACATCTATATCCGCACGTTGGAGGCGATGAAAACCAATCCCGCCGCATATTGTCGCGGTCTTGCCTCGAAGGATGCGACGGCTGAACTGCTGGATGAGCTGAAGGCCAAGGCGGAGCGGGCCTACGAGTCGATTGCGTACACCACGTCCTATGAGGAGGCGGCACAGACCGCCGATCTGGTGATTGAGGCGATCGCCGAAGAACCGAAGCAAAAGATCGCACTGTATGTCGAGCTGGCCAAATATCTGCCGGAGAACACCATCATCGCGACGAATTCATCCACCATGCTGCCGAGTGCGTTCGCGGAGTACACAGGCCGTCCCGGCAAATATCTCGCGTTGCATTTCGCCAATGAAATCTGGCGCAATAACACCGCTGAAGTGATGGGGCATGCCGCGACGTCTTCCGAGGCATACGATGCGGTGGTTGACTTTGCCACCGCGATAGGCATGATCCCACTGAAACTCAAGAAGGAGCAGCCGGGATATATTCTCAATTCCATGCTCGTGCCGTTCCTGTCCACCGCGGAGCAGTTGCTCGCCAACGACGTGGCCGACGTGGAAACCATTGACAAGACATGGCGGCTTGCCACCGGCGCCCCGCTTGGCCCATTCCGCATTCTTGACGTGGTGGGGCTGACGACGGCGTATAACATCGGCATGTTGGACCCGCGTGCGGCCGACCCGAATACCGTGCAGGGCAAGGTGGCGGCCATGCTCAGGCGATATGTCGAGGAAGGCAAAACCGGTGTGAACGCGGGCGAGGGTTTCTACAAATACCGCTGATCCATACCTGTTCACCCATAGAATCCGGCATTTTCCTGACAGGTTTTATGGGTGAAGAGCTTGTTTGCGACGGGTTTTATGGGTGAAGCCTTGTTCTGGCAAAAGAAAAGGGCCGCTCGCGGTGGAATGCAAGCGGCCCAAGTGGAGCTAATGGTAATCGAAACCACGACCTCTTCGATGCGAACGAAGCGCTCTACCAACTGAGCTATAGCCCCTTGGATGCTGACTCGCTGTGCGAGACAACTCCAGTTAGCTTAATACGACCTGCCGAGTTTCGCAATTCAGCAAGACACGCCGAGGGATATCGGGGTCTCGGGGCGACGGGCCCTATGCTCGCGACTCCTGCTGATCAGCGTCGGACGCGGATTCCTTCTTGCCGAATTTCGCCTTGAACAGTCCGATGACGGTGGGTAGCAGCGATATCACCAGAATAAGGACGATCACCAGCTCAAAATGCTCCTGCACGGCCGGAATGCCGCCGAAGAAATAACCCAGCAGCGTGAACAGCGTGGACCAGGTCAGGCCACCGAGCACCGAGAAGGGGGTGAAACGGCTCCAACGCATGCCCGAGATGCCGGAGATGAACGGCATGAACGTGCGGATAAACGGGAAGAATCGGCCAAGGAACACGGCCAGAGGCCCCCACTTTTCGATCATCGCCTCCGTTTTGGCGATGCGTTCCGGGGTCATGGCCTTGACCTTGCCGGATTCGATGATTTTACGGCCGAAGAAGTGCCCGATGAAATAGTTGCACTGGTCGCCGATGATCGGCGCGGCCCAAACTACGGGGAGCAGCACCATCAACGGCAGCGCGCCGGGGGCTCCGGTGGCTGCGTCGGGGGCCGCGAAGAAGCCGGCTGCGAACAGCAGCGAATCGCCCGGCAGGAACGGGAAGAACACCACGCCGGTTTCGATGAACACGATGAGGAAGATGAAGCCGAGCGTCGGCGCGACGCCCATGGCGATCCAGCTGGCGATGGCCGCACGGGGGTCTTTGAGCAGCTCAAGAATGAAATTGACGAATCCCATACCAATCCTTGACATGTTGTGATGGAGCGTAGAAAACCGTGCACCACCCTATCAGGTTGTCGATAATAGCGAGCCTACCAATATCACCCCAACCCAAATCCTTACAAACCGATAGGGCCAACGATATTGGCAGTGATGGTTCTGCCTTTTGCCGGTCTTCGTCGCCAAACCCGGGGTTGAACCACATATGCTGAGCCGTTCGGCAGACAGTCCGGTGGACTGTCTGTAGGCGAAGTGAGCGGCCACTGCGGCCGTGAAGGCGCATATGTGGTTTGTGCCGAGAGTTAATTATTAGATCCAACTGTCAAACCACATATGCGCGACCCAGAACTCATACGGCACGGGGATCGCGGTCCAGATCGGGTACCAGAACACGGCCGCCAGCCCGATGACGCCCAATGCGATGCCGCAGGTCACGCGATAGGCGCGGGCCGACAGTGATTGCCGCAGCCAGTCGGCCGTGTAGCAGATCGCCAGCACCATGGCGGGCAGAATCACAATCGAATAGAAGGTGAAGGTGGTGCGGTTCAAATATTGCGCCCACGGCAGCCATCCGCCGAGCATGCCTGCGAGCACGGCCCAGATGCGCCAGTCTCCGCGGCGAACGAACACGGCCACGAGCATGCCGATTACCATGCACAGCGTTCCCAGCCACCACAGCATGGGGTTGCCGATCGACGTCACCGCGGCGATGCAACGGCTGCCGGGGCTCGTGGCGCATAGGCCGGGATTGCCGCTGAGATGGTCCTCCCAGTAGAAACTGGTGGGGCGCACCTGCAGCGGCCAGGTGAGCGGATTCGCCATATAGTCGTGATGCGAGGTGAGCGTGGTGTGGAACTGCCACATCTGAATGTGGTACTGCACAAACGACCGCAGGCCTTCGGGCAGCCAGAGTATGCCTTCGCCGGGGTGGTTGGCGGCCCAGTCGTGCATATACGAATCGGGGTGGATGAACCAGCTGGCCCATCCGGCAAGATAGGTGACGACGTAGATCGGGACCATATATGCCGCGGCGGCCAGCCCGTCCTTCCAGATTCCGGTGCCCAGCCAGGCGCGGTAGCCGGCTTGGCGGCGCTCCCATGCGTCCCAGAGTACGGAAATGAGGCAAAAAACGGCGAAGAAATACGTGCCGGACCATTTGACATCGGTCGCCGCGCCCAGAAGAAACGCCGCCCCCACGCGCGCCCACGAGAAGGCGATGAACGGTCCGCGGGCTTGCAGCATCCAGCGGATTGTGCCGTCTCGCCTCGCCTTGGGGATCCACTGGGCGCTATGCGACCGGGAATCGCGGGCATAGGCGGCGCGCAGTTTGGCCCGTGCGCGGTCGCGGTGCATCAGCAGCAGCGACAGGGCGCCCAGGGTGAACACCATGATGAAGTTGTCGAGCAGCCCCGTGCGACTCATGACGATGCCGAGGCCGTCAACACTCATCAGGAATCCGGCCATGACGGCGATCGGCAGGTTGTGGAAGAGACGCAGCGCCACCCGGCAGATGAGCAGAATCGCCACGGTGCCGGCAATGGCTGTTGCGGCTCGCCACGCGAAGGGGTTGCCCGCGCCCCCGAAGAGTTTGAGCCCGGCAGCGATCAGCCATTTGCCCACCGGCGGATGCACCACGTATTCGGCGGTGGACAGCCATCGGTCGGTGTCGCCGGCCGCGAACAGCGCGTTGACCTGGTTTTCGCCGGATATCGCAGTGCCGACGTCTTTGGGCCAGTTGCGCGGCTCGCCCGTCATAAGCATCGTCCATGCGTCTTTGACGTAATATGTCTCATCGAACACGATGGTGTCCGGGGTGCCGAGCCGTATAAAGCGCAGGAGTCCGCCGAACGCGGCCATGAGCAGCGCCAGCGCCCAGCTGAGAATACGCCACCTGAGGCTGGGGCGGCTGTGCTCCGTCTCGCCGTTCGCCGTCGTTTTCCAAGAATTTACGTACCCTACCGTCATCAGGGTTAAGACTAGGGGATACTGGGAGATATGCAGACCGTAACCGATCAATCCACACAAATCTCTGGCGTTCCGGGCGGCGAGACGGCGCCGGACAGGTCGACTGGCGCCGAGATTCCCCATGGCACTGTGGTGCTGGCGGCCACGCCGATCGGCAACGTGGACGATGCTTCGGCACGGCTGGTGGCTCTGTTGGCCAACGCCGACATCGTGGCCGCCGAAGACACCCGGCGTCTGTTCGATTTGGCGAATCGCCTGGGCGTGCATGTGGGCGGCAGGGTGATTGCGTATCACGACCACAACGAGCGCGCCAAGGCCGATGCGCTGCTCGACCAGGTGGCGCAGGGGGCGTGTGTGCTGGTGGTGTCGGATGCGGGTATGCCCACCATCAACGATCCGGGTATGGCGATTGTGCGCCGGGCCATTGAACGCGAGCTGCCGGTGACATGCGCCCCGGGGCCCAGCGCGGTGCTCGATGCGCTCGCCATCTCCGGTTTGCCGACGGATCGCTTCTGTTATGAGGGGTTCGTGCCACGCAAGCATGCCGAACGGATGCAGCATTTTCGCATGCTGCAATCCGAACAGCGCACGATGGTGTTTTATGAGACCCCGCACCGCATTGCCGACGCGATGGATGATCTGCTGGAGGTGTTTGGCCCGAACCGCCCGATGGCGCTGTGCAGGGAGCTTACCAAGAACTATGAGCAGGTGCGGCGGGGCACCGTCGCCTCGGTCCGTCAGACGGTTGTCGATGATCCGCCGCGCGGCGAGATGGTGCTGGTGATCGCGGGGGCTTCGTCGGACGAGGTTCAGTCGGTTGCCCCGAATGCGCTCAGCGTTGAGGACTTCGCCGTGCTGTCCATCGATCGGGCGTTGGAGGATGGGCTGCGCATCAAGGAGGCCATCAGTCAGGTGGTCAAGGAGCATCCTTTGCCGGATGGCTCGCTTGCCAACCGCAAGCAGGTGTATGCCGCGGTGCTCGAGATAAAGTCCTGAACTTTCCCCGCCCCTACCGTCGTTGCTGGCGTTCCAGCAGGTCAAGCAGCACCTCGATGGCTTCGTGCACGCCGGGCCCTCCGGCTTGCGCCACGTATTCCAGCAATTGTGGTGTGGCGCGGGGGTTGGCGACCAGCCATCGACGCAGCTCCGGGGCCGAGTGCGCGATATGCCACAGAACGGCTGGATCCGTGTTCGGGTTGCAGGCCACGCTGGGAGTGAGTTTGAGCGGTGGTGCCGGCGGCGCTCCGTGCCTGATGAAGGTGCGAGGGGCGCTGTTGTCCGACCCGCTGGCGGGTGACAGATGCTCTTCGGCGAGGCGTTGCGCGGCGAGACGGCGGGCGTCCTGGCGGTGGCGCCCGTGTGGCGCCTTATGCCGCATGCGGGGCTGCTGGGTGCGCGGACGGGCGAACGTGGGCTGGTCGAGTATGGCTGTGGGCATGTCGGTGGCGTTCATGATTGCTCCTTGGAAAGGACGGATTGTGAGGCCGGTTGATGTTGTGCGTCGCGAGGGTTGCCGGGGCTGTCGGGGTTGCCGGGGCCGTCGGGGAATTGTCCGTCTTCGTCGACGACGGCGTAGGCCAGCGCGATCCGCTGGAGGGTCTCAACGCCATGGGCGTGTCCGGGCCATCTGGTATTGGCGTGGAGGATCTGTAGGCAGTCCGCGATGTCGAGTTCGTATTCCTCCACCAGGTCGATGATGGCGGTGACCGGGTCGACGAAGCCGAGCAGCGCCTCGTTCGCGCAGGCCAGGTCGCAGGCCGTTCGTTCCGGTGACGTCAGCCGGAGCGATCCGAGTCGCGCGCAGGCGGTTGGCGGCAGGCGACGGTCGAGAACCCGGATCGGGCGTCCGTGCACGGCGGTCCGAAAATGCGAGTGGGAGACGACGGTCAGCGAATCGGGAAAGGTTCCGCCGATCCAGACCCACAGCGCCAGCGTGAGGCAGGCGATGGCGTTCGGTGGCATCATGGTGCCGACGATGGCCGCCCGGCCCTGCACGCTGGCCGCTTGGTCGGCCATGTAGTTGGCGTGGTCGTCGAGCTGCTTGATGACGCCCAGTCGTGCGAGGCTGACAATGCCCAAGGGGCCCGGCAACTCCCGGGAGGTGATGATGGGGTTTCGTCCGGGTGGTGCTTTCGGAGAATGCGATTGGATGGGGAGGGTGTTGGTTGCGCCGATTGCTGGGCGTGGAATGCGGCTGGTGCCTGGTTGTGTGGATCTGATCATGACTCTGACCGTAGGGTGTCGGGCAAGGCGGCGCCAGTCGCGCTCCTCGTTCTGTGGATAAGTGGATAACTCGAGGTTTGACAAGTTTTTGGTGGACAACACGGTGGATAACCTGTCACATGCCGTCGCGCACGCGATCGGGCCGTCCCTGGCCGGGGGTGTCGCCACCGAGCTCGATAATCGGGAATTATGACGAATATTCTTGTGAACGTTGCATGGCCGTATGCCAACGGCCCCCGCCATATTGGACATGTTGCCGGCTTCGGCGTCCCCTCGGACGTCTATGCGCGCTACGAACGCATGAAGGGCAATGATGTCCTCATGGTGTCCGGAACCGACGAGCACGGCACCCCGATTCTCGTCGAGGCGGAGAAGGAGGGTGTTACCGCCCAGGAGCTCGCGAACCGCTATAACCGAGTGATCGCCAAGGATCTGTGCGATCTGGGCCTGAGCTACAATCTGTTCACCCGCACCACCACCGGCACCCATGAGCGCGTGGTGCAGGCGATGTTCACCCAGTGCCTCAAGAACGGCTACATCTACAAGGGCACGCAGCAGGTGGCGATCTCCCCATCCACCGGGCGCACGCTGCCCGACCGCTACATCGAAGGCGAATGCCCGATCTGCCACGCCGAAGGCGCCCGCGGCGACCAATGCGACGCCTGCGGCAATGAGCTGGATCCGATCGACCTGATCAACCCGGTTTCCAAGATCAACGGCGAAACCCCGCGCTTCGAGGAGACCGAGCACTTCTTCCTCGACCTGCCCGCCCTCGCCGAGGCGAATCTCGCCTGGCTGAACACCCGGGAAGGCTGGCGCACCAACGTCATCAACTTCTCCAAGGGCCTGTTCAAGGAAGTCAAGCCGCGCGCCATCACCCGCGACATTGACTGGGGCATTCCGGTGCCGGTGGACGGATGGATCGACAATCCGAACAAGAAGCTGTACGTGTGGTTCGATGCAGTGATCGGCTACTTGTCGGCCTCGATCGAGTGGGCCCGTCGTCAGGGGGATCCGGAACTGTGGCGCAAGTGGTGGAACGATCCGGCGTCTCCGGCCTACTATTTCATGGGCAAGGACAACATCACCTTCCATTCGCAGATTTGGCCGAGCGAGATGCTCGCCTACAACGGCCAGGGATCCAAGGGCGGCGAAGCTGGTCCGATGGGCCCGCTGAATCTGCCCGAGCAGGTGGTGGCCAGCGAGTTCATGACCATGGAGGGCAAGAAGTTCTCGTCGTCGCGCGGCATCGTGATCTATGTCAAGGACATTCTGTCGCGCTACCCCGTGGACGCGGTGCGCTACTACATCTCCATCGCCGGCCCGGAATCCTCGGACTCCGATTTCACCTGGGCTGAATTCGTCCGCCATAACAACGAGGAACTTGCCGCTTCGTGGGGCAACCTGGTCAACCGCGTCGCCAACCTCATCGCTAAGAACTTCGGCAAGATTCCGGCGTTGGATGAGGCCTCCCTTACCGACGAGGACCGGGCGCTGCTCGCCGAGACCGCCGCGGCCTTCGATACCGTGGGCAACTTCATCGGCAAGCATCATCAGAAGTCCGGTCTGATTGAAGCCATGCGGATTGTCGGCGACATCAACAAGTACATTTCCGCCACGGAACCGTGGAAGATCAAGGACAACCCCGTTCGCTTGGGTACCGTGCTGCATGTGGCGGCCCAGGCCGTTTCCGACGCGAACCATCTGTTGGCGCCGTTCCTGCCGCATTCCGCGCAAAAGGTGTGGGAGGCGCTTGGCGGCAAGGGGGTGTTCTCGCCGCTGCCGCATATCGAGGAGGTCGAGGATCTCGACAAGCCCGGTTTCCACTACCCGATCATCACCGGTGATTACCGGCTGGGCGTGAATGTGCATCCATGGAAGAGCGAGCCGATTGAGGTGGGCGCCGTGGTTCCCAAGCCGACCCCGATCTTCGCCAAGATCCCTCCGGAGGCCGTGGACGAGGAGCTGGCCCGCTTCGATGAGGCGCTGGCGGCCCGTCGCGCCGCGGAGGCGAAGCGCCTGGCTGCGGAGAAGGCCAAGCTTGCCAAATAGGCTTGGCGGCTGCGGGTTCACGTTTCGTTCACATTTTTCAGAAAACTCTGAGGTTGCGGCATCGTTTTGCTAAGAAACACCGGGTTTACTAAATGGTGTCAGCGGTTGAACCGCGGACGAGGTTCCCTCCGAACCCCATAACTGAACCCTTCTTCTCTCTTCTCTCTGGCCGGCGGGCTCCATCCGCCGGCCTTCTCTTTTTGCCTGGTTGCTGCACGGTCTGGACAGTCGAAAGCGCAGCGTTGCGCCTGCCGGAGGAAGGTGCCTGGACCTGTCACCTTCAAATACGGCACCGACGCGTCGATCTCATTCGAGAAGAAAGCGAACGGCTCGATGGCGGGCCGCAACAGGTGTCGTGGAGCAGCCTCCTACGGCAGACCGACAGGCGCGCCAGAGGCCTGAAGAACCAGAAATGCGAGGATTCTCCTCATGTATGTCGACCCGAATTGCAATATGCTGCGGGTTCGGTCCTGCCCGTCTTATTCGGCAGTGACGGGCAAGGCCCGAAACCCAGGGTGAAGTCTCATCAGAAGTGTGGCCGTTTCGGCAGATGCCATCCTCGCTGACGGACTGTCTTCACAGTAGCACGCTTTGTGATGGTCTCGCCCCGTCGGCGTTCTTTCGGCGTTCTCGGTGGGGCGTTACAGCCCATACACCTCGTGCGTCACCCGGCGCGTGGCCCGGGCCACGGCGGCCAGCGGAAGATCCATGGCGTCGGCCAGCGCCTTCAACGTGTAGGGGATCATATAGGGCGCGTTGGTCCGTCCGCGGTACGGCATCGGCGTCAGATACGGGGCGTCCGTCTCGACCATGATGTGATCGAGACCCACAATGCGCGCGGATTCGCGGATGCCTTCGTTGCCCTTGTAGCTCACTGTGCCCGAGAAACTGAGATACCAGCCGTTTTCCTTTGCGATTTCGCCCATTTCGGCGCCGCCGGAGTAGGAATGGAAGACCGTGCGCCGAGGGGCGCCGTCCCTGAGCAGCGTTTCGATAACCTCACGATGCGCGTCACGATCATGGATCTGCATCGGCAGATCCAGTTCCTTGGCCAGGGCGATATGTGCCCGGAAGGCCTCGCGCTGCAGTTCCGCCGCGTCGCCGCCGGTGCGGAACAGGTCCATGCCGGTTTCGCCGATCGCCACGACCTGACCGGGGTAGGCGGTGGCGAGACGGTGGACTTCGGCGATGGCCTGGTCGAAATCGATGTCATGCCAGGGCTGGTATTTCACGGGCAGCCCGTCCGGGCCGGGCGATCCGTGGTGGCCGTGCAGCACCGATTCATTGGGATGGATCGCGAGTGCCGCATGCACAAGACCCGGGTGATCGACGGCCATCTGGACCGCGGTCATCAGGTTCGGCAGCTCGCAACCCACGTCGATGATACCCGTGACGCCGACAGCCCGTGCCTGATCCAGCAGCTGGTCGACGGTGTAGACGGGCACGGGCGCCTGTCCCCGTTGCTCGGCCTCATGGCTCATGCCGCGGGCGAAGGGCACCACTGACGCCACATGCGTGTGGTTGTCGATCGTCTGGGCGTCGTGCGGCAGCGGTTCGGGGGCGGGGGCCCAGCTTCTGTCTCTGTGGTGCTTGCTCATGGTTACCAGTATGCCGCGCAAGTGCGGCGAGGCAAGGAGGTCGGCACCGGGCGCCGCCGCGTGTCGCCTTCTGCGTGGATTGTGGGCGATTTCCCAATGTGGCGCTAACGTACTACCCTTGCGATATGCGTATGTGTATGTGACGTGAAGATGAGAGAGACATGCGCGGAGGAACGAGTATGCCAGAAGAGCAGCGCGCGCCGCAATCGAAGCAGTCGGCATCCAAGCCGCAGTCTTCCCAATCGCAGTCGCAATCCACTCGCCGGCAGGCGCGGCCCAAATCGAAGCAGCCGCAGCAGCAGTCGGTGCATCCCGCCTGGGAGGCGTCCCGTCGCCGTCCCGCGGTGCCCGGAGCCGGCAAGCAAGGCACTAAGAAGCCGTCCGACGGGCAGGTGATGCCCCAGGGCAATTTCACGAACGCCCCCAAGGTGTCCCGGCGCGTGCTCACCAAGGAGGAGCGCGCCGAACTCGCCAAGCAGGAGGAAATAAAACAGAAGGAGGCCGAGCGGCTGGCCAAGGCCCAGTCCCGGGGGCCTCTCGGCCGCTGGTGGGCTCGTCTGCAGTCCGGTCCCGATCGCGTGACCTTCGGCATGGCCATTGTCGCGCTTGGCGTGGTGTACGGCGATATCGGCACCTCGCCGCTGTACACTGCGCAGACCTTCCTCTCGGGGCAGGGCGGGCTCGCCAATGCCGACGCCGAATCCGTGTACGGCATGCTGTCGTTGGTGTTCTGGTCCATTACGCTGATCACCACCGTTAAATACGTATTCATCGCGATGCGCATCGACAACAAGGGCGAGGGCGGCATTTTCGCGTTGTATTCGCTGATTCGCAAATACGGCGCGTGGCTGACCATCCCGGCCATGCTCGGTGGCGCGGCGTTTTTGGCGGATTCCGTGCTGACTCCCGCGGTGTCGATTTCGTCGGCAGTTGAGGGTCTGAAAACCATTCCTCTGATGGAGCCGCTGTTTGGAGAGAACGCGAATCTTACCGTGATGATCACCGTGGTGATCATCGTGGTCCTTTTTTCCGTGCAGTCACGCGGCACCGAGCGCATCGGCAAGGTGTTCGGCTCGCTGGTGCTGGTGTGGTTCTCCTTCCTGGCCGTGGTGGGCGTGGCCAATATCGGCGGTGATTGGACGATTCTCGCCGCCCTCAACCCCGTGTACGGCCTCAAGTTCCTGTTCAGCCCCCATAACGCCGCCGGCATCGCGTTGATGGGTACGGTGTTCCTGTCCACCACCGGCGCCGAGGCGCTGTACTCCGATATGGGCCATGTCGGTCGTGGCAATATCTACTTCACCTGGCCCTTCATCAAGGTGGCCCTGGTGCTGAATTACTTCGGTCAGGGTTCGTGGATCCTGCGCAACCAGCACAATCCCGAACTGGCCAATATGCAGGGGCTGAACCCCTTCTTCCAAATGATGAACCCGAATGTGCGGTATGTGGCCGTGCTGCTGTCGGTGACCGCGGGCGTTATCGCCTCCCAGGCCCTGATCACCGGTGCGTTCACGATGGTTTCCGAGGCGACCAGCCTGAATTGGATGCCGCATCTGCAGGTGCGCTACCCCGCCCGCACCCGAGGCCAGCTCTACATTCCGGCCATCAATGTGGTGCTGTGCGTGGCCACGTTGGCCGTGCTGGCCATTTTCAGGGATTCCGAGCACATCTCCGCGGCGTATGGTCTGGCCCTGACGATCACCATGATCACGACGACGGTGCTGCTGGCCGTCTACATCTGGCATGAGGGGCGTCGCGTGGGCGCGATCGTCTTCACCGTGGTGTTCCTGGCGATCCAGACCATGTTCTTCATCGCGTCCATGGCGAAGTTCCTGCACGGCGGCTGGTTCACAATGCTGTTGACGCTGGCGATCCTGTCGATTATGTACACGTGGAACGAGGGCACCAATCTCGAGCGGGCGCAGCGTCGCCATATGGCGCCCAAGGACTGTCTGCCGGCGCTGGACCGGCTGCATGGTGACTTCCGCATCCCCTACTTCGCCGACAACATCATCTATTTGACGTCGGACGCCGAGCTGAAGCGTCTCGACACCGACATCTTCTTCTCGATTTTCGCCGATCATCCCAAGCGCGCCCGCGCGTGGTGGGCGGTGTCGGTGCAGACCACCGACGAGCCGTTCACCCGTGAATACGCGGTCGAGAACTTCGGGACGAACTACCTGTTCCGTGTGCGCATTCGCTTGGGGTTCAAGGTCAACCAGTCCATTCCCGCCTATCTGCATCAGATCATGCACGACTTGTCGAAGTCCGGTGAACTGCCGCAGCAGAAGTCGATCTACCCCAAGGTGGACGCCGACCCGCAGATCGGCACGATCCGCTATGTGCTGATTCATAAGGCGCTGATGCCCGAGTCGAAGATTTCGTCGCGCGGCGCCCTGTCGCTGCAGGTCAAATACGCGATCCGCCACGTGGCCGGTTCTCCGGTGAAGTGGTTCGGTCTGGCTCCGTATAATCCGCTGGTTGAAACCCAGCCGTTGTTCGTGTCCACTCGCCGTGTGCCAAGGTTGCAGCGCGTGGGGAGCCGTCCCTCCGCCACCGGATTCGCGCAGCAACGCAAGTCCGGCGAGAAGGCCGCGGAGAAGCCGGCGAAAAAGTCCCAGGAGAAGACGACGGAGAAGACGGGAAAGACGGACAGGGTGGAATCGTCGTCCGCCTCGCCGCGGCTGCCGTGACGCCATAGGAGGTATAAGCAGCGTCTATAGCGGCTTGCGTGTTAACGGCGCAACTGTGGCTACAGTGGAGAATCATGTGCAGATTGCTTGGATACGCTACATCGGGCCGCAACCTCAGTCTTCAGGATGTATTGGGTACGCGGGTGGCCGAGCAGTATCGCAGGCAATCGATGATTCATAACGATGGCTGGGGTTGCGCGCTGATCTCCGAGCCGGAGGTGACCCGGCATGTTGCCGACGGCGGCGCCCGCACCCCGGAGACCGCTACGCGCATTTACAAATCCACAGTTGCCGCGCGATTTGACCAGATCTATCAGGTGGTGTCCCGTCAGGGCGCCCGCGGGGCGATTTACCATCTGCGCCTCGCCTCCTCGGGGCTGCCGCTGATCATTGAAAACCAGCAGCCGTTTTTCTGCGACGATCTGAGCTTCATGCACAATGGCGATATCAGCTCCGCAGTCGACGGCCGCAACATCGTCTCCAATAAGGATTTTCCGGTCGATCGCGAAATTCTCGCGGCGACGGGCGGTCGTTCCGACTCCGCGATCTACTTTGCGCTGATCCTCGAGCGCGTACGCCGCGGCTGCACGTTGGCCGATGCCGTTTCGCAGGCCGTTGGGCAACTGCGTGCCGAGTATCCCCTGTGCTCGTTCAACTGCATGCTGCAGAGCGCGGACGAGTTGGTGGTGCTGCGCTCCTGCGCCCGTACGGAGGTTTCGAAGCGAGTCACCGACCTGTATGCGTCCTACGGCATGGAGCAGTATGCGCATGATTACCGCGTGATCCGCTACCGCAAGCTCAGCGCGGGCGGCGTGGTGGCCGCCTCGTCCGGCTTCGACCAGCCTGAGGAATACGGGTGGGCCGAATTGCCCAACGACACCATGATCGTGGCGTCGAACCGGACCGGCGAGTTCCGTCTGCGCTCTCTGTGACGCCGGTGCGCCCGTAGTTTTTCGATTTTGTCGCATTGCCGTTGTCCACATCCCGTTTGGGCAACTGCTGGCATCCCCGGCCGGGGGGAAGACAACGTTGTATTACACTGGTTATCCGTCATAGCCGCAACGACGCAACTGAATGACCAGCCATTGATGACGATTGAGAGAGCTTTCCATGCATCGGCCAGACCTAGCATCCAATGCGCATTATCAGCGGGCCATACGCGCCCTGAACGGGTCCGTGTATTCGGCGTGCGATGTCTACAACCTGGTGCTGCCGGTATTCGTCGATACCCTGTTCATGGCGCTGGTCGATTTCTGCAACACCGGCATCATCAGCTCCGACGGCGCCGCCGCAATGGGTGCCGTGAATACCGCCAACGCGATTCACTGGCTGATGTTCGGCACGTTCAATTCGATTGCGCTGGGTGCCTGCGTACTCGTCGCCCAGCATTTCGGAGCCGGGCAACTGGAGAGAATCGGTCGTGTGGCCGCCGCCTCCCTGCATGCCATGCTTGCCGTCACGATTGTGTATTCGGCGCTTGTGCTGCTGTTCGAGGAGCGGATCATCCTCCTGTTCTTCGGATCCGCCGAGCCGGAGGTGTTCGCCGATATCCGCATCTTCCTCTTCGGCCTGCTGGTCAGCTATCCGCTGCGAGGGGCGTATACCGCCGTAGCCGGCGTGCTGCGGGGGATTGGTCGCACCAAGGTCACGCTGGTGCTGTCGTTGGTGGCTAACGGGTCGAATATGCTGCTCAATGTCGTGTTCGTCTCGTGGCTGGGCTGGGGGGTGGTCGGTTTGGCGTGGTCCACCGTGCTGTCGCAGGTCGTCGGCGCGGCGATGGGTGCGGTGCTGCTCGGGATCTACGCCCGTGATCTGCGCTTGACGCGGCATCTGATGCTCCATCCGAGCGCGTCCGCCATCGGCAAGGTGCTGACGGTCAGTGTTCCGTTCATGCTCGAGGATCTGTTTTTCAACGGCGGCAAGCTGATCATCCAGATGTTCATCGTGCCGTTCGGTACGTTACAGCTTGCGGCCAACGGCATCATCTATTCGTGGGTGCGATGGATCGAGCTGGTGCCTCGCACGCTGTCAACGGCGGTGGTGCCCATTGCGGGCGCCGCGATCGGCGCCGGGGACTACGGCTATGCCAAGCGGGTGTGTTGGCTGTTCGTCGCCGTGGGGTCGGTCAGTTCGCTGGTCTGCGGCATTGTGATGTCGGCTCTCTGGCCGTGGGCGATGATTTCGTTCTTCCACGCCGATCCGGCCATTCATGGCACGCTGTGGGTTTTGTTCATCATCAATCTCGTCGGATATCCGCTGTTTTTCTCGCTGCAGTCGATTCTGCCGAGCGTGCTGCGCGCAGCGGGAGACGGCAAGTGGACCACGATCTGTTCGCTGAGCTCGATGTGGATATACCGCATTGGCGTGGGCTATATGGTGTCCGTGGTCTTCGGGCTGCAGATCGTCGGCCTGTGGCTGGTGTGGTGTTCCGAATGGGGCGTGCGTTCGCTGTTGTTCTATCTGAGGTATCGTACGGGCCGTTGGATGAATCATCGGCTGACTGGTGAATAATGGGAACCATGATTCCCTCATTCGAACAGATTGATGACCTTCACCGCAGGATCGCCCCATCCGAAGAGGCGTATGAGCTGGTGCACACCCACTGCATGATCGTCGCGACGATCGGCCGGATGGTGGCCGAGCGCGCGAATGCGCTGTTCGTGCGCCGCTGCACACTGCCGACGCATGGCGACGGATCCCCTGATCCGGCCGCGGTCGCCGGCTATGACGGGTCGCTGTCCGGGAAGGGGGCGGCTGACATCGGCTTTTCGGGGGGCAGTGTGCCGCCCCGCCTGATCGACGCGCGGCTGGTGATGATCGGGGGGCTGCTGCACGATATCGGCACCTACCTGGTGTTCCGGCATGACGGCAGTGACGGCAAGCCGCTGCAATTCGACAAAGCCTGCTACATCCAGCACGGTTTGAAGGGCTATGAGTATCTGCTGGGCGAGGGGGTGGACGAGGCGATCGCCGAATTCGCCCGTAACCACACCGGCGTGGGGCTGACTCGCGAGGCCGTGGAGACGCAGGGGCTGCCGTTGCCCCCCGACGATTACGTGCCGGTGAATCTCGAGCAGGAAATCGTGATGTACGCCGACAAGTTCCACAGTAAATCGGTGCCGCCGAAGTTCCTGACCGTGGCAGCCTACACCGCCCGCGCCGAGCGGTTCGGCGAGGACAACAAGCGAGCCTGGCTGGCGTTGGTGGACAAGTGGGGTGTGCCGGATATCCCCGCGCTCGCCGCGCGATACGCGATGCGCGTGAAAGCGGCCTAGCCGATGGGCTCCATGGTTGCGAGTCGGGGGAAAAGCGGCTAGAGTTTGGTGCAAGCCATAAGTACAAGGTTGTACTAACTAACCGCTGAAAGGAATTCGCACCATGGTGGATCAGCAGTCTCAGCCCGTAAACGCCAACGTCCCCCGGCGCGCCCGCCTGGTGGTGGACGACGATTTCAAGCTCGCCCCGGTGCGCGACCGGCTGTTCGGATCATTCGTCGAGCATCTGGGACGCTGCGTATACGGCGGCATCTACGAGCCCGGCCATCCCACCGCCGACGAGCACGGGTTCCGCCGGGATGTGATGGACCTGGTTCGGGAGCTGGGCGTCACCACCGTGCGGTATCCGGGCGGCAACTTCGTCTCGGGATACCGCTGGGAGGATGGCGTCGGTCCCAGGGAGAACCGTCCCCGCCGCCTCGACACCGCATGGCATTCCACCGAGACCAACGAATTCGGTCTGCACGAGATGGCCGCCTGGCTGCGGGTCACCGGCGACAATGAGCTGATGGAGGCCATCAACCTCGGCACCCGTGGGTTGCAGGACGCGCTGGACCTGGTTGAATACGCCAATATTCCAGGCGGCACCGAGCTCTCCGAACGGCGCAGGGCCAACGGCGCCGCCGAGCCGTTCAACATCCGCATGTGGTGCCTGGGCAACGAGATGGACGGTCCGTGGCAGCTTGGTCACAAGAACGCCGAGGATTACGCCACGCTGGCCGCCGATGTGGCCCGCGGCATCCGTCAGATCGACCCCAATGTGGAACTGGTGGCATGCGGCTCATCCAACCACGGCATGCCCACCTTCGGCACGTGGGAGGAAACCGTGTTGAACAAGGCCTACGAGCTGGTCGATTACGTCTCCTGCCATGCGTATTACGCCCCGCATAACGGCGATATCGCCAGCTTCCTCGCCTCAGGTGTGGATATGGACGGGTTCATCAAGGATGTTGGCGCGTCGATCGACGCCACCCGGTCCCGTCTGAAATCCACGCATGAGGTGGCGATCAGCTTCGACGAATGGAACGTGTGGTATCAGCAGGCGGA
>DBKS01000011.1:9082-24258 GCA_002298605.1 Bifidobacterium sp. UBA744 | reverse complement strand
GAGGACGTGTATTCGGCGCTTGACGCGGTGGTGTTCGGCGATTTGATGATCACACTGTTGAAGAACGCGGATCGTGTGCATGCCGCCAGCCTCGCCCAGTTGGTGAACGTCATCGCTCCGATCATGACGGAGAACGGCGGGCCCGCCTGGCGTCAGACCACCTTCTATCCGTTTGCCCTCACGGCGAAGCTCGCCAAGGGCGGTACGGTGTATGCGCCGAAGCTTGACTCCGACACCGTGCACACCGACTGCTATGGCGAGGTGCCCGGCGTGAACGCGGTGGCCGTGCATAGGGCGAACCATGGTATTGCGGCATTCGCCGTGAACCGTTCGCTCGACCATGCTGCGCAGTTCGAACTGAAGCTTCCCGAGCCGGTGGACGGTTCGTGGTCCGCGGCGTCGGCCCGTACGCTGCACGAGGACGACATCAACGCCGTGAATACCGCGGTGGACCCGGACCGGGTCGTCCCGCGGACCAACGCCTCCGCGGTTCTGGACGGTGCGTCCGGCACGGTGCGTGTGACGTTGCCGCCGGTGTCGTGGACGGCCCTCGAGGTGCGTTAGCGCCGGGGTGGCCTCGGTTCGGTCGGATTAGGACTCACAGTATGGGTAAACGAGTCACCATCACCGATGTGGCGCGCGAAGCGGGCGTTTCGATCAAAACCGTGTCGAATGTCATCAATGAGACGGGGTCGATGCGCCCGGACACTCGCGCTCGCGTACAGGAAACCATGAAGCGGTTGGGATACCGTCTTAATGTTTCCGCGCGTGCCATGAAAGCCGGCCGTACCAAGCTCATCGGCTTGGCCCTGGCCGGCTTCGGCCAGCCATTCATGCCCTATCTGGCCGACAGTGTGATCGTCGCCGCGAGGGAACGCGGCTATGGGGTGATCGCCGACACCTATGGCGACGGCAACGTGGAGGACATTCTCGCCGAAACTTATCGAATGGGCGCCGACGGATGGATCTTCTTCCCCGCGCACGGCTATGCGTCCGCCGGTACACTGGACCAGCCGTATCCGGTGGTTACCGTCGGCGATTTCGATCCCGTGGCGGTCGGAGGGGATGCCGATTGGGTGACGATGCCGAACACCGCCGCGGTGACCGAGCTCACCGGGCGTCTGTTGGATGCCGGGAACCGCGTCATCGCAACGATGGGAACCTGCCTGAACGGTGTCGGCGAAGAGGAACGCGCCCGGTTGCTGGCCCGCCGCGATGGCGCCACCGCCCAGCGCGTGCGCGGCGTGGTGCAGGCGCATCGCCAGCGCGGGATGGAACCGGATTGGCGATATATGACCATTCCCGCCGGATGGAATCGCGTGGGAGGGGCCCAGGGGGTGCGGGCGCTGCTGGCATCGGAGCTGCCGTTGCCCGATGCGATCATCTGTCTGAACGACGCCTCCGCCCTCGGCGTGATTTCGGAGCTGCAGAAGCATGGAATCCAAGTGCCCGGCGATGTGCGGGTCACCGGGTTCGACAACGTGCCGGACGCCGAATTCTCCACTCCGGCGCTGACGACCATTGACCCGGATGTCATCGGGTACGCCAAATCGGCGGTGGACATGCTTGTCGATCGGATCGAGGGGTATGACGGGCCGGCGCGCAAGGCGGTCACCGACTATCGCGTGGTCGTCCGCGGTTCCGCGGTGCTGTAGCGGCGGATCGTCGGCCCGTCGGGGGGGGGCTGTCAGAGCGTATACGTCCTGTCCGCCGGCAACGGTCCGTCCGTTGAGTCGATGATGATCACGGTTTTGCCGTCCTTATGCGCGATGCGCTTGAACAGGTCCAGCAGTTCGCCTCGCTCCGGGTCCTCGATGTCCAGCACCGGATTATCGGCGATGATCAGCGACGGCTCGCAGCACAGTGCCTTGGCGATGGCCACGCGGCGGCGCATCACGTCGGGCATTGTGGCGACCAGCGCGTCATGGTATTCGCTGGCGACGCCCACTTTGTTCAGCAGTGATTCGGCGATCAGCGGCTTGGGCTTGAGGAAGTTCCGTCCCGATCCCTCCATCGCGTTGACGATGTTGTCCATCGCGCTTAGTTCGCCGCGCACCGCATTGAGCTGGGGGATCAGGCCTGCGAAATGTCCACGGTATTCGGCGCCGGTCAGCTCCTCCAGATCCTTGCTTTTGAACATCACATGGCCTGTGGTGGGATGCGCCATATTGGCCATGAGGCTGATCGCCGCGATGCGTTGCTCGTCGGAATGCACGCGCACCGCATAGAGGCGGCGGCTGTGGAAGGCGAAGTCCGCATCGTCGATCAGTGGCTCCACGCCCTTTTTTACGGTGTAGGTGACGTGTTTGAAAGCGAGCGTCGGATATGTGGAGAAGACGATGGAATCGTTATTGGTGATTTCCCGGTCGATTTTTGAAGCGACCATTACCGGTGCCGCTTCGGCGGGCTTCTCCTTGGAGACGGGCGTGGCGTCGGTCGCGGATGGCGATGCCGCGTCGGTTCCGAGGAACGAGGCGATCAGCGCGTCGGTCTGGTCCATCGCCGGCTGACGCCCGCCCGCTTCGGCGGCATCCGGCGAACCGGGCTTATCGTCCGTTTCGTCGTCATAGACGATGCCGAAGGGGATCTCCGGCTGCTGCGGTTCGGCGTCCGGATTCGCGTCGTCGGCGTCGTTGTTCTCGGCGACTGCGGAGTCGGCGGCCTCGATGGCTTCGTCGTCCTTGGTGTCCTTGGTGTCGTCGGTCATGTCAGTTCTCCTTGGCTGCGTTGTCGGTATCCGTTGCGTCGGGGGTTGCGGCGTCGACGGTATCCGGATGGGTGCGGGCTGCGAAAAGCGTGGTGGTGCGATAGCAGGCCACGCGAATCCACGTAATGATCGCAAGCACGACGAACGCGCCCAGCGCGGCCCAGATGCACTGCCAAATCAGGCTGGACAGCGGGGTGCCGTGCACTTCCGTGGTGAGCTTGGCCACAATCGGACCGGTGCCGAAACCGGCGGCGAGATAACCGGCCAGCACGCCTACGAAGGCCGGCAGTATGAGCTCGAGGGCGAACTGCCATCCGATGCGCGGGCGGCTGACACCCATGGCGATGTCGTATCCGATCTCCTCGCCTCGACGCGCCAGCGTCCAGACGATGAGCAGAGCCGCCAGCACGCCGCAGACGCTCCACAGTGCGATCAGCGCCGGGGTGAGTTTCTCGCCGAGCTGCCTGAGCGGGATGATGTCGCGATTGTAGTCGTCCACGTTCGGGGCGGAGATCGTGTAGTCGTCGCTGAGTCCCGCCTTGCGCAGCGTGCTTTCAAAGGTGGAGAAATCGGCGAGCGAGTTCAGTTTGAACACGATGTTCACCGGGTTGGTGTTGTTGTCCTCGTCGGTGGGGCTCAGTCCCAGGCTGCCGAAGGTGTAGTAGCTGACGTAGATCGCGTTGTTGGGGTCCAGCGTGTTGCCGAACGCCGGGTCGCCGGCGGCGCCGTCGTTGGTGTAGATGCCGGTGACCGTCAGCGTTATGGTTTTCGAGGTGTCGGACGACATGGCGACCGTAATCGTGTCGCCCACTTTGGTGCCGTTCTTGTCGGCCAGGGCCTTCGGGATCAGCGCGTTGGACTGGTCCGCATCGTCGGTTTTCAGATCCGCGCCGTCAACCACCGTGTAGCTGCCGAGCGGGCCGTGCTTGGAGGAGTCCGAGTCGTAGAAGCCGGTGACGGTGAGCGTTGAGCCGTCCACGGGCTGGATCTGGCCGTCGACGGCCGCGACCTTCGCGGTTTCGTCGTACATCGGCGTGAACTGGATGCTGGCGCTGTCCAGCGCCTCCGCGTATGTGGTCCACTGCTTCCATGAGAAGTTGTAGGTGTTCCAGTCGATTTGCGACGCGTCTTTGTTGGCTGACGAGGAGAGGACCTTCTGGCGGTCGACGGCGACGCGCGCCTGCGGGGAGAGGGACTGGTAGATCGGCCCGATGGCGGATTCGTAGGAGTACCGGGCCGACAGGCCGAACAGCGATCCGGCCGAAACGATAAGGCTAACCAACATCACGAATATGGTGCGAGCCTTATGCCGCATCATTGTGGTCCAGACGTTCTTGAGAACGAACATGCTTGCTACTCCGGTTGTTGTCTTCTGTCTTCACGCGTCAGTCGCGCCGGTCCCTGGGACCCATGCTCCACTATCAACGCATGTTGTCAATGTTTTCTTGCCGCTGTCTACAGTAATACTGCATGGACCCTGAAAGAATGCTGGCAATGCGTGGATTTGGACATCGTGGGCCGCCTGCGGGGGACGGTCATGCGGGCGTTAAGGGGGGCGCTGTACACTGTGGTACAGCTCGTGAACCTGCAGGCCGGAAAATGAGGGGTGATTATGCGTTCGATTCCACGTCATACCGACCGCGCTGGCCATAGGAATCTATCGGCGGTGGAAGGCTGGTCCCTGGTGGCCAAATGCCTGTACGTGCTGATTTCGGCGCTGCTGGGACTGCTGCTGTCCACCTTCATCGTGTACGGCAGCTCGGTGGTCAAAATGACTTATGAGGCGAATCGCATGATTACCTCGGCCGAGAATTTGGCCAATGCCGCGTTGGGGTGCGGTTCCGATGAAGGCCTCTCCGAATCCTCGCACAGGTTGGTGACCTCCGCGCGCAAGTTGCGCGACGAACTGGACACCACCAAATGGTCCCTGGTCCGTGACCACAGCACCGTGGGCGCCGACATCACCGCCGTGCGCACCATGCTGAACGCCGTGGGCAATCTGGCGGAGGGGCCGTTCACCGATCTGATGAATCTGTCCCAGCGGCTCTCCGGTTTTTCGATGGAGGACAAAACCGTGGACGTCAGCGCTCTGCTTGAGGTGCCCGGCATCGTCGACAACGCGCACACCAGCATCGAAACCGAGGTGGAGGCGCTCAATCAGGTGCCGGAGCCGAGCATCGCGCAGGTCGCGAGCCTGGTGGCCGCCGGTCGAAACGCGCTGCAATCCGTCGACGAACTCCTGTCCCAATACGACGATTTGGTCGAGCTGATCCCGCAGCTGCTCGGCGCCGATGGCCAGCGCACCTATCTGGTGGCCATCTACAACAATGCCGAATTGCGTTCGGGAGGCGGCATGGTCGGCAACGTGGCCCCGATCACCGTGGATGCCGGCAAGGTGACCATCGGCGATTTCGAGGTGACGTCCGCGTACAAATACGGCACGGGACCGTTCGACAGCCAGAATCTGACGGAAGGCGCCGTATTCGGTTCGCAGGTGTACAGTTTCCCGCAGACCACCACGGTGAACCCCGATTTCCAGCGCGCCGCCGAGACGCTGAAGAATATGTGGAACGCCCAGGACGGCAATCAGAACATCAACGTGGCGGGCGTCATAGCGATCGATCCGGTGGTGATGCAGGCGCTGATCGGTGCCACCGCCGACGTCACATTGTCGGACGGCCGGATGCTCAACGGACAAAACACCGCCAAATTCTTCCTGTCGGACCTGTATGTGGACTACCCGGATTCCGACACGCAGGACCCCTATACCAATGAGGCGTCCAAGGCGATTATGACCAGCGTCTTCTCGCATCTCAACTCCGGTTCGGCTTCCGGTGTGCTGCGCGCGATCCGCACGGTGTCGGCCTCGTCGCATCTCAAGCTCTGGATGGCGGATGACAATGAGCTGGCGGCGCTGATCCAGACCAAAGTGCTTGACCTGAACGTGGCCGGCATGCTGCCCGACGACCCGCTGAACCCCACCGCCGGTGTCTATGTGACCGAGGCGGAACCAAGCAAGCTCGACTGGTATCTCGACACGTCGATGACGGTGACCAAAACCTGCGGCGATAACTTTGCACAGTCCCAGAGCCGTCTGAGCAACAACGTCAACGCGCGTCCGCGCTCCACCTCGCTGCAGCAGATCGCCACCCGCAATCTCGGAGACGAGTACACGGTGGAATTCACCATGCATAACACCATGACCGAGGAACAGGCGGAATCGCTGCCCGTCTATGTAACCGGCGCCAACGGGTCGGGCACCATGCAGCCCAGGTTGTTCTTCATGGCTCCCGCAGGCGGCGAGATCACGTCAATCGCCTATGAAACCGGCGAGTTCGCCGCCAATGGCGTCGCCGATGGCCATCAATTCATCAATCTGCGGCTCACCGGTGGCATCGCCCCGGGTGAAACGGTGACCGTTGCATTCACCGTGCGCGTGGCGGAGCAGGCGGCGTCGCCGTTGAACGTCGTCACCACGCCGATTGTGACCGAACAGGGCGAATTCACAGGTTCCGGCGGCGCTGTGGTGGATCAGTGCGGCGCCGACGTGCCTGACGCCCAGCAGGACCAGCGGTACGGCACGGGAACGACGTCCGGCACCGATGACGGGTCCGACGCCGCGGCCGGGGATTCTGCCACGCCCGGCCCGCTCACGCTGCTGACGCCGAGCGCGACACCGTCGGATGGGTCCTCGGCGCAGTCGGACGAAGGCGCGTTGGATTCACTGGATCAGTTCCGCGGGGCGATGTCGTGCCCCGTCCGGCTGAGGTCGCTCATCGCCTGATGCGATCGCGCGCCGCGCGCGGTCCAGATGCCGGGGTATGATCGGGCAGGTTGTGCCCCGGTTCTCCGTGGCGCAACTCGCAAACACACTCCTGTCGCGGAACGTCCGCGGCCGATTAGTCCGAAGGAGGTGGGTGATGTCTGCGCATAAGTACGAACTGATGTTCATTGCTGATCCTGAGCTTGACGAGCGCGGTCTGAAGAAGCTGACCGAGCAGTATCTCGAGATCGTCACCAACGAGGGCGGTTCCGTGGATGGAACCGATTACTGGGGTCGTCGTAAGCTCGCTTACGAGATCGCCGGCAAGTCCGAAGGCAACTACGTTGTGGTGACCTACACCGCCGAGCCCGCTACCAGCGACGAGCTGGATCGTGTCCTCAACCTCAACGAGTCCGTGATCCGTACGAAGATCCTTCGTAAGGACGCCAAGTAAATCGTTTCTTCACCGAGCAATCGGTGCGTTGCTAAGGGGTAATCGCCATGGCAGTACCTACGTTCACCATCATCGGCAATCTTGCCGCTGATCCCGAAGTTCGTCAGGGCAACAATGGCCCGTGGGCCACATTTACCGTGATCACCACGACCCGCCGCCGCAACCGCGACACCAATGAGTGGGAGGATGGCGATCGCGCCTCCTTCCGGTGCGTGGCGTATGGCGATCTGGCCGCCAATATCGGCAGCTCGTTGTCAAAGGGCCTGCGCGTCATCGCGTCCGGCCGTTTGCGCGACCGCCAGTATCAGGACAATCAGGGCCAAACCCGCTACACGACCGAGTTCATCGTCGATGAGATCGGCCCGTCGCTGCGTTATGCGACTGCCGCCATCACCCGTACGTCCGGTGGCCAGGGAGGCTACTCCAGTGGCTTCCAGGGCAATCGTGGCGCCAATGGCGGTGGATTCGCCGGTCGCGGCGGATATTCGGGCGGCGCTTCCGCCGGCTTCGGCGGACAGCCCCAGCAGTCCGCTCCCGCCTCGCCCGCGCCGGCCACCGGCACTGATCCGTGGGGCACGCCGTCAGGCGGCAGCTCCTTCGGGTCCTATGGTGGCGCCTCCGATTTCGGTTCGGATAGCGACGAGCCCGAGTTCTAGGCATTAGCAACGATTCATTGCATCGCTACGTTTTAATTCAAGGAGAACATCAGAATGTCACGCAAGAGGCCGCAGCCGCCGGTCAAGCCGTTTAAGAAGAAGCCGAATCCGCTGAAGGCTGCCAAGATCACCGAGATCGACTACAAGGACGTCGCGCTGCTGCGCAAGTTCATTTCCGATCGCGGCAAGATCCGTTCCCGTCGTATCACCGGCGTCACCGTGCAGGAGCAGCGCGAGATCTCCAAGGCCATCAAGAACGCCCGCGAGATGGCTCTGCTGCCGTACGCCACTTCCGGTCGCTGATAGGAGGCTAGAGAACAATGGCAAAGGAAACTAAGGTCATCCTCACCAAGACCGTCTCCAACCTGGGTCATTCCGGCGACGTCGTCGAGGTTCGCCCCGGCTACGCCCGCAACTACCTGATCCCGCAGGGCCTCGCCTTCACGTGGAGCAAGGGCGCCGCTTCCCAGATCGAATCCATGCGTCGCGCTCGCCAGGCCAAGGCCGTCGCCACCCGTGAGGATGCCGTCGCCGCCAAGGCCGCCATCGAGGGCACCACTGTTGAGATCGCCGCCAAGGTCTCCGAATCCGGCAAGCTGTTCGGCGCCGTGTCCACCGACGCGATCGCCTCCGCCCTGACCACCTCGGTCGATCCGAAGGCCATCAAGGTCGAGACCATCAAGACCACCGGCGAGTTCGCCGCCACGGTCCAGCTCCACCCGGAGATCTCGGCCAACTTCACCGTCAAGGTCGTCGCCGAGTGATTTCGGCCTGACTGACCCGAGCTTAAGCAGGGAATCCCCGCCCGGTTGTCGCCGGACGGGGATTTTCGTATGTCGCTGCGGCAACGGGGGCGCCGGAAGCGCGACAGCTGGCGCGCCGGCGGCTCGCCATGCCGGCGGTTTAAGTGCAGCCTAGAAATTACTGCCGTTCCAACCCCAGTCGGTGGTTGCGGCATAGCGAATGTACAGGCGATCCTTGGGAATGCCCAGCTCCTTGTCCAAGGCGGCCGTGATCTGCTCGGTCAGCTTCTCCCACGCCGAACCCGGCACGCTGCGGCCAAATACGTTGACCTCCACATAGGCGGCGGGTTTGGTGTCGTCGCCTGCGAAATAGATGGGCATATTGTCCTCGAACGGGCACATCAGCCAGCTTTCGGACTTGCCGGGCACGGCGGCGATCGCCTTCCCGTAGGCGGCTTTCAGGGCTTCGCGCTGCTCGGGCGTGGTGCTGACCGAAACATGGGTGTGAATGACGGGCATGGTTCCTCCTTGCGAAAAGGGTCGACAGCGCCCATCCTACACGCGGGCGCACTGCGCCCCGACGGGCGTCGTGACGCGTTATGCGGACGTTCGGCGGGGATTATGCGCAGATCCAGCCCATTGTCCGGCGGAGGTCAGAGAGCTTGTGTATAAAAGTCACTCGTGAGAAAACTGATTGAACAGCTTATGAAGTTTGGCATCGTCGGCATCATCGCCTTCGTCATCGACTACGGCATCATGAACTTGCTGCTGGCCTTCCATGTGCACAATATTCTGGCCAGCACCGTTTCCTTCCTGATATCCCTCGCTTTCAACTACATCGCCAGCATGAAGTATGTGTTCAAGCATCGCGATGATATGGCCCGCTGGATGGAGATCCTGATTTTCTTCGTGTCCTCGGCGATTGGCCTGGGCATCAACGAGGTGATCATCTATATCTCGACCTTCGGCATGAACCATGACGCCATGATCAGCCAGCATGCGGAATACATGCTCCGCACCAACGCCGGCAAGATCGTCGCGACTGTCGTGGTGGCCATCTGGAACTTCCTGATCCGCAAATGGCTGCTGGACGATACGCACACCAACGCCATGAACCGTCTCAAGTCCGCGGACAACCGGCTGACCCCCGAGGAGCTTGAGGCCAAGTGGCAGAACAGCTTCTCTCATAAACTGGGCCAATGGTCCATTGACCACACCCCGGCCGGCTGGCCCAAGTAGTCTTGCGGGGCGCTTCCGGGCCGGTCAGACGGCGACCTCCTGCAGCGTGGGCTTTTCAGTGCCGTCCTTGATCTGCCTGAATCCGATCAACGCGATAAGCAGTGAGCCGAGCGCCAAAGTGGTCACGACCAGGAAACCGCCGTGCGAGCCCATCCGGTCGATGAACTGGCCCGCGATGGCCGAGCCGGCGGAAGCCCCGATGGAGTTCATCGCGCCCATCCACGCCATGCCCTCGGTGAGCCGCGTGGGCGGCACCAGATGCAGCATCAGCTGGTTGCCGTTGATCCACGTGGGCGCCTGGCAGACGCCGATGATCAGATAGATCACCATGATGGTCCACAGATTGTGGGCGAACATGAAGGTGCCGATGCCGAGATTCACCACGGCCAGGCAGAAGTAGAAACGCTTCCACAGCGGGATCGTCCAGTTCTTGGCGCCGTAGACCAATGCGCCCATCAGCGAGCTGAACGAGAAGCAGGCGAATACGAAGCCGGTGTATTGCTTCATGCCCTGTTCGGTGGCGAACGAGATGATGGCGATCGACGCGGCCGACTGGAAGGCCCCGAGTCCAAACCAGGTGACGCATACGGCGATGAGACCCGGCCCCCAGATCGACTCCTTCTTCTGGGGCCTGTCCCCCTGCAGCGCCGCCGCCTTTGCCGCCTCGCGCTCGCGGTATTCACGCCGCGTCAGTCCGGCGGCGCGAGCGAGCTGGGTCTGGCTGGGCGGCTCGGTGCTCAGCTCGGTCAGAAACATCAGGGCGCCGACAATCACGCATACGCCGGTGAAGGAGAAGGCCAGCAGCCCGGAGATCACGGCCAGCGTGGAGGCGAGCGGGTTGCCGATCACCCACATGCATTCGTCGAAGACGCCGCACAGGCTCAGCGCCCGATCGGTGCGTTTGCGGTCGCCTGTGAGCAGATGCGTCCAGCGGCCGCGGCTCATGGCGCCCCATGGCGGAATGGCCGCCATGAACGGCGTGATCATGTAGAGCACCCACTCGGGGGCGCGGTTGGTGATTGACGTGGTCAGGGCCACGGCGGCGATCATCCAGATAACGATGGTGGGGATGGACACCTGCCGTTGGCCGAACTTGTCGACGAGTTTGCCGAGCAGCGGCGTCGTGATGGCCAGGGCGATGGCCTGGATGGCGGTGAGCATGCCGGCAAGCGAATAATTGCCGTAGTAGTACTGCACCGAGATGGTGATGGTCATGCCAACCATGGGGAACGGCATGCAGGCGATCACTGATCCGATGGAGAACCGCGCGGTGTGGGGGATGCGCAGCAGTTCGGCATAGCCGCCGAAGATGCGGGCTGCGATATCTCGAATGCCGGTGATGACTGATCCTGCCATGGTTCCTTCTTATGCCCTGCTCTTGCTCTATGCTTTGCCCTTGGCGATTTCGGGCCTTGTGTTCCGTCGCTCCCGGGCGTTTCAGGCTGTCTTTCCTGATCCGCGCCGCGTCTCCGGCCCATCACGTCACCCGCGACCGTTCCTTGCCGCCCTGGAAGGAAATCGTTCCGCGTAAAGGTTGTACCTGCGCCGCTCATCATATGCTATGCCCCGGCGAGTACATTGGAAGCCATGAGTGCCACCACGATTCATCTTGTTCGCCATGGCGAGGTTTTCAATCCCGATCACGTGCTGTACGAACGATTGGACGGGTTCCATCTGTCCGATCGGGGTCGTCGCATGGCCGATGCCACCGGCCGCTATATCGCGCAAAGCCCGCAGATCAACACGGCTGCGGCGGTGTATTCGTCTCCTCTGGACCGTACCCGTGAAACCGCGGAGATCATATTGGGCCATCTCAACAACGAGCGCATCGGTCGCGGCGAGACCCGAATCGAATTGGCGACGGACGAACGGCTGATCGAAGCGGGCAACGAATTTCGCGGCAGGCGAATCGGCCATGGCGACGGGGCGCTGTGGAGGCCGGAGAACCTCGCGTTGGTGCGCAATCTGTACAAGCCGTCATGGGGTGAAAGCTACCGGCATATCGCCGAGCGCATGAGCGATTTCGTCTCGCAGAAAGTGGACGAGTATCCCGGGCGGCAGATCATCGTCGTCAGCCACGAATCCCCGATCTGGACGTTCAGGCATCTGCTGGAGAAGGGTCGTCCGGAACACAATATGCTATTGCGCCACACGGCGCTCGCATCCATCACGTCCATCACCTTCGACGATGCCAGCCATCGGGTGATGAGCATCACATATGTGGATCCCGCGGCTCACGTGGCGTGAATGCCCGACTGGCTAAAATGGTCGGTATGACGACGTTTACGTTTGATCGCGCCATGGTGGCGCATGTGGCCGGCTTGCCCGCGGTGCGGCAGGCCGCCAGTCAGGGTGATGAGCTGGTTTCGCTGTGGCCGCTGACGCAGGCCATGCAGATGGATAACGACGTGAAATATGCCGAGAATCTGCAGGTGCGTGTCACCCGTGTGTTTGCGCGGGCGATAAGCGGCCAGGATGTGACCGTTCCCGACGCCGAGTTTGTCTATGAGGGCGCCGATTCGATCCCCGGCCGCCCGCAGGAGATCGTGGATGCGCTGCTTAACGCAAATGATGCCTATGAGACCATGTCGCCGTTCTCCGAAACCGGCGATGTCCGGTTGGTGGTCGAGGCCGCGCGCATTCTTGGCGTCGACTGGTCCGGGCCGGTTGCCGATCGTGTGCTTGACGTGCTGGGAGGTGTGGAACGGGCCCTGTCGGGGAGCGAGGCTTCCGGGGCCGCCGGAGCGGATGGCGTGGCTGAGCGCTTTGCCGTGGCGCTGATGGCATGCGACAAGCTGTTGGCTGTGGTGGCGCCTGACGGGTCGGATGTGCGTGCTGCGCTGCCCGTGCTGCTGGTGGTCAACGAGCTGCACGAGCAAATCGCATTGCCGCGGATTCTCATGACGTTGGAGGAAATCACGGCTTTGCTGGCCCGTCGCGCCCACGTGGCTTCCGAAGGCGGCTCGGTGCTTGACGCCACTGCCGAGTTCGTCGCTCCGCTCGCCCAGGCCGAGTGGAAGAAGCATTACGACGATGTGCTGTGGAATCCGGACGAGGCCAAGAAGAAGGCCAAGGAAGAGGATGAAAAGCGCAACAAGGAGGCGTTGGCCGCCAAGTTCGCCCACGTCAAGGACGATCCGAACAAGGAAACCGTCGAATTGTAAGATGCCGTGCCAGCCCGTGGCGGTTCCGTGGCGGTGCAATGCAAAGAGCCCGTGGAATCCCCATCCTCCGGATTCCACGGGCTCTTGCGGTATTTCGGCCGTGTCAGGCGTCGAATCGGGCGCCCGCGGGTTTGGTGCGGCCTGCGAGCAGCACGATGCCGATCACATAGCCGACGAATGCGGCAAGCGAGACGCCGAGAATCATCGCGATCGTTTCGGCGTGTGAGGCGAAGAACATCTCGGCCAGGCGTTCGATTTCATATTCGGACTGCATGTTCGTCACGGTTGAGGCGAGCAGTTGCAGGTCGTCGAGGAAACGCAGACCCACCGTATAGGTCATAATCGTCGATATCGCGGCGGGCGCGGCCGGGATGAGCATGAACCAGCCCGACCTGTTGGTGTCGTGCAGCCGACGGATGCCGATGATGACCAGCAATATGTCGGCGAATATGGACCAGATGCCGGCGATCACTTGGCCGGGTGCGCCCAGGAGGAAGGTGATCAGATCGACGCCGACAGAGCACAGCACCAAGAACAGCACGGTCCACCAGAATTCGCCGCGCGAAGCCCGCCCTTTGACGGTGAATGGCTTGGCGAACAGACGTTTGACGGCGTCGCCGAATCCAATGCCGTACCACGGCTGGTTGATGGGTGGTGTTCCGCCGGCCGCGTAGTTGTAATACGGGTTGCCTTGGGGCAGGGGGGTGCCGGGCGCGGATTGCTGGTAGCCGGGCTGCTGGTAGCCGGGTTGTGTATAGCCGGGCTGCGCGGCGTATGGATTGGGACTGGTGCGGCTGTCGGCCTGTGCCTGTTCGAAGGGCGGGTAGCCGGGTTGCTGCTGGCTGTACTGGCTATACTGGCCGTACGCCGGTTGCTGGTAGCCAGATTGCGGAGCGTACTGGCCGTACGTCGGCTGAGCGGGTTGCGCTGGTTGCGGCGGCATCTGCTGCTGCGGCTGAGCGGGTTGCACGGGCTGCTGCTGTGAAGGCTGCTGACCGTTGCCCGATTGGCCGTTGGTGGGTTGGTTGGGATCCGATTGCGGTTGAGGGTTGTTGTAGGTCATCGCCGTCCCTTTCGACATGCTGTGCCATGCACTTACCATTGTCGCACACAAACGGCGATTTCCCATCTCCCATGAATCGAATCGGGCGGTCCCGCTCGCTGTTCTTACGCTGTTCTCAGCCGTCTTCTTCGAACGCCAGCGTGTCGTCGTCGCCGAGCAGCACGCGTTCGGCGATGCCGACGGCGAGCAGCACCAGACCGGTCAGAAACACGATCATAAAGGTCGCGCAGAAAATCAGTGGCGTGCGGAAGGAGTTGTACGCCATCTGCAGCCAGATTCCCAGGCCCTTGCGAGCCCCCATGTACTCGGCCGTGGTCGCCGTGGCGAACAGGTAGGAGGCCGAGATGCGGATGCCGCCGAAAATCTGCCTGGCGGCCACGCGCAGTTTGACATGCCACAGCGTCCAAGCCCGCGTGGCCCCGCAGGTGAGGGCCACATCCTCGTAATACCGGGGCACCGCCATCAGGCCGCGGATGGTCTGCACGGCGATGGGGAAGAGGCTGAACACCGCGATGAGGGCGATTTTGCCGGAAATCTCAAAGCCGAACCAAATGATGAACAGCGGCGCGATGGTGATCAGCGGCATTGTCTGCGCGGCGGTAAGCAGCGGGAAGAAGGCGGCGTTGAGCAGCGGCGAGCAGTAGAACAGCACGCCGAGCAGAATGCCGAACAGCAGCGCCAATGCGAAGCCCGCCAGCGCCTCCTGGATCGTCACCGTGGTGGCGGCCCACATCTTCGGCCACACGTCCACCCATGAGGCCGCAATCTCACTGGGCGCGGAGAACGAATGCCGGTTGACGTGGCCCAGATCCACCCAGAGCTCCCACGTCACCAGCAGCGCAACGATGGCGACAATCGTGGGAATGTACCGTTTCAGCCGGTCGGCCAGTTTCATCGGAATCACCTTGCTTTCCGTCCGCAGTAAGGTGAGGAGACTGCGGACGCCCCCATCATAGGCGGTGGGCACGTCCCGTTCGCGCGGCACAATGGTGCCCATGACTGATGCTGACAACACTGTGAAATACTACGAACCCAAGGACGGCAAGCCCGCGCTGCCGAAGAACGTGCGCGTGCGTTTCTGCCCGTCTCCCACCGGCACCCCGCATGTGGGCATGATCCGCACGGCCCTGTTCAACTGGGCCGAGGCGCGTGCCACGGGCGGCACCCTGCTGTTCCGTATCGAGGACACCGATGCCGCGCGCGATTCGGAGGAAAGCTACAACCAGATCCTTGAATCCCTGCGCTGGCTGGGCATCGACTGGGACGAAGGCATTGACGTGGGCGGGCCGCACGGCCCCTATCGCCAGTCCGAGCGAGGCGCCATCTACAAGGACGTCGCCGCGAAGCTGCTGGAGGCCGGCTATGCCTATGAGTCCTTCTCCACCCC
>DBKS01000011.1:0-9036 GCA_002298605.1 Bifidobacterium sp. UBA744 | reverse complement strand
GCTGACCGAGGAGCAGAAGGCCGCGTTCCGCGCGGAGGGACGCAAGCCCGCGCTGCGTCTGCGCATGCCCGATGAGGACATCGCCTTCGATGACCTGATCCGCGGCACCATCGAGTTCAAGGCCGGTTCCGTGCCGGATTATGTGATCGTGCGCCCGAATGGCGATCCGCTGTACACGTTGACCAATCCGGTGGATGACGCCATGATGGATGTCAATGTGGTGCTGCGCGGCGAGGATCTGCTGAGCTCCACACCTCGTCAGATCGTCCTCTACCGCTATCTGATGAAGCTGGGCGTCGCCAAGCAGATGCCGCTGTTCGGCCACATGCCGTATGTGATGGGCCAGGGCAACAAGAAGCTTTCCAAGCGCGACCCGGAATCCAACCTGTTCAATCACCGCGACAATGGCTTCATTCGCGAGGGCCTGCTCAACTATCTGGCGCTGCTTGGCTGGTCCATCGCGCCTGACCGTGATGTGTTCTCGATGGACGAGATGATCGCCAAATTCGATGTGCGCGACGTGAAGGCCAATCCGGCCCGCTTCGACCTCGACAAGGCCGTTTCCATCAACGCCGAGCATATCCGCATGCTCGATCCCGCCGATTTCCTGGCTCGCGCCGTGCCGTATCTGCATCGTGACGGCGTGGTGTCCGCCGACTCCTGGGAGGAGCTGACGGACCGTGAGCGTTCGATTCTGACTGCCGCCGCGCCGCTGGTGCAGCCGCGCGTTCGTCTGCTGGGCGAGGTTTCCGGCATGGTCGGCTCGCTGCTGTCGACCGACGGCTATATCGAGCCTGACGCCGATGCGCGCAAGACGCTGAAGGATTCCGCCGGTGACGTGCTCGACCTGGCCATCGCCACGCTGGAAGGCGTTGACGAGACCCCTGAAACCTGGAAGGCCGAGCCGTTGCACGAGCTGCTCAACGTCGCGCTGATCGACAAGGGTGGCTATAAGCCGCGTCTGGCCTTTGGCCCGGTGCGTGTGGCCGTTTCCGGGCGCCGTGTGTCCCCGCCGCTGTTTGAATCCATTGAGATTCTCGGCAAGGACGTCACCGTGGCCCGTCTGAGGGGTCTGCGCGAGCACCTGTGACCTGCCATGCCTTCGCCGGGGAGCCTTCTCTCCGGGGGAGGGCCGGGCGGAGTTGCGCGTGGAGCCGGAGAGGCGAACGGCCCGGCGGGCGGTTGCCTATTTTCGGCTCCATGCGGCCGCGTTTGCGGCGTTGACGAGAGGCGGGGCGCTCGGCCGGCGCGGAAGTACGCTGGGTTTTTTCCTCGACCGGTTTCGTGCGGACGGCCTATGTAATTTCTCCGGAATTGCGGTGAAGGGGGATTGCTGGCGACTGCGACACGCCGAGTTTGCGCATCCTGATGTGAGTGTGTAGATTGATCATCTGTTGCGCGGTTCGCCGTGCGGCCAGTGAAAACTGAATATGCCCCCATCGTCTAGCGGTCTAGGACTACGCCCTCTCACGGCGCCAACACCGGTTCAAATCCGGTTGGGGGTACGAAGACGCCGCAGCTTATTCAGTTGCAACGCCTTGCCAATTGGGGTGTGGTGTAATTGGCAACACAGCTGATTCTGGTTCAGCCATTCTTAGTTCGAGTCTAGGCACCCCAGCCAATGAGCCCTCGCGTATGCGGGGGTTTTCTTGTATCCGCGGGCAATTTCGTCCGTTGTCGTTGCATGGCCGGGCGTAAGGTTGGGGTTGTAGGATGCTATGGGCCTTGTGAGCCAATCTATTTTCGATTCTTCCACATCTGATGACTTATTTCGGGGTGTTAAGCGTATTTCTCCAACGTTATACCAGCCAGTCGCGGTCACTTTTCGCCGCCAAAATGTAGAAGAATCTATTCTAGATGCTTCTACATGGCGTCTCGGGGAATCTGCATGAGGACAAACTTCGAGGTGGAGACGCTGCCCCAGCAAGGTGCGGTAGTGTGGGGGCTATGCATGCAGCTCAAACCACCCGCGCTCGCATTCGTCCGCACGACCCCGCCAATGACGACGATTTCCCGGTGTCCGTGTCTGCGCGGTTCGGACGATTGCAATTCCATGCCTCAGGCAAATTTCGCGTCTTGCAGTTCAGTGATATCCAGGACGGGCCGATTGTCGCCAAAGACACAATTCGCCTGATCGCAGCCGCGGTCGACGCGTCACGTCCGGACCTGGTGGTGTTCACGGGCGATCAGATCGCCGGTTACGACGGCGCGTATGGCAAGACATACCGTAAGCGGCGTTGGGACACCAGTTGGGGAGGTATGGCGGCCACCGGCCGTGCGATGGGTACTCTGGTCGGCAGCGCATTGCAGTCCGTGAGCGCCGTCCCCGCGATTTCTCGGGTTGATCAGGTCCGGGCGCGCAGGCGTGATCTGGCCCAAACGCGCGATCTGGTGCGCAGGGGTGCCGAGGAGATGCTGCAGCCGCTTGTCGACCGTGGGGTTCCCTTCGCCATCACCTACGGCATCCATGATTTTCAGTGCGGTCTCGACACGGGCGAGTTGGATGCCATCTACCGTGAATTCTCCGGCTGTCTCAATCCCGAATCGACGGCGGCCGCGCCCACCGTGCCACGCACCCAGCCGGGAAGCGGTCTGCCCGGCCAGCCGATTTACGTATGTGAGCCCGGAACCTTCGCGTTGCCGGTGCGCGATGTGGACAATACGCGCAATGTGCTCGGTTTGGTGCTGGTGGATTCCGGTGATTATGCGCGTGAGGGCGGCTATGGCACGCCATCCGGAGCGGCGCTTGGCTTTTTGCGTCAGGTGCCCACGCTGATCGGCGCAAAATCACTGGTGTTCCAGCACACTCCGATGCCGCAGTTCTATGAGCTGCTCAAGCCGGTGCCGGCGACCACCGCCTATGCGATTCAGGGCTACCGTCGTTTTGATCAGCACTGCTATGTGCTGGATGGGTCCAAAACGCAGCCCGGCAGCTATCTGGGTGAAGGCGTGAGCTGTCCGGATCGCGATTGCGGGGAGTTCGATATTCTGCGTGCCGGGAATGGGTATATAGGGCTGTTCGCCGGCCAGGATCACCGCAATGGCTTTGTGGGCAAACTGGATGGCCTGTTGTTGGGGGCCACGCCAACCGCCGGGTTCCAGACCTATGGCCCGGTGCCCGCCAAACGCGCGGCGCGACTGATCGAGTTTGATATTCGCCATCCGTACGAACCCCGTACGCAGTTGCTGGAGTTCGGTGATCTGGTTGGCAAGCCGAGCGGCAATAAGGCCTATACCTTCGCTTTAAGCCATGTGCCCACGTCTGCTGGCGACGCGGTGAATCTGCTGCGTCGCCCGGGTGTTATGGCCGGTGTCGCGGCGGCTGCGGCTGGGGTGATCGCCTCGGTGGGGAATCGTATACGAGCCGTCACATGCCGTTCATATTGGAGGCCTTGATCAGCGCGTCCGTCAGGTATTTGCCGGCGGCCATCACCAGCGGCGCGTAATGACGACCCGGCTGCTGCCCCATGCGTCCGGTCGGTCCGGAGATGGAGATGGCCGCGATGACCTGGCCCGAGGCATTGCGGATGGGCGCGGAGATGGAGCAGACCCCTTCCTCGCGTTCGTTCACCGATTCGGCCCAGCCGCGCTTGCGAACCTGACCGAGTGTGGTGGCCGTGAATTTGGCACGCCGCAAGCCCTGATGCATGCGTTCGGGGTCTTCCCACGCCAGGAGAATCTGGGCGGCGGATCCCGCTTCCATCGACAGCATGGCGCCGACGGGGATCGAGTCCCGCAGGCCGGAGGCGCGCTCCACAGCCGCGATGCAGACGCGCTGATCGCCCTGCCGGCGGTAGATTTGCGCAGATTCGCCAGTGCGGTCGAGCAGGGTGCGCAGAATCGGTCCGGCGGCGGTGAGCAGTCGGTCCTCACCCGCGGCCGCGGCAAGTTCGGCGAAGCGCGATCCCAGGACGAAGCGGCCATGCGCGTCTCGCAGGACGAAACGGTGGCGTTCCAGCGCGATGGCCAGCCGGTGCGCGGTCGGGCGCGCCAGACCGGTCGCCGCCACGAGCTGCCCGAGGGTGGACGGCCCGGATTCGAGCGCGTCGAGAATTTTCACAGTTTTATCAAGTACGCCGACGCCGGAGTGGATTTCGCCGTCGTCAACCGGCGCGGTGCGGTTGGGAGTCGTTGCGGGATGTGCCGTTTCCGCAGCCTCTTCGGGTTCTTGGGAAGTCATGAGGTGCATTTTGCCATCTCACGATGTGAAATGCAAATTGCCTGAGGCGTCCGATAGGCGAGAAGAGGGGGATAAATCACGGTAGGTCGCATATTGGGACTGCGGAAGGTTAGGCAAATTGTCGCGGAATCGTTGGAATAACGGGAATCGTCAAACGGCGGCCGGTTCGACCATCTCATATAGCGGCCGCGGTGGGAATGACTTGTGAGGCTGACTCATAGGCTGTATAGCACAACAACAGCGCGAAGACAATACCTTTACGCGAGAAAAAACGAGGAGGTCCCCGTATGGGAACGACATTGGCCGAGAAGGTCTGGGCCGATCATCTGGTACGCAAGGGCAGCGATGGGGCGCCCGACCTGCTGTACATCGATCTCATGCTGATGCATGAGGTTACCAGTCCGCAGGCGTTTGAAGGCCTGCGCCTGGCCGGCAGGAAACCGCGTCATGTGGATCAGCTCATCGCAACCGAAGACCATAACACCCCCACGGTCGACATCGACCGTCCGAATCCCGACGAGACCAGCGCTCTGCAGCTGAGCACACTCGAGAAGAACTGCAAGGAGTTCGGTGTCCGCCTGCATCCGCTGGGCGATGCGGACCAGGGCATTGTGCACGCCTTCGCGCCGATTCTGGGGCTGACCCAACCCGGCATGACCATTGTGTGCGGCGATTCGCATACCTCCACCCATGGAGCCTTCGGCGCGCTGGCGTTCGGCATCGGCACCTCCGAAGTGGAGCATGTGATGGCCACGCAGACGCTGCCGCTGAAACCCTTCAAGACCATGGCCATCAACGTCGAAGGCGATCTGCCCGAAGGCGTGACCGCCAAGGACATCATTCTCGCCATCATCGCGAAGATCGGCACCGGCGGCGGCCAGGGCTACGTGCTCGAATACCGGGGCGAGGCGATCCGCAAGCTGAGCATGGACGCCCGCATGACGATCTGCAATATGTCGATCGAGGCCGGTGCGCGAGCCGGCATGATCGCCCCCGACGAGGTGACCTTCGAATATCTGAAGGGCCGGCCACATGCGCCGGAGGGTGAGATGTGGGACCAGGCCGTCGCATACTGGAAGACGCTGAAAACCGATGACGACGCCGTGTTCGACAAGGTCGTCACGCTCAACGCCGCCGACCTGCAGCCGTATGTGACCTGGGGCACCAACCCCGGCCAGGGCTTGCCGATCACCGCCTCCGTGCCCGAGCCGGATCGGATCGCCGACGCCACCGAGCGTGCGGCGGCCGAGCGCGCCATCGACTACATGGGCCTGAAACCCGGTATGAAGATCAAGGACATCGCCGTGGACACCGTGTTCATCGGATCATGCACCAATGGCCGCATTGAGGACCTGCGTGCCGCCGCCGCCATTATGAAAGGCCGTCACAGGGCGAAGACCATTCATCGCGTGCTGGTGGTGCCCGCATCCTCCCGCGTGCGTCTGCAGGCCGAGGCTGAGGGGCTGGACCGTATTTTCAAGGATTTCGGTGCGGAATGGCGCAACGCCGGTTGCTCGATGTGCCTGGGCATGAACCCGGACAAGCTTGTGCCGGGCGAGCGTTCCATCTCCACTTCGAACCGCAATTTTGAAGGCCGTCAGGGCAAGGGCTCCCGCACGCATCTGGCGTCGCCCCAGGTGGCCGCCGCCACGGCCATTCGCGGCACGATCTCCAGCCCGGCCGATCTGTAAGCCGATTCGTATAGGCAATTTCGTCAAAGGAATCTAATCGTTATGGAAAAACTCACCACCATCACCGGCGTGGGTGTGCCGCTGCGCCGCTCCAACGTCGATACCGACCAGATCATTCCCGCGGTGTTCTTGAAGCGCGTGACCAAGACGGGCTTCGACGATGCGCTGTTCTACGCGTGGCGCCGCGATCCGAAGTTCGTTCTCAACCAGCCCGAATATGCGGGCAAGGGCCAGATTCTGGTGGCCGGCCCGGAATTCGGCATCGGCTCCTCGCGTGAGCATGCCGTGTGGGCGCTGCATGATTACGGGTTCCGCGTCGTGATCGCGCCGAGCTTCGCCGACATCTTCTACGGCAACACCGCCAAGAACGGGGTGCTGGCTGCGATTATGCCGCAGGAGTCCGTCGAGTTGCTGTGGAAGCTGCTGGAAGAGGAGCCGGGGCGCGATATGACCGTGTCTCTTGAGGACCGTACC
This sequence comes from Bifidobacterium sp. UBA744, assembly GCA_002298605.1. Classification (GTDB taxonomy): domain Bacteria; phylum Actinomycetota; class Actinomycetes; order Actinomycetales; family Bifidobacteriaceae; genus Bifidobacterium. The sequence continues at coordinate 2,691 of DBKS01000011.1, read as the reverse complement.
GTCACATGCGGCGACGTGACGCTGCCGTTCGAGGTGAATGACTATACCCGTTGGCGCCTGATGAACGGCTATGACGACATCGATCTGACGCTGCAGCACGAGGACGACATCGCCGCTTACGAGCGGATGCGCGCCGAGCGTTTCCCCTTCAAGCCCAAGACCATCCCGGCCAAGCATCTGCCCGAGCAGGCCATCGCCTCCGCCCGTGAGCCCGAGGGGGAGACTTGGCCCGGCCCGCTGGCTGACCGGGGCATCATCTGACCAAAAATCCACGTAGTGGACAGTCCGGTGGGCTGCCATTCTCTTTGTTGAGCCTGGCCCGTAGAAAGGTCGGGCTCAACGTGTTGTCGCAGGCATCCAAAACGACGTGGTTTCGATCTCCAGTATTTTTGTCGCTTCGACTGTTTGACGTTGGTGCATATTGCCGCATGGCTAATTGCTGGTATGCAAGTCCCTGTTTTTATCCCATTGGGGCGCAAGCCAATACCGCGGTGTTTCCCAGCTCCAGCCCGTTTTGCAGTGAGGCGACGTGCAACGGGCTGAGCGCATGCTGTGTTGCGCTCGATTTTCACTCCGTAGGGTCTATTTGGCGTTTTGCCGAGCGCTACTTCTATTCCGTGGGGCTGTCGTCACGGTACAGACCGTCGCAAAATGCCGTAACGGCGTTGTCGTTCCGCCGTTCCTGGCCAGTTTGTCCCGTCTCGGTAGCCCTACGGAATAGAAGTAGATCTCCGGGTCTCCCGAAAATGACCCTACGGAACGCAGAAAGCATCCATGATACGGCGTGTCGTCGTTCGTCGTATGCCAGTGAATCATGATCCGCATAACCGCAATTTGCAATTTGGATGATGCGGGCCTATTGGATGATGCGGGCCGGTGGGACGGGGCGTAAGCTCGTGCATATGAGCGAACGGAACGGATCGAAAGCACGTAATGCGCACGATATGAAGAATGCGCCAGGCGCGCGGAACGCGGAAGGTACGCGGGCCGCATACTTTGCGGGCGGTTGCTTCTGGGGCTTGGAGCGCTACTTCCAGAACGTGGACGGCGTGACGGACACCACGGTTGGCTACGCGCAGTCGAGCACCCCGAACCCGACTTACGAGCAGGTATGCTCGGGCGCGCCTGATGCCGCCGAAACCGTGAAGGTCGAGTTCGATTCTTCGCGCGTCACGCTGCGCACCCTTGCCCTGCTGTTTCTTGAAGTGATCGATCCGTTCTCCGTGGACCAGCAGGGCGAGGATCGCGGTCGGCAATACCGTACCGGTATGTTCTTCACCGACGACGCCCAGCGATCCGTGTTCATCGCCGCGCTTGAGCAGCTGGTGGACCGTGACCCACGCCGCCCTGCGGTGCTGGTCGAGCCGCTGCGCAACTTCTATCCGGCCGAGGCGAATCATCAGGACTATCTGATTAACAATCCAGGTGGCTACTGCCATATTCCGCTTGCCGCCATTGCCAATGTGAAAACCCGACAGAAGTATGTCGAGCGTATTTGGGATCTGACGCTTGAGCAGTTCGCGGTCACGCAGCGTGCCGCAACCGAACGCCCGTTCGTGAACGAATATGACGAGACCTTCGAACCGGGCATCTACGTGGACGTTGTCTCCGGCAAACCGCTGTTCTCGTCCCGGGACAAGTTCGATTCCGGTTGCGGCTGGCCGGCCTTCTCCCGTCCGATCGGAGACGGCTTGCTCACCGAGCATGAGGATCACCGCATCCCCGGCCGTGACCGCATCGAAGTGCGCACCGCGGATACGCAGATTCATCTGGGTCATGTGTTCGAGGATGGCCCGACCGACCGTGGCGGCTTGCGCTATTGCATGAACTCCGCCGCCCTGCGGTTCATTCCTCGCTCCCGAATGGAGGCCGAAGGTTACGCGGCCTGGCTGCCCATGGTTGACGGCGAGTGACGGCGGCCGCCGCCGGCGGCCCGCAATCCCCTACTTCGTGTATACCGAGATGCGCTCGCCGACGTGCCTGCCGGATTCGGCCTCGTCCACCACGGCGATGGCATAGTCGGCGTAGCTGATGAAGCTCTTGCCTTCGGCGTTGACGGTGAATTCCTCTCCGGCCATCTCGTAGGAGCCGGTGCGCTTGCCCTCCGCCTGGAAATCGGCGGCTGGGCTGATGTAGGTCCATTTCACGTCGGAGCGTTCGCGCAGCTCTTCCAAAGCCTTGCTCATGCCGTTGGCCAGCGGGAGGAATGCTTCCGGGAATGTCGGCAGATCCTTGACTTGGGTCTTGTGCTCGGCGTCGGCGTACAGGCTGCCTGCGCCGCCAACCACAATGAGGCGGGTCGCGGTGCCGGACAGTGCGCCGCACAGGGTTTTGAGGGATGTGGAGTGCTGCGGCTGGTCCTCCGGCGCCCATACGCCGAACGCGTCCACGACCACGTCGGAGCCGGCGAGGTCGGCTGCGGCCAGGTCGAAGAGGTCCTTGACGATGGCGTGCTGCGCCTTGGACTTGTTCTCGCCGCGCACCACGGCGGTCACGTCATGGCCGCGCCTGACGGCCTCCTCGACGACGAGCCGACCTTCCTTGCCGTTGGCCGCGACTACTGCGATTTTCATGTTGGTTTCCTTCCGCTGAATTGCTTTTGCCTACGTGCAATACGCTATTTCCATATGGAAGAATATGGAAGAAGGCACAAAAAAGTTCTTTAGTTACCGATAACGCCCGTCTTTTTGC
>DBKS01000017.1:1284-27842 GCA_002298605.1 Bifidobacterium sp. UBA744 | reverse complement strand
ATCAACGTGTTGATGATTTCCACCTCCGAGATCCGCATCGCCGCGCTGGTTCCGCTTGACCAGCTTGAGGAGGCCGTCAAAGCCCTCCACACCGCCTATGGTCTGGACGCCGACCAAATCGAAGCAGTGGTGTATGGCGGCACTGGCAGATAAGAGCCGGTGCCGCAAGGGGCTGGATTAGGCGGCAGTCCGGTGGGATGCCGGCCCGGCCCGGCCGTTTTTTCCCGGTGCCGGCAGCATCCTTGTTCGTTCGGCACCGGACGATAAACCGGCGCCGAACGAACAAAACCGCCGGAAAATGACGTAACGGGTTGCATCCCTCAGCAAGAGGGGCGCAACCCGTTACGCATATGTCATATGTGGTGAAGCGGTCGCCTACTTCGCGCTGATGTAGCCGAGCGCCTTGAGCATTTCGGCGCATTCCAGCGCGCCGCCGGCCGCTCCTCGCAGCGTGTTGTGCGCGAGGCCCACGAACTTGTAGTCGAAGATGGTGTCTTCGCGCAGACGGCCGATGGAGACGCCCATGCCGCCCTCATAGTCCACGTCGAGTTTGACCTGCGGGCGATCGTCGTCGGTCAGGTACTGGATGAACTGCTTGGGGGCGTGCGGCAGCTGGAGTCGCGCGGCTTCGGAGGTGTAGTTCACCAGACGATCGATCAGCTCGTCCTTGGCCACGTCCTTGCCGAAGTTGATGAACACCGTGGCTGTGTGGCCGTTGAGCACGGGGACGCGAATGCACTGCGAGGTGATCTTCAGCGGACCGTCGAACGGTACGATTTCGCCTTTGGCGGCGTCCACGTGGCCGAACACCTTAAGCGGTTCCTTTTCGGATTTGGCTTCCTCTCCCGAGATGAACGGGATGATGTTGCCCACCATTTCAGGCCAGTCGGCGAAGGTCTTGCCAGCGCCGGAGATGGCCTGATACGTGCTGACCACCACTTCGCGCGGTTCGAATTCCTTCCATGCGGCGAGTGCGGGGGTGTAGGCCTGGATGGAGCAGTTCGGCTTGACCGCTATGAAACCGCGCGTGGTGCCGAGGCGCTTGCGCTGGTGCTCGATGACGGCGAAATGCTCGGGGTTGATCTCCGGCACCACCATCGGCACGTCCGGGGTCCAGCGATGCGCGGAGTTGTTGGACACCACCGGCGTTTCGGTTTTCGCGTAGGTCTCCTCCATGGCGCGGATGGCGTCCTTGGGCATGTTGACCGCGGAGAACAGGAAGTCCACGTTGGAGACGACGTCGTCAACGTTCTGCGCGTCCTTGACGATCATGCCTTTGACGAATTCGGGCATGGGGGTTTCCATCTTCCAGCGGCTGCCGATGGCTTCCTCGTAGGTTTTTCCGGCGCTGTGCGCGGAGGCGGCGAGGGTGGTCAGCTCGAACCACGGGTGGTTTTCAAGTAGCGTGACGAAGCGTTGGCCGACCATGCCGGTGGCGCCGATGATGCCGACTTTGAGTTTTTCGGACATTGCAACCTCTGTATGAGTTCGTGGGTTGGATGGAAAAGTTGTGCTTTCCCATTCTAGGAAGCGCCGGTCGTATCGACTTGGGATTTTCCAAATGTTGACTATGGCATCCCACGGCATACGTTCGTTTGGTCCGCCTGTTTCCGCTTGTCGCTCACTCGGCGCCCCCGTCCGTCCTCTGCTTCTCTCATGCATCCCGGCCGGGGAGACAGGTACAGTGGGTGGTATGTCGAAGGCATCCGAAGAAGCGCAAAGGCAGCTGGACCGTATTGTGGCGTTGGGCTATCCGGACGTGGCGGATATGAGCGCCGCGGCGTTCCGTGCGCTGGCCCGTCCGCTGATCGCCGCATTGGAGCGCACCGATCTGGATGGGCGCATTCTGCTGGTGCCCACTCGTGAATTGGTTTCCCCCGAGTCGCTGATCGCGCGCACGTCGATTAACCGCATGGCCGGCTTCACGACGATGCCGCCGCGTGACATTGCGAGCTTTTTGCCGCAGGACGGGTTCGAGCCGCCCGAGGGGCCGTTCTATATTGTGGTCGAACCCCATACCGGTACCAAGTACACGAATCGCGAGCCTGATGTGGCCCGCAAGCTCATCGATTCCGACGAGCGCATACCGCTGACGTTGGAGGAGGGGCTTGCCCTCGCCACGCAGCATCCGAACTGGCTCAGGGAGAAGAACGGTTTCAACCTGCTGGGGTCGCGTTCGGCCGATGGCCGCGTGCCGAGCATATGGATGAGTCAGAATGCCCCGCGGTTGGGCGCGGTGTGGCCGAATTCGCGGCATACATGGCTGGGCAATGCGTTTTGCATGGCGCGTCGCGGCGTGAGTCTATTCCGCTGAATCCGCTGAATCCATTAATCCATTGCCGTCGGTCGCTTCGTCCGTTTGGCGGCGCTGCGCGATATCCCTCGCGCAATCGCGCGAATGATCGATGCGAATCCGAGGCTGACCGCGATGCCCGCGGCCGCAACACCTGTGAACACCGCGGGCCGGCGCAGCTGGTCACGCAGGGTGGCTGCGTCGATGACCAGATGATCGCCGACGAAGACGCGCATTTCGTTGCCGCTGCGGCGCCCGACGAGTTCGCCGTAGGTGAGCATGCGCGTCGTATAGGCGGTCGGGGCCGACTCGTGGAATTCGAAGAGCCGGATGCCGCGATGGCGCGACGCCGGCCCATATGAGGCGAATCCGCAGGTGGGCGCGTAGCCGAGGTCGAGCCCGTCCGCGTGGCCGACGAACGCGTTCTTGTGATCGTGGCCGCAGTACAGCGCGAAATATCCGCCGGCTGCGGTCATCGCCTCGACTTCGCCGCAGTTGGTGTCCGCGCATCCGATGGATTCCCCCAGCACCGAGCCCGGTGCGCAGATGGCATGGTCGAGCGCATAGCAGCGTCCGGCGAAGGTGCGTGAGCCCTCCACCGCGTTGGGGGTCATGGGCGGCACCTGCCTGAGACAGTGGTAGAACTCCTGCGGGGGGATGTGCTGGAATGCGATTGATGGCACTGGTTTGCCGTCGCCGTTGCGTTCGGACAGCTCATGTTGCACGCTGTCCAGCCAGTTGACGGCGGCGGGCGTCGGAGTGCCGTAGCCGTCGGAGTCCGCCAGGTCGAGGTTGCGGGGGTTGCGTGCGTATTCGCGCCGGTCATGCGACTCGCCGGCATCGGCAGTCGCGTAGTCGCCGGAATTCACCATGACGACGCTCATGACGATATGATCGGGCTGTCGCGAGGAGACGACGGGCAGTGCGAAGGTACCCGGCTCAAGCGCGAGCGGGCTGCTGCCGGCGGGCGGGTTCAGACATCCCGCGAAGGTGCGGTAGATGTCGTCCTGCTCATCGGCGAGGATGCCGCATTGGAAATCGTGGTTGCCATAGGTGGCGGCGAATGGCACGCCGGCCTCGACCAGCGGGCTGAGAAAACCCCCGAGGCACGAGCCGACTTTGGCGCGGGCGTCGTCGAGCGGATCGGCGCCCCGCCCGTCGCATCCGTCGTTTCCGTTGCGCCCGAATCGGTGACGACATCTGGCCTCGAATACGGTGACGGCGCGAACGTGCTCGCCGGGTGTTTCGCCGCGTCGGCGCAGGAAGGTATTGATCCACGCCGGGTCGTAGCCGCGGATCTGGTCGCCGGTGAACACCACCAGATCCGGGTCGGACGCGCGGATCGCGGCCCGGATCAGCCTCACGGTGTCGGGGTCGACGCTGGGGCCGTCCTGCACGTCCGCCATCTGCAGCACGCGGAATGTGCCGTCGCGCCTGAATCGCAAAGTCGCCATGCCCCCACTGTATCGCCGCCGGCTCCGGAATCCTCGCGCGGGTCGGGCGGTCGCAAAAAACACGCGGCGCGGTTCTGGCCGGTATATGATACGGGCGCGGCGTTGGGGCGAGTCACCGGTACGATAGAGCATTGTTACGAACGCGTAACATCGCCTGCGGGGTCCACGGACGTTCGGATGGCCGAGCGGCCGGGCGCATGTCCCAAAGAGGCGGGCGAAACCAGTCTGAGCGTGCGACAGCGCGCCAACCTAAGCAAAGGAGGAGTAATGGGTCAGGGTCAATCATCCGTGTTTGATCTCGCAGCTGTGGCTGCTGCGTCCAATGGGGGGAACAATGACCCGCTGCTGCCGCCGGCGCGTTTCATCGGCTCCCCTCAGAAGCCCAGCTCAATGCCGTACAACAAGTACGCGTCCTATGACAAGCAGATTCCCTTCGAGTACCCGGAACGCACCTGGCCGGACAAGAAACTGCGGCGCGCCCCGCGCTGGTGTTCCGTCGATCTGCGCGACGGCAACCAGGCGCTGGTCAACCCAATGGATTCCGAACGCAAGCTGCGGTTCTGGAACCTGCTGGTTTCCATGGGATTCAAGGAGATCGAGGTGGGGTTCCCGTCGGCTTCCGAAACCGACTTCGACTTCATCCGCATGCTGATCGAACGCGAGCTCATCCCCGATGACGTGACCATCGTGGTGCTCACCCAGTGCCGCGAGCACCTGATTCACCGCACCTATGAGGCGTTGCGCGGCGCCAAGCGCGCGATCGTGCATTTCTACAACTCCGTTTCCGTGCTGCAGCGCGAGGTCGTGTTCCGCAAGAACAAGGACGAGATCAAGCAGCTCGCCATCGACGCCGCCAAGCTGTGCAAGAAGCTCGAGGGCGACGCCAAGGGCATTGACCTGTATTACGAGTATTCCCCGGAGTCCTTCACCGGCACCGAGCCGGATTACGCCGTCGAGGTGTGCAACGCCGTGATCGACGTGATCAAACCCACCCCCGAGCGCCCGATGATCATCAACCTGCCGGCCACCGTGGAAATGACCACGCCGAATGTGTTCGCCGACGAGGTGGAATACGTGTCCAACAACCTGCGGGATCGCGATTCCGTGGTGCTCTCCCTGCACCCGCACAATGACGAGGGCATGGGCGTCGCCGCCACCGAGTTGGGCATTCTGGCCGGAGCGGACCGCATCGAAGGATGCCTGCTGGGCAATGGCGAGCGCACCGGCAACGTTGATCTGGTCACGTTGGGCCTGAACATGCTTACGCAGGGCATCGACCCGCAGATCGACTACTCGAATGTGCCCGAGATCCGCAAAACCGTTGAATACTGCAACCAGATCAAGATCTCCGAGCGCCATCCCTATGCGGGCAACTTCGTGTTCACCGCGTTCTCCGGCTCGCATCAGGACGCCATCAAGAAGGGCCTCGAAGCTCGTCAGGTGGCCGCCGACCGCGCCGGCGCCGATCTCGACAACTTCGTTTGGCTGGTGCCCTACCTGCCGATCGACCCGAAGGACATCGGGCGCACCTACGAGGCGATCATTCGCGTCAACTCGCAGTCCGGCAAGGGCGGCATGGCCTACCTGCTCAAGACCAACCACAATCTCGATCTGCCCAAGCGCCTGCAGGTGGAGTTCGACAAGATCGTGCAGAAGTTCGCCGACGACACCAAGAAGGAAGTCAAGGACGAAGACATCTGGCGTCTCTTCAAGGACGAGTACCTGCCCGTCGAGCAGTCCGGCATGACCGCGGCCGGCGTGGTGGTCGGCGATACGCACGATGAGAGTCTGAGCCCGTGGGGTCGTTTGAAGCTGCTCAAGGTGGCGGTGAGTTCCGGCGAGGACGGTTCCGATACCGTGCTCAAGGCCAGTCTGCTGGACCGTGGCGTGAACGTGGGCGAGGACGAGCCGCGCGAGCGCGAGGTGTCCGGCATGGGCAATGGCCCGATCGCCGCGTTCCTCAACGCCATTTCGAATCTCGGCATTGACGCGTCGATTATGGACTATGTGGAGCACACCATGTCCGTCGGCACCGACGCCATGGCGGCCTCGTATGTGGAATGCCAGGTGGGAGCCGACGACGACGCGCAGATCATCTGGGGTGTGGGCATCGACTCGTCCATCACCACGTCCGCGTTGAAGGCCATCATTTCGGCGATCAATCGTTCCGAGCGCATCCGCTGATTCGTCCGGGCCGTTGGGCCAGGGCGGCCTTGCCGAGCCGGTTTCGCTGAGAGCCGCCGCGCGCATATGCCATGACGTTGCAATGACATCGGGCCGGTCTGATGTGATCGATTCTTCGATCATGTCAGACCGGCCCGATGCGTTTCGTCGTTGCTTGCGTTGGGTCGGGGCGGCCGGCGGGGACTCGTCGGCCGCCCCTGTATCCGCCGTGCTATTCCGTCGACGACTGGCTCTCCTCTTTGCCCTCTCCGCTTGCCTGTTGCCCGCTCCCCGCAGAGGAGGAGGCGCTGGCACTTGGCGACGAGGACTTGGACGCGCTGGGGCTGGGGGTCGGCGACGCGGACTTGGACGGCGTGGCGGATGTGCTGGCGGACGGACTGGCCGAAGGATTCGCGGACGAGTTGGCGGATGGACTGGTGGACGAGTTGGCGGACGGCGTGGCGGTCGAGGTCGCCTTGCGGGCTCCCGTACCCCAGGTGCCGTCCTTGCCGCCGACCTTGCCGTTGTCCTTGGCGTCGGGGAACTTCGTGTCGGTCGCGCCCTTGAGCGCTTGGCCCAGATACTGCTTGACCAAGGTCACCGGATATCCCATGCCGTGCGGATAGCTGCCGATGGTGGGCATCTCCTGCGCCGATCCGTCGGACCCCGGATTCCACAGGGCCACGGTGGTGACCAGATTCGGCGTGAACGCAATGAAGCTTACGGACTTGTTGTCGTTCGCCGTGCCTGATTTGCCGGCCAGCGTGACGTTCAGCGAGCTGAGCGTCTTGCCTGTGCCGGACGTAACTACACCGGTGAGCGCCTTGTCGAGCAGTGCGACGTCGTTGGCGTCGAAGACCTGCTCGGTGGTGGTGGGCGCCGCGTACAGATCCGCGCCGGACGACTCGAGCACCCGTGCGACGATATGCAACGTGGCTTTGGCGCCGCCGTTGGCGAATGTCGCATACGCCTGCGTCATGTCCTTCACGGTCAGGCCGTCATTGCCGAGCACTGTGTAGGCCGCGCCCTGGCCCTCGGTGGTGATGTCGGTGGACACGCCGGCCTTATGCGCGGTTTCGGCGATTTCGGCGGCGCCGAAATTATTGCCCAGATGCTGGGCCATGTCCATATAGACGGTGTTCACTGAGTTCGCCGTGGCCTGGTACAGGTTGATGTATCCGTAGCTGGCATTGCCCGAGTTGCTCATGGTCGAGCCAAGCCCCTTGAATTCGCGCGGGGAATTGCCGTTGAACACCGTGTCGAGACTGGTGCCCTGCTCGATCGCGGTGAGGAGGGCGAAGGGTTTCATCGTCGAGCCGACTTCGTACACGGCTTGCGTGGCGTTGTTCAGCTGATGCGACAGGTAGTCCTCGCCGCCGTAGATCGCCAGAATCGAACCGTCCTTGGGGTTGGCGCTCATGGCGCCCGCCTGCACGGAGCCGGGCATCTTGTTGACCGTGGGGCTGACGGCCTGGTACAGCTGGTTCTGCTTGTCCTTGTCGAGCGTGGTGACGATTCGGTAGCCGCCTGTGTCCAGGTCGTCTTCGGTGAAGGCCTGCGAGTTGGTGAGCTCCTGACGGACCATGCGCAGCAGATAGCCGTTGGTGCCTCCGTAGACGTTTTGCTGATTGTATTCGATGGTGGTCGGCATTGCCGCGTTCGCCTTGTCGTCGGCGGAAATGTAGCCGTCCTCGCTCATGATTTCAATCACCCGTTCGAAGCGCTGTTCGGCCTTGTCGGGGTTTTCGGCCGGATCCCATGAGCTTGGCGCGGGAATGATGCCCGCGAGCATCGCGGCTTCGGAAAGCGTGAGGTCCTTTGCCTCCTTGCCGAAGTACGCCTTGGCGGCCGCCTGGATGCCGTAGGAGCCGCGGCCGAGGTAGATCGTGTTCATGTAATTGCACAGCACGGTGTCCTTGGACTCGGTCTGGGCGATTTTGGTGGCCATGATCGCCTCGCGCAGCTTGCCGAGGTAGGTGGTGGTTTCGCCCATATAGTAACGTTCGGCGTACTGCTGGGTGATGGTGGAGCCGCCCTGCCTGGTGCCTTTGGTTACGTTGTTGATCAGCGCTCGGGCGATGCCCTTGAGGTCGATGCCGCGGTCGGTGTAGAACGTGCGGTTCTCCGAGGCGACGATGGCCTGTCCCACATACGACGGAAGCACGGAGCAGTCGATGATCTCGCGGTTCTGCGAGGCGAATGAGCCGATTTCAGTGGTGCCGTCGGAATAGTACACGGTGGTTTTCTGCGACATCGCGAATTTTTCCGGCTCGGGGATTTCGGTGGTGACGTACAGATAGGTGAATGCGCCGACGCCAGCCACAAGCAGTGTCCCGATGATGCCCGCGATCCATTTGAGCAGAAGATGCCGCTTCTTCCCGTTCCTTCCGGTTTTTTTGCGGTTGCGGCGTCCGTTGCTGCCCTTGCGCCCATGCGTCGCGTCCATGTCGCTGCGTCCGGACGAGCTGACGGATCTTACGGTTCTGGTCTGACTAGTCATGACTTTTACGGTAACGGTGGAGGCTGAAAATCCCCGTCAAACAACCAAACGTTCATAGGTTCCGTACGATTGGGCCGTCCCGGGCTGGTTCGACATCTGACGATGCTGTGTTGCCCCGCCGTCGAATTCTCGAGGGTTTTCGGAAGATTCATTCGGCTTTTTTACAGGAAAGACGATAGGATGGCACACGATTGAACCTTCATACCACTAAAGGAGTGTTTGTATGAGTATTCGCGTTGCTATCGCCGGCGTGGGCAATTGCGCCTCGTCGCTGGTGCAGGGTGTTGAATATTACAAGGACGCCAAGGACGACGACAAGATCCCCGGCATTATGCATGCCAATTTCGGCGGCTACCGCATTCGCGACGTTGAATTCGTCACCGCGTTCGACGTTGACGCTGCCAAGGTGGGCGCCGATCTGTCGGAAGCCATTTTCGCATCCCAGAACAACACCTACAAGTTCTGCGACGTCCCGAACCTCGGCGTTGAGGTGCTGCGCGGCCCGACAGGCGATGGTCTGGGCAAGTACTATCGCGAGATGATCACCGAATCCGACGCCGAGCCCGTCGACGTGGCCGCCGTGCTCAGGGAGAAGAAGGTCGACATCCTGATCTCCTACCTGCCGGTCGGTTCCGAGCAGGCGGACAAGGCATACGCGCAGGCGGCCCTTGACGCCGGCTGCGGTTTCGTCAACTGCCTGCCGGTGTTCATCGCCTCCGACCCCGAGTGGGCGCAGAAGTTCCGCGACGCCAAGCTGCCGATCGTCGGCGACGATATCAAGTCCCAGGTCGGCGCCACCATCACCCACCGTGTGATGGCCCGCCTGTTCGAGGATCGCGGCGTGCGCCTGGACCGCACCTACCAGCTCAACGTGGGCGGCGACATGGACTTCATGAACATGCTCGAGCGCTCCCGTCTGGAATCCAAGAAGATCTCCAAGACCCGCGCCGTCACCTCCGTGGTGCCGCATGACATGGATCCCAAGAACGTGCACATCGGCCCGTCCGACTACGTGGCGTGGCTCAACGACCGCAAGTTCGCGTTCGTGCGTCTTGAAGGTACCACCTTCGGCGACGTGCCGCTGAACCTGGAGTACAAGCTCGAGGTGTGGGATTCCCCGAACTCCGCGGGCGTGGTGATCGACGCCCTGCGCGCCTGCAAGATCGCCATGGACCGCGGCCTCGGCGGTCCGGTGCTGTCCGCCTCCGCCTATTTCATGAAGTCCCCCGCCGTCCAGCATGAGGACAATGAGGCCAAGGAGCTCGTCGAGAAGTTCATCACCGGCGAATCCGAAGGCACCGAAGCGCAGCTTGACGCCGACGTGGCGGCGGCAAAGGCGGCCGGCAAAGACGTGTGGCACGCGTGACGAATCGCAGTGACGGGCCGCGGGACTGACTGCCCGGCGAACCGTCACAGACCAGGTATGCGAATGCCCGATTCCGCATTAGAAACGCGGAATCGGGCATTCGTCGTATTGGCTGGCGGCTATCGGCCTTCCGGGTCGGCGGGCGCCGGAAGGCCGCGCCCCGTCACTTCTTGAGCAGCGGTTCGACCTGTTCCTCGTAGGCGGTCAGGGCGGTGTCGATCACCTGGTGCATGTCGTAGTACTTGTACGTGCCGAGCCTGCCGCCGAACACCACGTTCGGCTCCGCGGCGGCCCTGGCCTCGTACTCGGCGTACAGCCTCCTGTCCGCCTCGGTGTTGACCGGGTAGTACGGCTCGTCGCCGCGTTCGGCGAACCGGCTGTACTCCTCCCACACCACGGTCCTGTCCGGGTTCTGCGAGGCCCGGCGCTCCGGGTTGAAGTTCTTGAACTCGATCGCGCGGGTGTACGGCACGTCCGCGTCGGAGAAGTTCATCACCGGGCAGCCGAAGTGGTCGCCCTCGTCATAACGGACCTCCTTGAAGTCCACCGTGCGCCACTTGAGCTCGCCGAGCTCGTAGTCGAAGTAGCGGTCCACGGGGCCCGTGTACACCACCGGCACGCCCGCGGCCTTCAGGGCCTTCCTGTTGAGCGGCTGGGACTCGTCGAAGAAGTCGACGCCAAGGGTCACGTGGATGCGCGGGTCGTCGATCATGCGTTCCATCCACTTGGTGTAGCCGTCCGTGGGCAGACCCTCCCACGTGTCCCTGAAGTAGCGGTTGTCGTAGTTGAAGCGCACCGGCAGGCGCTTGATGATGCCCGCGGGCAGGTCCTTCGGGTCGGTCTGCCACTGCTTGCCGGTGTAGTTCTTGATGAACGCCTCATACAGGGGGCGTCCGATCAGTGAGATGCCCTTGTCGTTGAGGTTCTGCGGGTCCGTGCCAGCCAGCTCGCCCGCCTGCTCGGCGATGAGGCGCTGCGCCTCGGACGGCGTGTAGTGCGCGTGGAAGAACTGGTTGATGGTTCCCAGGTTGATCGGCAGTGGGTAGACCTCGCCGTCGTGCGTCGCGTACACGCGGTGCACGTAGTTCGTGAAGCTCGTGAACCGGTTCACGTAGTCCCACACGCGCTTGTTGGACGTGTGGAACAGGTGCGCGCCGTACTTGTGGATCTCCGCGCCGGTCTCCTTGTCCATGTACGAGTACGCGTTGCCGCCGATGTGGTCGCGCACGTCGATGATCTCCACCTTCGCGCCGGCCCTCTCGACCGCCTGCTGCGCGACCGTCAGACCGAACAGGCCCGCGCCAACAATCACCAAATCCGCGTCCACCATAGGGGTAATCCTTCCTTGTTGCGATTCGCTCAGAGTCGATGTTCGTTTCTATAGTACCGGTCGGTTTGCCGTGGGGTTGCAGATCCCCTCGCCATTCAGCAGACAAGGCCGGTGCGACGCGCGATGGCCCGGGGTGGTGTACACTGGTCAGAGCCTCCACGTGGCGTTATGTCACCCAACTCCCCCAGGGCAGGAATGCAGCAAGGGTAAGTGGCCTCTTGCGGGTACGTGGAGGTTTTTCCATACCTTGTGCCCGTGCTTGGTCCTCATATGCCGAGGCATCCGCGGCTATTTCCGATTCTTTCACGTTTTTTTCGGGCGCTAGCGTGCATGCCGGTGTTGTTCCAACGGTTTACCGCCGGTTGCGGCCATCGAAACCGGGCAAAACATGAAAGAATCGAAAATAGATATGCGTGGCTTGGCGCTACTCTCATAGATATGACTGATTCCGATTCTCTGGAACGTGCAGAACGTGCAGAACATGCAGATTCTTCCGCCGACCTGGTCGCGGCGGATCCGCTGGCCTTGCGGCCCCGCGTGTCGAGCGTCGTGCTGTGCGTCGTGCTCGGCGTGCTGATGGCCGCCGGAGGCTGCGGCATCTGGTGGCTGGCCGTGCGCACGGCCACCGGACAGCAGTTTGACGATATGGTGCTGGCCGGTTTTGCCGCGAATATGCCCGCCTGGCTGTCTGCGGATACGGTGCTGGGCCTGCCGCTCAGTTCGTCGCCGGTGATGATCGGCGTGGCCACGGTGTTTGCCGTGGCGGGCCTGGCGGTTGCCCTGTCGCGTCGTCGCTGGTGGCTGGTCGGCCAGCTGGTGGCATTGTTCGCAGTGGCATATGGCGCCGCAAAACTGCTCAAGCATGTGTTGCCGCGTGAGATGCTGGTGCGCACCGAGATCACCGAATCGGGCGTGCCGCTCGGCAATACCGCGCCATCCGGTCATACGGCCCTGACCCTGGCCGCCGTGCTGGTGCTGCTGTTTGCGGTGCCGCGCACGATGCGGGCCATTGTGGCCGTGGTCGGTTTCGCGTGGTCGTTGCTGGTGTCGGCGCTGCTCATTGCCCATGGCTGGCACCGTCCCTCCGACATTCTGGTCGCGTATCTGCTGGTCGCGGCGGTGGCGCTGGCCTCGTTGGCCTGCACCCGGGGCTCCGGCATGGACGAGCCGGGCACCCGCGTCAGCTCGGTAGGCGTGCAGATCGTCTCCAGTGTGCTGATCACGGCTGGCGTGGCGCTTGGCCTGTATGCAGCCTATGTGGTGTGGCAGCTGGTTCCGGGGCTCGAGGTTGGCGCGGAATGGGCGGTCCAGCCCGCCGTGGCGGTTTCGCTGATTGGAATTATCGCGGCTGGTGCGTTGATCGTTGGCCTGACGCTGGCCTTGCGGCAGATCACCGCTTCGCCGTTGAGCAAACTCGGCTTGATCGGGGCGCCGCCGGCGCCCCCGGCCGCATAATTCGGTCATCGTCCAAACCGTTCTGGAATGATCGTGACGCCTGCGTTTCGCACTTGCCCACGCAGAGTGAGTATGATGGCGTCACAGCATGGCATCTGCTGGTGTTCGTCCCGCGCGACGTGCACGCTGAGTCGCACACTGAATTGCAGAAACCAGTAGGGTATGTAAGGAGAGGACATGGCAACCGGCACGAAGGCCTCCAAGGGCACCAAGCTCGTCATTGTGGAGTCGCCGACGAAAGCCCGCAAGATCGGCGGATACCTTGGCGGTGATTACACTGTGATGGCGTCGGTTGGTCATATTCGCGATCTTGCGCAGCCGAGTCAGATCCCCAGCGACGAAAAGCCCAAGTTCGGCAAGTTCGGCGTGGACGTGCAAGACGGGTTCAAGCCGTATTACATTGTCGACGGCGACAAGAAGAAAACGGTCGCCGAACTCAAAAGCGCGCTGCGCGGCGCCAAGGAACTCTATCTGGCCACTGATGAGGATCGTGAGGGCGAGGCGATTGCGTGGCATCTGGTCGAGACGCTGAAGCCGAAGGTGCCGGTGAAGCGCATGGTGTTCCATGAGATCACCCCCGAGGCGATCAAGGCGTCGCTTACCAAAACCCGCGACGTGGACGGTGACATGGTTGACGCCCAGGAGACCCGTCGTATTCTCGACCGGTTATATGGCTACGAGCTGTCTCCGGTGCTGTGGCGCAAGGTCGGTCCCGGGCTGTCGGCCGGACGCGTGCAGTCCGTGGCCACGCGTCTGATTGTCGAGCGCGAGCGCGAGCGCATGGCGTTCGTTCGCGCGCCGTACTGGGATGTGATCGCCTCTCTGGTCGCGGCGGATGCCCGCGATGGGATCGAGTCGGATGATTCGTCGCGCGATTCCGCGTTCGACGCCCGGATGGTTTCGCTGGGCGGCAAGCGCCTGGCCGGTTCCAAGGATTTCGGCACGGACGGCAGGCTGGCGTCGGACGGGTCCGCCTCCGACGTTTGTCTGCTTGATGAGGACCGGGCCGCCGCCGTGGCCGCTGCGTTGCGCGCCGCCACCTTCGCCGTCGCCTCGATGGACAACAAGCCGTACCGTCGTCGTCCGCAGCCGCCGTTTACCACGTCGACGCTGCAGCAGACCGCGGGCAACCGTCTGGGATTCAGCTCCCGGCAGACGATGCGCGCCGCGCAGGGGTTGTACGAAAACGGCTACATCACGTATATGCGTACCGATTCGGTGACGTTGTCGCAGGAGGCCATTGCCGCCGCCCGCAATGCGGTGGAACTGCACTTCGGTGAGCGTTTCCTGTCCGACGCGCCCAAGCAGTACGCCACGAAAACCGCCGGCGCGCAGGAGGCCCACGAGTGCATTCGCCCGGCGGGCGCGCAGTTCCGCGACCCCGACGAGTTGGCCGCCAAGGTGCCGGCCGACCAGCTCAAGCTGTATACGCTGATCTGGCAACGTACGCTTGCCTCGCAGATGGCCGATGCCACCGGTTCGACGTCTACGGTGAAGCTGTCCGCCTCGGCCGGCGACTTCGGGGAGGCGGTGTTTCAGGCATCTGGAACGGTGATCAAATTCCCCGGTTTCATGCGGGCCACGGGGGAGAGGGGCGCCGTTGCCGCGAAGACTTCGGCCCGCGCCGCCGCCGGCGGCGGAGCTGAGGGCAATGGCGGTCGTGGCGGCGCGGATCGCAATGCCTCGCTGCCCCCGCTTGAGCCCGGCGACGAATTGTCCGCAGCAAGTGTCGAGGCGGAAGGCCATGAGACCCAGCCGCCGGCGCGCTACACCGAGGCGTCGTTGGTGAAGACTTTGGAGGCCAAGGAAATCGGCCGTCCATCCACCTATGCCAGCATCATTTCGACGATTATCGATCGAGGATACGTGTATGAGCGTGGCCGTGCGCTGATCCCCAGCTGGCTGGCCTTTGCCGTGATCAAATTGCTGGAGACCAAATTCCCCAAGTATGTGGACTACCAGTTCACCGCCGACATGGAGAACGGGCTTGATCGGATTGCGCACGGCAGGGACACCGGCCGTGCGTGGCTGACCCGCTTCTATTTCGGATCGGGTGCCGACGCGGCCCAATCCTCCGACGAGGCTCATGAGGGGCTGCAGCAGCAGGTGGCGCAGCTGGGCGAGATCGATGCGCGCGCGATCAACACCATTGAAATCGGCGATGGCCTGCATGTTCGCGTCGGCCGGTATGGCCCGTATCTGGAGGATATGGGGCATGTGGACGCCGAAGGGCATCCGAAGCGCGCCTCGCTGCCGGACACCCTTGCCCCCGACGAGCTGACCATTGCGGTCGGCCATGACCTGATCGAGCATCATTCCGGCGGTCCGCGCGAGCTGGGCAAGGACCCGGCCACCGGAGGCGCCGTCGAGGTGCGCAACGGTCGGTTCGGCCCGTATGTCGCGCTGGTGCCGCCTGAAAGCGATTCGGGAGCCAGTGCAGCCGGTGCAGCCGGGGCTTCGTCGGCGCCCGCCAAGGGCCGTGGCAGGAAATCCACCGCCCCGCGGCCCAAAATGGTGTCGCTGTTCAAAACGATGAAACCGGAATCGCTGACGTTGGAGGACGCGCTCAAGCTGCTGAGCCTGCCTCGCCCCGTCGGCACGATCGAGCAGACCGATGCCGAAACCGGTGAGATCACGCAGTATGCGGTTACGGCCAACAATGGCCGCTATGGTCCGTATCTGACCAAAACGGGCCCGGACGGCAAGTCGGAGACGCGCTCGCTGGGCAGTGAGGATGAGATCTTCACCGTGGACCTCGCCGCGGCCAAGGCCGCTTTCGACCAACCCAAGTATGGCCGTGGGCGTGGCCGTGGCGCCGCGAAACCGCCGCTGCGCGATCTTGGCGCGGATCCGGAAACCGGAAAGAACGTCACCATCAGGGACGGCTTCTACGGCGCGTATATCACTGACGGCGAGACGAGCCGCACGGTGCCGAAGCAGTATGCCCCCGAGTCGATTGATCCGGCTGAGGCGTTCCGCCTGCTTGCCGAAAAACGGGCGGCCGGACCGTCCAGACGCGGACGTCGCGGCCGTGGGCGCGCCGCATCGGGGGCGAAAACCGCAAAGGCCGGTAAATCCGCGAAGACGGCTTCGTCGAAGTCGGGCGCGGTGGCCGCTGGCGCGGAGGCCAAACGCGCCGAGCGTCGCGCCAAGGTGAAGAGTCTGGCCGACCATGGGTGGGCCAATACCCGTATAGCCAAGGAACTGGGTTCCACGGCCGCGACGGTGAAATCCGACATCGATTGGCTGACCGCCAACGAAGGCTACGACCGTCCGCCGGTGGTGCCCAGGACCGCCCGTCGCTGAGACTCTTGCGGCCGGAGGCGTGATGATGACCGCTTGGGGGGTACAGTGATGACCATGCAAGGCATGTTCATCTCCTTTGAAGGCGTCGACGGCGCCGGCAAAACCACGCAGGTCGCGCGTTTGCGCGCGTATTGCGAACGCATTGGCCGCGAAGTGGTGGTCACACGCGAGCCTGGCGGCACCGGATTGGGGCGTGCCATCCGTCGGCTGCTGCTGCAACCCGATGATGCCGAGCCGATCGCCATCGCCCCGCATGCCGAGGCGCTGCTGTTCGCGGCCGATCGCGCGCAGCATGTGGCCGAGCTGATCCGGCCTGCGCTGAGCCGCGGCGCCGTGGTCATCACCGACCGGTATCTCGATTCATCGTTGGCATATCAGGCGGGTGGCCGCGAACTCACCGGTGACGAGATTCGATCGCTTAGCTTGTGGGCCACGAACGGCCTGCTGCCGGCGCGCACCTACCTGCTCGACATGGATCCGCGCGATTCGCATCGGCGTCTGACTCATGCGGCCGATCGCATGGAATCCGCAGGCGACGGTTTCCAGATTCGCACGCGCCGGGCGTTTCTCGACCTGGCCGCGGCCGAACCGGACAGGTTCCACGTCGTTGATGCCGCGCAGTCCATTGACGAGGTGTGGTCGGATATCCGCGCCGATGCCGACCGCCTGTTCGCCGAGGCTGCTGCGGCTGCTGCGGCTGCGACGCCTGTCCGGCGCCAATCGGAGGACCCTCGATGAGCGTATGGGATGCCATTGTCGGTCAACGGCCGACGACTGATCTGCTGAGCCGTTTGGCCGCCGGTGATCCGAAGCGGCTCTCGCAGTCCTGGCTGGTCTGCGGTCCTCCGGGCTCCGGCCGTTCCAATATGGCCCGCGCGTTCGCGGCCGCGCTGGAATGCCCGGACCATGGCTGCGGCGAATGCCCGGTCTGCCGGCATGTGCTCGCCGGCACGCACCCGGACGTCACCGTGCTTTCCACCGATCGCGTGACCATCGGCATCGATCAGGTGCGCGAGGTCATCGCCACCTCCGAGCAAATGCCCTCCACCGCGCCCTGGCGCGTCATCATCATCGAAGACGTCGACCGTATGCTGGAGCGCACCACGAACGTGCTGCTCAAGGAGATCGAGGAGCCGGCCGAACACACCATGTGGATGCTGTGCGCGCCGAGCGCCCAGGATGTGCTGCCCACGATCCGTTCGCGATGCCGCGTCGTCAATCTCGCGGTGCCGTCGAATGCGGCCGTTGCGGATTTTCTGGTCGCGTCGGCCGGCGCGGACCCCGGGATCGCCCGGCGCGCCGCGCGTCTGGCGGAAGGCCATATTGGCGTGGCGCGCCTGTACGCCACGCAGGACCAGGTGATGGCCGACCGCGACGAACTGATCGTGGGCGTGCTGAAGCTGGCCAGGGCCTCCGACGCCGTGCTGCTTGCCGATGGGCTGATCGCCAACGCGAACGCGCAGGCCGCCGCCGACGTGGAGCGTCGCGTCGCCGCCGAGGAGACCGCCTTCCGCGCCGCCAACGGACTGGGCGAGAAGGACCGCATTCCGCTGGCCCTGCGCGGCGCCTACAACGCCATCGGCAAAAAGGACGAGGTGCGTCGCCGCACCACGCGCCGCAGCCGTGACGTGCTGGACCGCGCGCTCAATTCCGTGGCCTCCGTGTATCGCGATGTGACTGTGCTGCAGAACAATGCGGAGGACGCCGTGGGGCTGATCAATCTGGAGAACCGTACCGCCATCACCGAGTTGTCGGTGCGCTTGAGCCGCCGGGGCGCGGTCCGGCGTCTCAAGGACATCGCCACGGCCCGCAGGCGGCTGTTCGGCAACGGCAACCCCGCCCTGGTGTTCGAGGCCCTCTTCTGCGCCCTCATTCCCTAGTCGTCCTTTCGCGGCTGCTCCCCGGTCATCGTCTGGCCGACCGTTCGTTCATCCGATTGGCCTCAGCCGCCCATATACTTGGGGTATGAAAATTTCCGCCGATTTTACGGTTGTTCCCGACGACTTCGCCAAAGCCGCCGCGCCCGAATGCAAAACCTCGGGCGTGCCGGTCGTGTCCTTCCCCTTCTACGTCGATGAGGTGAATCCCGACGCTCGGTATCTGCATTGGGAGTTCGTGGACCCCGATTCGATTCCGGTATGCGGCTTCGAGTGGATTCATTGGTCCGTGGCCAATCTGCCGATTGACGCGCTGATGTTCGATTTCAACGACAGCCATGCGCTGTCCATTCCCCCGGACTTTTCGCGCCAACTGCCCTCGATGATCCCCGAAGCCGTCCAGGGCCGCACATCGCAGGCGTCCCATTGGGTGGGTGGGTCCGATGTCGCGGTGACGATGCGGTACAACGGGCCGCAGCCGCCGGATCGGGACCATGAGTACTATCTGCAGGCGTGGGCCACGAAGGATCCGTTGCCCGGGCTCCATCAGGGATTCTGGCTCAATGAGCTGTTGCATGCTTTGCGCTCCTGCGGCGAAACCCCCGACACGGACGGCGTCTTCCTCAAGGGCCTGGCCTGATCGGGCGCGCCGACGGTTCCGGCCCGCCACGCGGATCCGCCGTATCCGACATATGACTTACCGATAGGGTTTGCATCACAAGAAAGGAAACAATCACAGCTATGGCCTGCACCACAATTCTGGTAGGCAAGGATGCCAGCTACGATGGCTCCACCATCATCGCGCGCAACGAGGATTCCGCCAACGGCGAATTCAATCCGAAGCGCTTCATCGTCGTCAAACCGAGCGAGCAGCCGCGCACCTACACGTCGGTGATCTCCCATCTGACCATCGATCTGCCGGACGACCCGCTGCAGTATACCGCCGTGCCGAACGCGGACCTCAAAGAGGGCGTTTGGGGCGAGGCGGGCGTCAACGAGGCGAACGTCGCGATGAGCGCCACCGAAACCCTGACCACCAACGAGCGTGTGCTCGGCGCCGATCCCTTCGTCGAATACGCCCCGGCCAAGGGCCGCGAAGGCGAGGAGGGCTACGAGCCCGCGGCGCCCGGCGGCATCGGCGAGGAGGATTTCCTGACCATCGTGCTGCCGTATGTGAAAACCGCCCGCGAGGGCGTGCGGCGTCTGGGTGCGCTGCTCGAGCAGTACGGCACCTATGAGATGAACGGCGTGGCGTTCTCCGACGTCAATGAGATCTGGTGGCTGGAGACCGTGGGCGGTCATCACTGGATCGCCAAGCGCGTGCCCGACGAGGCGTATGTGACCATGCCCAATCAGCTGGGCATCGATGAATTCGACCTCGAGGACGCGCTGGGCGATCAGAAGGAGCATATGTGTTCCGCCGATCTGGCTGAATTCATCGAGAGCAACCATCTCGATCTGGCGGTGGAGTCCGGCAGCCCCTTCGCCCCGCGCGATGCCTTCGGATCGCATTCCGACTCCGATCACGTCTACAACACGCCCCGCGCGTGGTACATGCAGCGCTTCCTCAATCCGTACGACGAAATGTGGGACGGGCAGGACGCGGACCACAGGCCCACTTCGGACGATATTCCGTGGGCGCGCCAGCCCGAGCGCAAGGTGACGATCGAAGACGTCAAATACGTGCTCAGCTCGCATTACCAGGGCACCCCGTTCGACCCGTACGGGCAGTTGGGCGATGATCGGACGCGTCATCTGTACCGTCCGATCGGCATCAACCGCCAGAGCCAGCTGTCCGTCATGCAGATCCGCCCGTACCGTCCGCAGGCCAGCCGCGCGATCCAGTGGCTCGCATACGGTTCCAACCCGTTCAACACCTTGGTTCCGTTCTTCCCGAACGTTGATTCGACCCCGGCGTACCTGGAGAACACCACCACGCGCGTGACCACCGAAAACTTCTATTGGGAGAACCGCGTGATCGCGGCGCTGTGCGACGGCGCATTCCGTTCCACCGCCAATGCGGTCGAGCGCTATCAGGAGAAGACCGGCGCGATGGGCCATCGCCTGGTCGCAGCCACCGACGAGCAGGTGGCGCGCCTCGACCTGGGGGACGCGTCGCCGGAGGCCGTGGCCGACGAATTCGACGCGGACAACGCGAACGGCGACGTTGAGCCGATGGAGCCGGATGCGGTCATCGCCGCCACGCGCAATGCCGAAGTGCGTGCGATCCTCGCCGCGGCCAACCAGACCATGGCCGACCAGCTCAAGGAGGAAACCGACAAGCTGCTCGATTCCGTGCTCTACACCCGCAGCATGGAAATGAAGAACGGGTTCCACATGTCGGACTTCTAGTGAGACCTCATCCAAGAACGAATAGCGAACAAGAAAGACACGTATGACATCCATCAACGATTTCACCACCCAGTACGGTCTGGTCAAGAAGATCGACGCATTCGGCTATCTCGACTATCTGGCCAAGAATCCCGATGCGCCGCGCAAGCACGGCAAGGTCGTGCTCGTCACCGCCGACACCCCGCTCAAAGCCAGTCGTGGCGAGGGGAAGACCACCACGACCATCGCGCTGATCGACGCGCTCAACGCCCGCGGCATCGACGCGACCGCCGTACTGCGTCAGCCGAGCATGGGCATCACCGCGGCGGGTTCCAAAGGCGGTGCGTCCGGTGGCGGCAAAGCCTCGCTGACCCACCCCGAGCTCATCGACTGGGGGCTGACCGGTGAGATGGCCGCCATCGCGGCCGCGCAGAACCTGCTGGTCTCCTTTGCCGAGAAGGCCGTGGACGACGGCAAAATCGACACGATCCTGGTACCTCGCGTCTCCGAGGTGCCGAGCCGTTCCCTGCGATCCATCGCGGTGGATTACGGCAAGGGCGATGTGGCGGAAAAGGTTGTGCTCACACCGACTTCTGAGCTGATGCAGATCGTGTGTCTGTCGCGTTCCATGGATGAGATCGGGCGTCGCGTAGCGGCCATGATCGCCGGCACCAAGGACGGCGAGCCCGTTACCTTCGGCTCGTTCGTGGACCTGTGGCGCATCACCGGCATCCTCGCCGACGCGGTGAAGCCCGCGCTGACGGAAACGGTCAATGGTTCGCCGGTGTATGTGCATGGCGGCCCCTTCGCCAACGTATCCATCGGCATTCCGACGCTTGTGGGCGTGGAACTGGCTTGCGCGCTGCATGACGTGGTCATCGTGGAGGCCGGGTACGGCGCGGACGCCGGTGCTCAGAAGTGGCTCGACATCGCCGCTCGCGAGTACGGCGCCGCTTGGCCGGCGGCCGCGATCGTGGTGACGCGCGCCTCCACATGGCGTGACGATCCGGATCTTGCGTGGCGGTACCCCTTCCATGTGCAGCGTTTGGAGAACTTCGACATTCCCACCTTCCCGCTGGTCAATTTGTGGGACGGCGAGGACGATCAGATCCCGTCGTTGCGTGAAACCGCTGATGGGCTGGGCTTCCGCACTCCGATTATCGGCAATCTGTTCCGTGACGGTGGCGCTGCCCTGGCGCCTCAGCTCGACGATTTCATCGCAACGCTCGAGCGTGCGCGCGCCGTCGCCCAGTTCCACAGCCGCAAGGGCATGAACGTGCTTGAGAAAGTGCGTTGGATTGCGGACAACGCGTATGGTGTTCCCCCCGAGCGCGTAATCCTGAAAGACGGTTTCGCCGATTCTCTCGGCAGGGCGAATGCGCTGTGCGAGGGCGTGGGCGTCTCGCTCGACGATCTGGCGGTGGTGGCGGTGAAGTCGCCTGCGACCATGACCGACAATGATCGCCTGCCGGAGGATCAGCGCACGGTGACGTTGAAGAAGGTCGAGGTGCATGCCGGCGCCGGTCTGTTGCAGGTGAATCTCACCTCGTCGTTGACCACGCCGATGCCGAAGATCGTCTGACGGCCGATGCGGCGGAAATGAGTGGGGATGTGGCCGGCGTTCGTCGGCTGCGCCCCCCCCCTCGTTTGCCTGGAATTTGTCGCGACACGCCGTATGTGTTGTTGAGTTGCGTCAGGAAGGATCCCGAGTATAGTAATCACTCGGCTCAAGAAATAACCAACGCCCCTGTAGCTCAGTTGGTTAGAGCAGCTGACTCTTAATCAGCGTGTCCAGGGTTCGAATCCCTGCGGGGGCACAAGCAAAGACCTGCCAATCGGTAGGTCTTTTTTGTTTGTTTGCCGTGGTTGCGTCAGAAGCGTGGTCGCGGCGAGCGAAGAGACAACCAACAGAACGAGCCGCAGGGCGTGCGGGGCTGAATTGCGCCGAATTCCGCCCAAATGTCCGCGGTGGGTTTGCAACAGGGAGAAGAACTCGAGTGGAATATTCACTTATGACCAAGTTGGCTGCCGAATTTCTCGGTACGGCCATCCTGATGATCTTTGGCAATGGCGCGGTCGCCAACGTGGAGCTTAAGAACACCAAGGGCCATCACGCGGGATGGCTCAACATCGCCATGGGCTACGGTTTTGGCGTGATGTTCCCGGTGCTGATGTTCGGAGCGATTTCCGGTGCGCATATCAATCCGGCCATGACGTTGGCGCAGGCCGTGATGGGCATGTTCCCCTGGTCGAATGTGCTGCCGTACATTGTGGCCCAGCTGCTGGGCGCGGCGGCAGGCCAGCTGGTGGTGTTCGCCACCTATTACCCGCACTACCGCGATACCGAAGAGGCCGATGCCATTTTCGCCACCTTCTCCACCAATGATGCCGAGGGCTCGCGGGTCAACTATTTCCTCAATGAGTTCTTCGGCACGCTGGTGCTGGTGGTCGGCGCATTGTGCTGTCTGGAGCTTCCGTGGGGCAAGGCGGATCCGGCCGCCGCGTCCATTGTGGTCGGCTTCATTGTGTGGGGCTTGGTGACTTCGCTTGGCGGTCCGACCGGTCCCGGCCTGAATCCGGCGCGCGATCTGATGCCGCGTTTGCTGCATCAGCTGCTGCCCATTGCCCATAAGGGGTCGTCTCGTTGGAACGAGGCGTGGATTCCGGTGGTTGCTCCGATCGCCGGCGCGATTGTGGGCGCTGCCATGTTCCAATGCTTCGTGTGAGTGTGCGGTTGTGCTCGCCGGATGAATGGGTGGGCTCCTCGGGGAGCCCATCCACTCATTTTTAGGCAGCTAGAGCAGTAAAACTGCCGTTGTTGGTTCCGAAGCTTTGCCGCCGTGCTGTTGGACGCGGCGTAGAACAATCTATTTTCGATTCTTTCATATTTTTCTGTGGGTTTTGCCCTGTTTCTGGCTGATAGCGGCCATTTTGGGCGGTCAGAATCCTCTTGATGGGTTGGCGGATGTGAAAGAATCCAATTTCGATTCTTTCACATCCGCCAACCGTGCGATTCACTATGCGTCGTCTCCGTCGCTAATACAACAAAAGCTTGGTGTTCCGCCGATTGTGTTCTCGGCGGCCATCAAGGGCCTGAAGCAGGCTCATTTTGGGATATGGCTTGATCTCTTCATTGAGCCGCAGGCTCAGTATCCGTGCAAGATCCTGCATAAATCCCTCTTCCTCGCGTAGGTCGAAAAAGACCTGTCTGTCCGGTTCGAACGCAATCCAATCGTTTCCGGTGAGGAAATTGCGTTTGTTCCTGTCTGCCCTAATCTGCTGCGGATCCGTGTCGTGCTGCTTGCCTTGATACTCGATGGCGATACGCGGCACGGAATAGGACATGTCGAGATACAGTGCCTTGCCACTATGCGTTTGCAAGCGCAGATTGACCTCCGGGCAGGGCAGCCCGTACGAGACGATGAGAAGCCTGAGCTGCGTTTCACGCGATGAATCTGTATTCTCCCGCATCAGGCGTACTGCGAGTTCGCAATTGCGTTTGCCTGGGAATTTTCCGGATCCGTCTATGAATGATTCGAAGTCCCGCAGTGCGGCGAGTTTGAATCGTCGGTTGCGTCGCATCAGTGAATCGCCGATAAGCACCAGTTCCTCCAAAGTCGCCGTTGATGCGATTTGCGCCCAGGCTTGCACGGGTCCGCAGCAGGTTATGTCGGCGTAGGGCGTCTGCTCGTTGTATTCGTGATTCCACTGGTGCATGGTGAGGATTGACGCGGCTTGCCGATGGGTTGTGCTGGCGACGTGCAATTCGGTTTGCGCAGCTTGCAACAGTCGCGCCGGCAGTTCCGCCCCAAGGATCAGCAATGCCGTGGAGTGGCTGAAGACCAATCGTTGTCGTGTTTTTCGCCTGGCGGCCAAGCTTCGATTGATGGTGGCCAGCTGCACCTCGAGCAGGTCATCGGTGGTGATGATTCGGCTTATTGGCGCCGCATTGGATGTCTGTCCGGCTGCCCCTGAAGTGCTGTCCCGCATGCGTGTCATATCGCTCACGCTAGGTAGTCGGACGTTCGCTGGCAAGTGGCCCGCTTGGAATTGTGGATAAGTGCATAAGTCGCCGCATTCGGCGGTATCCGGCTCTGATCGTGGCGATCGCCATGGCAGACGGTAGAGTGGCGCCTATGGACAAGCAAGCGACTATATCGGAGGGATCGGTGGAGAGGACTGTGCCGGGTCGGACGCCGGTCTCGCCGCATGACGCGGTAGTGGGGCGTTTTGCGCCCACGCCTTCCGGCCGCATGCATCTTGGCAACGCGTACGCCATGCTTGCGGCGTGGCTTTCGGCCCGCGCCGCGGGTGGCCGCATGGTGTTGCGGATTGAGGATATCGACACGCCTCGTGTGGTGCGTGATGCCGACCGCTGGATTCAGGATGATCTTGCCTGGTTGGGACTTGATTGGGATGGCGAGCCTGTGTACCAGTCCGATCGGCTGGATCGGTACGCGCAGGTGCTGCGTGATTTGCGTACCCGTGGTCTGGCGTATCCGTGCTTTTGCTCGCGCGCCGATATTCGTGCGGCGTCGGCGCCGAATGAGGGTGATGGATTCGTGCGCTATCCGGGTACGTGCCGGCGTTTGTGGGCGAATGATCCCGTTGAAGCCGAGCGGCGCATGGCGGAGGGCCGTCGCCATGCCTGGCGCCTTGCCGTGCCTCCCGGGCGTTCGCGTGCGTCGACGTCCGGCTGTTCGGACGTATGGTTCGACGACCGCGTTTTTGGTCCGCAGCGTTTCAATCTGCCGCATGATGTGGGTGATGCGGTGATCCGTCGCTCGGATGGCTTGTTCGCCTATCAGTTGGCGGTGAGCGTTGACGATTTGGATATGGGCGTGACGGATGTGGTTCGTGGGCGCGACCTGTTGCGTTCCACGGCTCTGCAACTGTATATCCGCTCGTTGCTGCATGATCGGGGTGATGATGATCCTTCCTTCACCCATCTGCCTCTGATTGATAATGCGCGGGGTCGCCGTATGGCGAAGCGCGAGCATGCACTGGATTTGGGGTATTTGCGCGCGAATGGCGTGAGTCCGGATCAGGTGATCGGTTATTGCGCGTGGATGCTGGGCTTGCAGCCTTCGTCGGCGGGCCGTCCTTCCGAGGGCCGTCCTTCCGAGGGCCGCGCTGCCCAACATGCTGAGGCGACGTCCCCGGAGCCGATGTCGGCCGTCGACGCGCTCGGGGCGTTTCGTCTCCATGGTTGGCGTTCGCTGCGCGAACACCCCTCCGATCGTCGCGTCCCGGATGATCCGTTCGCCCGTGCGGCTACACTGTAGACCGGTTTTTACGGATATCGGAGGCGACGCCCCATGGTTGCATACATGGATCATAAGGATCTGGCCAACGAATTGATTGCTGAGTCGCGCGCCCGGGAGATAGCGGATGGCGTGCATCGGGTGCTGGACGGCATCTCCGCCGCCGAGCAGGCCGCCGGCCGTGCCGCTGGCGAGGTGCGTTTGCTTGCCGCCACCAAAACACGCGATGTGGGTGAGATCATGGCTGCCATCGGCGCCGGCGTCCGGATGATTGGGGAGAACAGGCCGCAGGAGGTGGAGGCCAAGGTCGAGGGGCTTCGCGTGCGTTGCGCCGAGCGTGGCCTGACGTTGGGGAGGGATTTGCCGTTCCACCTGATCGGCCAGTTGCAGTCCAACAAGATCAACAAGGTGCTGCCGTCGGTGACCACCATCGAGTCGGTCGACTCGCTGGCGCTTGCACAGAAGATCGCACGGCGCGCCGCCGCGCGTTCCATGACCGTCGGGGTGCTGCTGGAGGTCAACGAATCGGGCGAGGAGTCGAAGTCCGGATGTGATCCAGCTGCCGCGCAGGATCTGGCGTTTGCGATTGCCCAGCTTGAAGGCTTGGAATTGCAGGGGTTCATGACGATTGGCGCTCATGTGGATGATGAGGATGTCATCCGTCGCGGCTTCGCTCATCTGCGTGCGACTCGCGACGCGGTGTTGTCGTCGGGCGAGCCGGGTACTGCCGACGCCCGGGAGCTGTCGATGGGCATGACGAACGATATGGCGCTTGCGATTGACGAGGGGTCGACGATCGTGCGCGTCGGCACCGCGATTTTCGGCCCGCGAGCGTTCATCTGACGGTGTGGTGCCGAGCGGCTGACGGCTGGTGTGCGGTCCGCATTGCTTGTGGTTTGCTGCGGGCGTAAAGGGCTGTGTTTTCTCATCGGGGGGAGTCGTAGGGGTTGTCGCCTGTCGTACACTGATGGGGTTGTACTGATGGGGTTGCGCGGTTGCGCGCGACGGCAGTGGCATGCTGTGGTGAAGGCGTGGCGTAAGGGGCGCGTATGTTCGGTGGTCGTGGACGTGGGAATCAGCCATCCGGCTCGCATGCCGCGTCCCCTTCGGAGCCGCCGCGCATTGTTCGGATACGGGACGGGCGGTTCCGTCAGGTTCCCTTTGCCGAGGCTCTTGATATTTCCGATGTGGCTCGTCGCCAGAAAAGCCTCGGACGCCA
>DBKS01000017.1:0-1212 GCA_002298605.1 Bifidobacterium sp. UBA744 | reverse complement strand
CCCGTGGTGCTGCAATACCAGTCCCAGGCCAGGCTGGCGGAAACCTCCGAGCAATCGGAGTCCAATGTGCGGGGTTGGCCCTACCCGCAGGCCGAGCTGGCGTTCCAGGCGGCCCAGGAATACAACCGTAAGCTCGCCCAGTCCGGCCAGCCGGTGATGGGCGAGGCGGTTGATCCGTTCACTTCGGTCGCCGGACGTTCGTCCGCTTCCGGCAGTGAGGATTCCGCCGCAAGCAAGGACACGGAGTATCAGGAGCTGCTTGACACGGGCGGTGGTGTGATGGGGTCGATCGTGATTCCGAAGGTGTCGATCGATTTGCCGATCTACCATGGCACGTCCGAGAGCGCGCTCGCTTCCGGTTCCGGGCATTTGTACGGTTCGAGCCTGCCGGTGGGGGGCGTGGACACGCATGCGGTGCTGACCGGCCATCGCGGTCTGGTCGATGCGCTGATGTTCACCCGTTTGGATGAAATGCAGGTGGGGGATTTCTTCTACATCAAGGTGATGGGGGAGACGCTGGGGTATCGCGTGGATCGCATTTCGGTGATCGAGCCGGATGATACGAGCCAGTTGAAGATCGTGCCCGGCGAGGATCGCGTGACCTTGATGACATGCACGCCGTATGGTGTGAATACACACCGTTTGCTGGTGTCTGGCGTTCGCCAGACGATTCCCGATCCGATTCCGCAGATCACGGATGCGCCGAGGGATTGCCGTGTGTGGACGATTGCCTCCGTTGCGATCCCGCTGGCGCTGGGACTGTTGCTGCTGTGGGCGCGGCATCGCCCGTGGCGCCGCATGCGCCATGGCGGTTGGTGGCCGCGTAGACTGTAGATTCGACGATTTGCCTTCACTTTCTGTCTGAACAAGGGGACGGGGGCTGATAAAGGCTGCGTAGCTGCACGCCTGATTCGGGGTTGGCGAGGCCCACTGTGAGGGGTTGGTCCCAGTGCGAATCCGCTAAAGATCCGAATACTGATAACTGCGTGAAGGTCAGTTATGATGCGTACGATCGCAAGGTAACCGCGACCCTCCCCGAAGGTTACATGCTGGTGGATGGCGTGACCTATATACGCTCGGGCTTCGAGGTCAAGCCGTCCCAGGCCGCCTACGGGCAGTATGCCAAAGCCGACAAGAAGTACTGCGAACCGACGAAGGCCGACGGTAGCGACGAAAGCTGTGAGGGCTGCGCCGAGACCAAGGGCGAAGGCG
>DBKS01000012.1:5937-7411 GCA_002298605.1 Bifidobacterium sp. UBA744 | reverse complement strand
ATTCGGCGGCTCCAAGAATCTCGCCGGACATGATCGCCCCGGCCACGCCCTCGATCTGCGGAGTGGTCCACGTATCACGAGTCTCCGGCGCGATGCGGTTCGCGTACCGGCGAATCACGTCATACACGGCACGCCCGGCCGGGCCGGGCTGAATCGGCTCGCGGAAGTCAAAGGCGCGAGCGGCGCAGATCAGTTCAACGGCGAGCACGCGGGCGAATGCGGGAATCGAACGACGCAGCTTGCGCGCGGCGGCCCATCCCATCGACACATGGTCCTCCTGCATGGCCGAACTTGGTATCGAATCAACCGAGGCCGGCACCGCATTGCGCTTCAGTTCGGAGACAATGCCGGCGGCCGTGTACTGTGCGATCATAAAGCCGGAATCCACGCCGGGATCGCCGGCCAGAAACGCCGGCAAACCACGGTTGCGCGCGGTGTCGAGGAAGCGATCAGTGCGACGTTCTGAGATCGAAGCGACATCGGCGGTCGGAATCGCCAGAAAATCAAGCACATACGCCAGCGGGGCGCCGTGGAAGTTGCCGTTGGACTCCACACGGCCATCCAACGTGACGCACGGGTTATCAATCGCGGAGGCCAGTTCGGTGCCCGCCACGGAGGCCGCATACTCCACGGTATCGCGCGCGGCGCCATGAACCTGCGGCGTGCAGCGCAGGGAATAGGCGTCCTGAACCCGCACGGCGGAACCCGGCCGGCCGGCCTCGATCAACCCCGAACGCTTCATGAACGCCGCGATATTGGCCGCCGAATCCCCCTGACCCTTATGCGGGCGCAACGCCTGGAGGTCGGCCGCGAACACGCGATCGTTGCCCAGCATGCCCTCCACGCTCATTGCGGCGGCGATATCAGCGGTTTTCAGCAGCAGGCGCAAATCCTTGATGGCCATGCACAGCATGCCGAGCATGCCGTCGGTGCCGTTGACCAGCGCCAGACCTTCCTTTTCCTTCAAATCGACCGGCGTAATCCCCGCGTCGGCGAGCGCCTCCGCGCCGGAGACCTTGAAACCGGCAGCGTCGTATGCCTCGCCCTCCCCCATCGCGACCAGCGCGCAGGCGGCCAGCGGCGCCAAATCACCGGAGCAGCCCAGCGAGCCGTATTCATACACAACAGGCGTGATGCCGGCGTTCAGCATATCCGCATACACCTGCGCGGTTTCGGGACGCACGCCCGTTCGGCCGGTGCACAGCGTGCTCAGGCGCAGCACCATCAGACCGCGCACCACTTCGCGCTCAACCTCCGGGCCGGCCCCGGCGGCGTGCGAACGGATCAGGCTCTTTTGCAGCTGAGCCCTGCGATCCTTGGGAATCGAAGTGGAGGCAAGAGCCCCGAATCCGGTGGAGATGCCGTAATGCGGCACGGTGTCGTCAGCCAAATGGTCGATCACCGCGCGGCTCAGGGCCATCTCGCGTTTGGATTCCTCACTGATCACCACGCTGGCGTCCTCACGCGCCACCGC
>DBKS01000012.1:0-5739 GCA_002298605.1 Bifidobacterium sp. UBA744 | reverse complement strand
CATCGCCCTTCCGCGCAACCCCATGCGCCCACGGCAACCAACCTGCGTCATCAGATCAGCAGAGCGACGCCAGACGATCAGCAAACCGCCCCACGAACCGAGCCGCGTCCACCGACAACGCCACATGCGCGGTTTTACGAGGATCACGCAGCCTTGTCGGATCGCCAATCGTGCGGCCACGGAAACCGCGCCCGTTGCCCGTGGCTGTTTCGACCATCATATTGACGTCGAAGCAATCCACCAGCGACGGATCCAACGCGACAGCCGCGGCCAATGGATCATGCAGCGGACTGCCCGCCAGGAACATCGGATCGGACGATTCATTGGCGTTGATATAGAAATCGGTCATCGAGGCGAGGAACCGTCCACGTTCACCGCCGGAGGAACGCCACGATTCCACGTGTTCGCGGGTCAGCAGGCACTGATGCGTCACATCAAGACCGATCATCGTCACATCCGCGCCGGAGCGGAACACGCGATTCGCGGCCTCGGGGTC
Source organism: Bifidobacterium sp. UBA744 (assembly GCA_002298605.1). Taxonomy (GTDB): domain Bacteria; phylum Actinomycetota; class Actinomycetes; order Actinomycetales; family Bifidobacteriaceae; genus Bifidobacterium. Next base: position 5,243 of record DBKS01000012.1, on the reverse strand, counting down.
CTGGAAGATATTCGTCTCGCAGATCAAGTCGTAGCAGTTGCCCTCCTGGGTCAGCGAACCGCCCATGATCACCAGTTTGAGCTGCTTCACAATGTCCGGCGCGGCCTGGATCGCCAGATCCACATCGGTGAGCGGACCCGTGGCGAGCACCGTCACCTCGCGACCGTACGTCCGCACCTGATCGACGATGAAACGCACGCCCTCGGGAAGCTCGGGGCCATTCCAATCCCGCCATTCAACCGGGCGATCGACGGGCAGATCGGCCGCGGAGACGACATCGCGACGCTCGCCGCCGACGGATAGCGTCGCCCCCGAGGACACCAGGCGATCGGGCAGAGCGTTGCAAGCGGCGCCGTCATCGGCATTGGCGGGGATCCGTTCAGCGCGATCCGGGAGGGGCGCTGCCGGGATCGTCCCGGGGATCTTCGCATTGCCCAGGCCATTGCCGCCATGGAAGCGAGCGCAACCCTCGTCCACCGCGAAACCGTCGGCCCACGAAGGGCACGGGCAACCGCGAAGCACGGGTACGGCCGCGGACGCCAGGGCGGCGCCGGCCGCGGGGGGTGCAGCAGACGCGGACGGCGCGGCATCGCCGAACAACTCCAGCACCGCACACGAGTTCCTGACAGCCGTCGACGCCAACACATTGCCATACGTACCAACCACGCCGAGCAGCTCGCATTCGCCATCGCGCCGAGCCGCCAGCACATAGCACAACGCCAGCGCATCATCGATGCCCGTATCCACATCCATCACGATTCGAGTCATGCGCCCAGCATACCGAAACGCCAAGCGGAACGGCAATGCACCGCGCCATCACAGGCATTGCGCATATTGCGCACATATAAATGCGCCGTGCGCCAGCCGAATCACTTCGGTCGGACGCACGGCGCGTAGGCATTCCCCCAAGTTCAGTTATTTGGCAAGGAATTCGTTGGTCGACACATCAGCCGCCTTGGGAGCGGTTTTCACCACATTATCATTCGCATCGGTGAACGCATCCGCCTCGGCGATGAAATCAAGGTACGGCTGCACCTCATCGGTGGTGTTGGTGCCCAGCACGAAGGAACCATCCTTGATCTTTTCCTTGTCGCCCCAATACTGCCCCTCGGTTATTACCTGCATGGAACGTTTGACGAAATCAACCTGTAACGTGGAGTCCCCGGCGTCGTCCACCAGGATCTGCGCCGCCTCATCCGGGTTGTCATAGGCGTACTCGTATCCCTTCTGGGCGGCCTGCGTGAACGCGCGCACGGTGTCGGGATCGGAGTCGATGAGCTTCTGCGAGGTGATGATGCCGATGCCATCCGCATTGCCGGGCACACCATAATCCGGCTCGGTGAAGCAGTTGAGCTGCGGGCCGTACATCTCGGCCTGCACGCCCTCCCACGTGGCGTAGAAGCCACCGAAGTCGGCCTGGCCGGAGGTCAGCGTCTGGAAGGTGTTGGTGCCCACCGTCACCTTGTCGAATTCGCCCTTGCCGCCGTCTGCCTGAATCATGCGACGGATCACGGCGTCGGACTCGTTGGAGCCGAAGGTGGCGAAGGTCTTGCCGTCAAAATCCTTCGGGGACTTGATGGAGGTGTTGGAGGCGAGCGAGCACCAGACCGCGGACGGCTTCTGCTGCACCTGCAGCGTCTGAATGATGCCGGCGCCCTTGAGGCTGTAGCTTGCCGCATTGGTCAGATTCGACAGGGCGAAATCGGCCTGGCCGGTGGACACCGCATGCTCGGCGCCGTTCTGGCCCACCGCGATGATGTCGACGTCAAGGCCGGCGTCCTTGAAATACCCCTTGTTCTTGGCCACATACACGCCGATGTGATTGGTGTCGGGCACCCAGGCGAGCATGAACGTGACCTTCTTGAGCTCCTTGGAGGAGGAAGAGGACGCGCCCGCGGAGGCTGCACCGTTGGTGGATGCGTTGGAGTTGCCACAGGCCGCAAACGACAAAGCCATGGCGACCACACCAGCGCATGCGACGATCTTACGCATGAACTTCATGATGAATCCCTAGTTCTTCTTGTCTCTACGGCATGTCCCGGAGCTGCGCCGCAGACAATGCCAGCATCGTTTTCTGGGAGCGGTTGTCACGCCGAAAAAGCGCATCAAGACCGGCAGAAAACGATGTGAAGGACCGGTCCGGCCGAACAATGTCCCCTCGCGCCCCGCTCTGAAGGCACGCGGTTTGCCACACATTGACGGCAGGCAAAACATTTCGAGTATAGCGATTCGTCGCGACGGGCCCGGCGACCCATCCGCCGCATGACGACAAACAGCCGGCAACGGCCCCGGCGACGCACCGCCGGACCGGCGGCGCGCCACGGCGGTCCACATGCCGTCGCCCGTCACCACACACGGCGGCGTCGTTCCTATACTCTCCTTCGGGGCCACCCGCACGGCCAGACCCGCAGCCCAATTCCCGCCCCGAAGTCAAGCCAACAAAGAATCCACCGAAAAGGCCCAAAGGAAGAACATGCTGTTTCAATCCGGCTCACTGCTGATGGTCATTGTGGTCGCCTACGCGCTCAAGCATCTGCATGTATTCGGCGAGCACGACTACAAGGTGGCGCAGGCATTCGCATTCAACCTGACGCTGCCGTGCGCGATCGTCCTGTCGTTCGCCACCAACAAGCACGACATGTCGATGCTGTGGATTGTGCTGTTCGGCTTCCTGTCAGCGCTCATCCCGCTGTTCGTGGTGTTCCTGGGCACGCATGGCGACGAAACGCGCTATCGCGCGTTCGAGATGCTCAACGCCTCGGGGCTCAACCTCGGCGCCTTCTGCCTGCCTGTGGCGCAAACGCTGATCGGCCCATCCGCAGGCCTTCCCGTGGTCATGATGGATGTGGGCAACGCGATTGTGGCCACGGCCGCCGCGCTCAGCGTAACCAAAAGCCTGCTGCATATGGACGACGCCGCCGCGAACTTGCCGATCGGCCTGAAGCTGCGCAACATCGCCCGCGATTTCGTCAGTTCGCTGTCGTTCGACACCTACATGCTGATGCTGATGCTCATGATCGCTCATGTGACGATTCCGCAGTGGATCGTGCAACTGGTCACGCCGTTCGCCAACGCCAACGCCTTCGTGACGATGGCTATGGTGGGCCTGATGATGGAAGTCCCCTCCGAAGCCAAGGACCGCCTGGCATTGCTGAAAGTGATCGTCTGGCGCGCCGGCTTCGCCGTGGTAATCGGCGCGGCGGGATGGTACCTACTGCCCATCGACCCCTCGCTGAAGGGCATTATGCTGCTGTGCGCCGCCAGCCCCGTAACCGTGTTCTCCACCAAATTCACCGAATCGCTCACCGGCAATCCCAAACTCGCCGGGTTCAGCCTGACCGTCACCGGTCTGATCTCACTGGCGGCCATGACGGCGATTCATATGGTGGTCGCCGGAGCGTAGCACAGCGTAAAGTGGGGTCGCGCACCGTATTCGTGCGAATACGGAACCCTGAAGAGCAATAATGTACAATTTTGTGCGACGTTCCGGACGGAGCAGCGGATTTTGGGCTGCAGCGCGAATGGAAAAGAATCTATTTTCGATTCGCGGGACAATTTTGAAGCAAATAGACCGCATAGAAGCCCTGCCAGCGGCTGATTCATCGTTATACCAATCGCTTTGAGAGACTCAACCACTTCAAAGCACCATAAAAATGTCCCACGAATCGAAAATAGATTCGTGGGACATTGCAGCTGTTGGCGCTTAGCCCCGAACCACTACATTGCGCAGCGAGCCAATGCCCTCGACATGCACAATGGGCTCGTCACCCGGGTCAAGATGCCCCGAAGCGTTCGGGGTGCCGGTCATGATCACGTCGCCGGGCAGCAACGTGGAGAAGCTGGAGATCGCCGCGATCTGCTGCGGAATGGAGTGGATCAGATTGGCGGTGGTGCCGGACGCTTCGGGCACATCCTCGCCGTTGAGCGTAAAGGAGATCCTGGCGTCGGCATAGTTCAGGTCCGTTTCGATCCACGGGCCCAGCGGGCAGGAGGTGTCGAAGCCCTTGGCGCGCGTCCACATCGGGTCCTTGCCCTGCAGGTCGCGCAGCGTCACGTCGTTGACGCAGGTGTAGCCAAGCACGTACTTCATGGCGTCCGCTTCCGAAACGTTTTTGGCGATGCGGCCGATCACCACGGCGACTTCCGGCTCGAAGTTCATGTCGTTGGAGTACGGGGGGATGACGATGGGGTCATCCGGGCCGATCACCGACGTGGACGGTTTGGTGAAGATCCACATGTCCTCTGGCGCATGGGCCACCTCGGAATGGCCGGCCTCATGCATGAACTGCGCGTGCGCCTCGTAGTTCTTGGCCAGCCCGAAGACCTTGGAGGGAATGACGGGCGAGAGCAGACGAACGCCGTCCGCGTCCAGCGCGTAGCGGTTGCCGGTGGGCTTGACCTGCCCGGCGCCCAGCGGGTAACCATCGAGTTCGACCAGATAATCCTTGCCGTCGGTTTCGTCCTTCTGAACGAAGGCATAGTGGGGTGCGTCATTGAGTGAAAAGCGTGCGATTCTCATGCCGNNTCAGTCTACTCGCCAATTGCGCACGACCCGTTGCACGATTGCTCCTGTTTCATCCGCAACTGCGCTCGGAGCAGGTCGACTTGCTGTTCGAGTTCGTCGATGCGGCGAATCGGCACCGACGGGACGAAAGTCTAAGCTCGCCGCCAAGGTATCTACCCCGAAGTGAACCGGCCTCTTCGCCATGAAACAGCATGGACCACTCAAAAGCTTGGATTATGGATCATCCGCAACCGCAGCCACTATCGTTCTGCGCATTACACGCGCATGCATCACGACTGCCATTAAACGAGTTGTTGATGATCGTGGTGCTGGAACTGCTGTTGCGAATCTGCGCGATGCTGTTCTTCACGCTCGACAGATCGATATTGTATTTGTTCTCGATCTCTGTAAGCTCTTCCAGAATCTTGTTAATCTCAGTCGAGTCAAACGACGCGGACAGCGAAGCGGTGTTGTTCGAAATGTTGGTCAGCTCAGTCGAGATATTCGACAGGTATTCCTTCACCTGATCGCCCAGATCAACCGATAGCGTTGGCGTCAGACTCAGAGCAGGAGACAAGGTGACGCCTCCCAAGTCAATCAGGCTATCAGCCAGTTTGATTTTGCCGTCAAGAATTGACTGAGCCAAGCCTCCCAATGCCGATGCAAGATTGGGCGATGAATGATCAGCACCCAGCGCCTTACTAATATCCTGTGACGCCGATAACGCCCGTCTTTTTGC
>DBKS01000041.1:11198-14737 GCA_002298605.1 Bifidobacterium sp. UBA744 | reverse complement strand
AACAAAAATCAGGCCACTTCAAAGTGAAACTTGCTCACTATAGGGTAGAATAAAAAAGTCATATTGCAAGTTGGGGAAGAAGAATGAGAAAAGAAGTCTATCACATTTCGCTGCGCACTTCACAAATGATTAATATTGTTAGATTGATCATGATCATCGGGGTAATATATGTGCATACTATACCGGTTTTAAAAGCAATTGACTCTCCAATAATTACCGCTTTTTCTTTTCTGATGCGAGGTCCTGCGGGAACTTCTGGTATTGCTTTATTCTTCTTTTTGTCATCAATATTGACGTATAAAAAAATATTTACATTTAAAAGCAATTTCAGAAAGAAGTGTTTGTCACTGCTTCTTCCTTATATAGCTTTTATTTCATTCTGGATATTGGTTGTTTTTGTGATGCAACTTTATGATCCACTTCTTACGCTCTTCCATTTCGACAGTCAAGTTGTTCTCTGGGGTAAGCCCGTTATTCAGTGGACGCCTTTAGATTGGCTTGACGCATATACTGGTTTTGTCTATGGAACCCCCTTTGTTTATCCATTCTGGTTTATTCGTGATTTATTTTTAGTTAATATTTTTGCTAGCTTGATAAAAAAAGCCATAGACTTGAGCCCATATATTTCTGGAATTATTTTACTGGCTATATCAATAGCTTTAATGCAAATTGGGACTTATGGGTTAACCCTATTCAGTTTTGCACTCGGGTATTATGTTATTAAATTTGGTATTTCATTGGAAAGAGTTGCAAACATCAATATCGGTTTAATTCTTGTATCTTATGTCGCTATTACTGTATGTTTTCTGATTCCATTTAGATATACATATTCTATTTTTGTTTTTCCCATGGTTATTGTGGGTGGCATATTATATTTACGGATAGGGTATTATCTTATCGATAGTAAACATGATAAAATTTTACTACAAATCGCTCCTTGGTCTTTCGGAGTATTTTGCTTCCATGAATATTTTTTGCGTTTCTTCAGAAAAATAGCTTCGATGATTATTCCACAAATCCCGTTTCTCGTTGTAATTGAATATTGCACACTTCCTTTAGTGCTTTGCATATTCTGTCTATTCATTTGCAAGACACTTAATTCGTTCCCTCTAAGTCCGATAAAGATGTTGCTTGGGGGAAGAGTCAGCAAATCTTCGAAAAAGGTGAATAAATGAGAATTCTTAGGCCTATTATCTCTGTAATTACTATATTATTTATTTCGCTGCTACCTGTTACGGCATATGCAGAAACAGAGGAAGTCAATAAAATTGATTTGTTCTTGGGTGATTCAACTACTTCTGCAATTGGAGTATCCAGTATCCAGCGTTGGAGCAAATTATTTTCAGACAAAGATAACGCACAAGAAGTTAATTATGCGGTTGGGGGTTCTGGTTGGAAGGACACAAAATGGGTGCATGATGGAAGAACATATGCTGATCAATATGCAAAAGCTCGTTATGCGTTAGGGAATAACGCGCAATATGTTCATAGAGTCTTTGTTGTTGGTTTTGTCAACGATATTCAGAGTGGAACCTCTGTGCAAGATATTAAGACTAAGATGAAAGATTTGCTTACAACAATACATGCAGATCTTCCCAAGGCACAGCTTATCTATATACCTGAGATTGCTGCACCATCTCCTAAGAATCTGAGTCTCCTTTCTAAAATGCTTCCAGTTTCAGAAGAATTGATCAACACAGCTCAAGGTATTAGTGGTGTATATGTGGCTGATGATTGTATTGATTGGCTGAGAGACACAAGTGATACGTGGCAGTCTGATCAAACTCATCCTAATGCAAAAGGGCATGAAATTGTTGCACAAAAAGTCGAATCTCTTGTAGCGCAAATTGATTCAGGTAGCAAGAAAGCAGGGAAAATAGATAATGCTGAAAGCGCTACTCCTACCGATTCAAATAATACTTCTTTAAATTATAAGCAAATCACACTAATTGTATTTATCGTTATAGTTCTAGTATCGATTATATTAGTATTAATTATATCTCGTAAACAGAAATCGAAGCATGGTAGACATTAGGCGTTTTTGTATGAGAGGTAGCTCGAGTCCGCTGATTGCGGGCTGGACGGAGATATTTCTTATCGCGGCAATTGTGACGCTGCCGATCGACGGCACCAGATTCGGCATTGACATGCCGTACTGGACGCCGATCGCTCCAGCATTTCTGCTGGCATATGCCCTGTGCAATCCGCGTCTGCTCGTGCGTTCCATCCGCCGATTCGCTCCGTTCTATTTACTGTTCGCGGCGCTGATAGTGGTTTCGTGCTACGGATGGGCCACCGTCGGTTTCTCGTCATTACATGTTGGGCAGATTGCGTGCGCGCTGATTGGCGGGTTGGCGTGCCTCGCTTCCCTTGACATTGCGTTTAGGCTCAAGCAGCTTGACTGGCATAAAGCGGTGACACTGCTCGTTGTTGTCTATTGCATGGCATTTGCAGTGGGCGTGCTGGAGTGGCTGGACCGCAGTAAAGGTCTGCCGTGGTTGACCCGCTTGTCGCAGCAGGTGATGTACCGCAATTATGTGCCTCGCAAGCCGCAATTCCTGTTCGCTGAGCCCTCATATATTGGCATGCACCTTTTTGGTGTATTGCTGCCGCTGTTCTGGATTACTCGGCGAAGGTCGCTGGTTGTAGTGGCTTTGGGATTCGCCGTCGGCTCCGCGGCAATGGGCGTTGGCGTGCGCATTCTGATCGATACAGTGGTTGCGCTGTTGCTGTGGAGTATAACCATGGCGGATTGGAAGCGTTGGCGGGACAGGATCCTCGCGGTGATTGCCTGCGTGGGCATTGGAACTGCCGGAACTGTGGCGCTGACTGCCAATGATCGTGTGCATGCCCTGCTGACGCAAGGCATGCTGACTGGTGACTTTTCCATGCTCGCCCGTATCTTCCGCTCTATTGCCCCGATCGTTGCGGGTCTTCGAGACCTACCTCATTTGCTATTCGGATTCGGTGCCGGAAATATCAAAGAGGCGATGCTTCGGGGCTATGCCGAAGCGCGTGCGATCCTTGATGCTCATGGTGCGAAGACCGAAGGCAACGGCGAGATCCGTCTGATAGGCAATACCAATAATGAGGATTACTACTTCACCATGAACGCCTATGTCAGCTTCGTCACGGAATTCGGATTGCTGATGATGCTGGTGCTGTTCGTGGTGCTGTTGTGGTTTGTGACGAAGCATCACTCATGGAATATCACAACGGCCTGCTGGATGCTGCTGCTTGCCTACCTGTATATACAATTCGAAGGATATGCCTTCTACGCGTTGTGGTTGTTCATCTGGGCAGTTGGAGCGGATCTCGTCAAATCGCATAAAGGTGTGAACGAATAGGATAATTCACGCGCTGGTTGCAATTAAGGTCGGCTTTCAGCCGGCTGGTTGTTATCTCGTCCTCCGTGGTGTCGGACGAGATGTCGCTATGAAACAGTCCACTGGACTGTTTCATCACGCGCCGCCGGCAAAACCCAACTGCCGCCAGGCCTCGTAAATGGCGATCGAGGCGCAGTTGGTGAGGTTGAGGGA
>DBKS01000041.1:0-11047 GCA_002298605.1 Bifidobacterium sp. UBA744 | reverse complement strand
TGCGCTGTGAACGCGATGATGCGCGAATTCGGCATGGACTCAACCAAGTTCTCGAAATTCGGGTGCAGCACCACATGGGCCATATCGTGGTAATCCAATCCCGCGCGACGCAACTTCGTGTCACGCAGGTTGAACCCCAACGGCTCCACCAGATGCAGAATCGTGCCGGTCACCGCGCACAAGCGGATCGCGGAACCGGTGTTGCCCGGAATGCGGGGGGAGTAGTAGCACAAATGCGGCGTCACGGTTTCGGCTGCCGCGGCCTTTTCCGCCGACAGCATTGCGTCGACCACGGAAATCGGATTGCCGTGCGCGTCGGTCACCAGTTCGTCGGGGCCGTAGTTCGATTTGCGATAGCCATACTCAAACATCTTCTCGACCCGCGCGGTGGGGTCGGTCGGGGCAGGCTGGGAAGAATCGTTCTGGGGGAAACCGCTCTGAGAGCGTTTATTGGGGGTGGTTGCTGCTTCGTTCGTCACGGGTGATAAGAATAGGGTCGATGAACGACAGTGAGACTCGTGAGGACCGCCTGCGCCTGTGCCTCGCCGCGTGGTGGGAGGCGAACGCGCGCGACCTGCCGTGGCGGTTCGGGCGGACCGGCGCGTGGGGGGTACTGGTTTCCGAAGTGATGAGTCAGCAGACGCAGATGAGCCGCGTGGTGCCGTACTGGCGGTCGTGGATGAGCATGTGGCCGGATGCTGCGACGCTCGCCGGTGCATCCACCGCCGAGGTAATCACCGCGTGGGGCCGGTTGGGCTACCCGCGCCGGGCGCTGCGGCTGCAGGAATGCGCGCGGCAGGTGGTCGATCGATACGGCGGCGCATTGCCCCGCGAATACGACAAATTGGTGGATCTGCCGGGGATCGGCGACTATACGGCGTCGGCGGTGCTGAGCTTCGCGTTCGGTCGGCGTGTGCCGGTGATCGACACCAATATTCGCCGCGTGCTCGGTCGAGCCGTGGCGGGCAAGGAGTCGCTGGGCGGATCGGCCTCGGCTGAGGATCGGCGGTTGGCCACCCGGGTGCTGCCGCGGGATGCCGCGGCCTCGGTGGTGTGGAATCAGTCGGTGATGGAACTGGGCGCGGTGATATGCACGGCTCAGACGCCGGTATGCGAACAGTGCCCGATTGCGGGGGAATGCGCGTTCCGTGCCGCAGGATACCCGGACTTGGGCCGCAAACGCACCCGGCCTCGCCAGCGATTCGCCGGAACCGATCGTCAGGTCCGCGGCATCGTGCTTGCGGCGTTGCGCAATGCGTCCGCGGCCGGGTCCGACCATAGCGGCATATCCCGCGCCGAGACAGAGCGGTTGTGGGCCGATCATGGCCAGTTGGATGCATGCATCGCCAGCCTGGACGAGGACGGCCTGATCGACATCCGGCCGGACGGTTCGCTGACTCTGCCTCGGTAAGACAGAAGTCGCATATGTATTCGCCCATGGAATCTGGCGCTTTTTCGACAGATTTTATGGGCAAACAACCCATTGGTGTCAGGTTCTATGTGTGAATGGGGTGGATGCTGAGACCTGGTGCGCAGGTACGCTCATTGCGGAGCGGCGGAACGCGTTAGACTGAAACGATATGGCGACGAATGAGTGGAATGCGATGAATCGCGGTGCGACCGGGCGGCAGGGTTCTGGCGGCGGCGCCGCGGGCTCTCGTCACCCGCATACTTCCAACCGTTCTGAAGCAATCCGACGTTCTTCCGCAGGCAACCGTGCCTCCGCGAGTGATCGTCTCGCTGCCCCGCAACGTTCCTCCGCATCAAGGAGGTCTGGCGATCACTTCGACAATCGCGGCGCAACTGCGCGCAAAACAACTGCCGGTGGAGCGGTTGCGGCCCGGATGGCGGCGGCGCGCAAACGGCGTCGCAGGATGAGCCCGGCGAAACGGCGGATGTATCGCCGCCGTCGCATCGTCGTCCTGATCGCTCTGCTCTCCGCGCTGGCGCTGGCGGTCGCGGGAATTTGGGGGATCGGCCGAGGGGTCGTCGCCCTGGATACGTGGATACGCCGGGATGACATCAACGCGGTCAGCCGGCAGGACGTGCCGACGCCCAAGAAGACCTCCGGCGTGCCATCGTGTTCCGCATCCGATGTGCAATTGCAGTTGTCGGCCTCTGCGGCGAGCGTGTCGGTGGGCGGATCCGTCCAGTTCTCGGCCACGATCTCGTATATTGGCGCGGGCCAGTGCCTGGTCGACGCCGCGGACGACAGCCGCGTGCTGACCATCACCAGCGGTGACCGGACCGTGTACCGTTCCGACGTTTGCGCAGTGAAGTCGCGCATGCTGCTGATGAGCAAATCCGACGAGATGAAGCAGGACAAGCAGACGCTGGTGTGGGGCACGAACTCCAACGCCTCCGACACCACATGCCGTAAGAATTCCGAGCTGCCGAAGGTGGATCGCGGCACCTATGTCGCGAAACTCAGCCTGAAGAACGCCCCCAACGCGGTCAGCGATCCGGTGACCGTGGAGGTGAAGTAGGCGTGAGACGGGACTGAGACGGGGCGCGTTCGTCCGACTTTATCGGCGACATCTGACCCGCAGTCTCGTCAATTGATACGACACGCCGAATGTGCTAGAATGTTGACTTTGCATGAAGTGTGTCATATGGCGGGCATGCGTTCATAGGGGAAGCGCTCGCATACGCATATGGTGGCTGGCGGGCGTGCTCCGGGGAAACACCAAGCATTAGCGAGTGATAAGGATCAAGTCTCTTGGCTACCAGCACTTACGCGCGCGCCGATCAGCATGATATCGAGCTGCATAAGGCGCCGAATCGCGTGAACTTCGGTTCCATCAAGGAGCCTATCGACGTGCCCTATCTTCTGGGCGTCCAGACCGACAGCTTCGACTGGCTGATCGGCAACGAACGCTGGAAGGCGCGCGTTGAGGAGGATCTCAAGAACGGCACGAACACCGTTCCCCACACTTCCGGCCTTGACGAGGTTTTCGAGGAGATCTCCCCGATCGAGAACTTCGCCCAGACCATGTCCCTGACCTTCTCGGACCCGTACTTCGAGGAGCCGCGCCACACCGTGCAGGAGTGCAAGGAGAAGGACTACACCTATTCCGCGCCGCTGTACGTCAACGCCGAATTCGAAAACGGTGATACCGGCGAGATCAAGTCCCAGACCGTGTTCATGGGCGACTTCCCGCTGCAGACCGCGCACGGCACCTTCATCATCGGCGGCACCGAGCGAGTGATCGTCTCGCAGCTTGTGCGTTCCCCCGGCGTGTATTTCGACCGCAGCCAGGACCGCACGTCCGACAAGGAAATCTTCGGCGCGAAGATCATTCCGAGCCGCGGCGCATGGCTTGAATTCGAGATCGACAAGCGCGATGTGCTCGGCGTGCGCGTGGACCGCAAGCGCAAGCAGTCCGCCATCGTGTTCCTGATGGCCATCGGCATGACCAAACCCGAGATCGCCGAGGCGTTCCAAGGCTATCCGCTGGTGCTCGACGCGCTCGAGAAGGAGACCATCGCCACTCAGGACGAGGCCCTGACCGATCTGTACCGCAAGATCCGCCCGTCCGACACCGCCACCCCGGAAGCCGGCCGCAACCTGCTGGATTCCTTCTACTTCAACACCAAGCGCTACGATCTGGCGCGCGTGGGCCGCTACAAGATCAACCGCAAGCTCGGTCTTGAGGCCGACTACAACGAGCGTTCCCTGCAGCGCGAGGACATCATCGCGACCATCAAGTACCTGGTCACCCTGCACGCCGGAGACAAGACCTTCCCGGGCAAGCGTGATGGCAAGGACGTCGAGCTGCGCGTGGACGTGGACGATATCGACCACTTCGGCAACCGCCGCATCCGCCAGGTCGGCGAGCTGATCCAGAATCAGCTGCGCACCGGCCTGAGCCGTATGGAGCGCGTGGTGCGCGAGCGCATGACCACGCAGGACGCCGAGGCCATCACCCCGCAGTCCCTGATCAACATCCGCCCGGTGAACGCCACCATCAAGGAGTTCTTCGGCACCTCCCAGCTGTCGCAGTTCATGGACCAGAACAACCCGCTGGCCGGCGTGACCAACAAGCGCCGTCTGTCGGCCCTGGGCCCCGGCGGCCTGTCCCGCGACCGCGCCTCCATGGAGGTGCGCGATGTGCACCCGTCCCACTTCGGCCGCATGTGCCCGATCGAATCCCCTGAAGGCCCGAACATCGGTCTGATCGGTTCGCTGGCGACCTTCGGCCGCATCAACCCCTTCGGCTTCATCGAAACCCCGTACCGCAAGGTCGTCAACGGCCACGTGACCGACGAGGTCGAGTACATGACCGCCGACCGCGATCTTGACCATGTGATCGCCCAGGCCAACCAGAAGCTGGACGAGAACGGCAACTTCGTCGAGTCCACCGCCCTTGCCCGAGTGGGCGAGGACGAGGCCGTCGATGTGCCGGTGAGCTCCGTGGACTACATGGACGTCTCCCCGCGTCAGATGGTGTCCGTGGGCGCTTCGCTGATCCCGTTCCTGGAGCACGACGAGGGCCACCGAGCTCTGATGGGCACCAACATGCAGCGTCAGGCAGTCCCGCTGATCGAATCCGAGCTGCCGCTGGTCGGCACCGGCGCCGAGTGGCGCGCCGCCGTGGATTCCGGCGACGTGATCCTGGCCGAGAAGGACGGCGTCGTGACCTACGTGTCCGGCGACATGATCCGCACCATGAACGACGACGGCACCACCAGCTCCTACAAGCTGGCCAAGTTCCAGCGTTCCAACCAGACCACGTGCTACAACCAGGTGCCGCTGATCAAGGACGGCGAACGCGTGGAGAAGGGCACCGTGCTGGCTGACGGCCCGGCCACCCAGAAGGGCGAAATGGCCCTGGGCAAGAACCTGCTCATCGCCTTCATGCCGTGGAACGGCTACAACTACGAGGACGCCGTGATCATCTCGCAGCGTCTGGTGCAGGACGACACGCTGAGCTCCATCCACATCGAGGAGTACGAGATCGACGCCCGCGAAACCAAGCTGGGTGCCGAGGAAATCACCCGCGATCTGCCGAATGTCGGTGAGGACGCGGTGTCCAACCTCGACGAGCGCGGCATCATCCGCATCGGCGCCGAGGTCGAGGCCGGCGACATCCTGGTCGGCAAGGTCACCCCGAAGGGCGAAACCGAGCTGACTCCGGAAGAGCGCCTGCTGCGCGCCATCTTCGGGGAAAAGTCCCGCGAGGTGCGCGACACCTCCCTGCGCGTGCCGCACGGCGAGACCGGCACCGTGATCTCCGTCAAGGAAATCACCCGCGAGGACGCCGAGGAGGACGGCGACGAACTGCCGAACGGCGTCAACCAGGTTATCCGCGTGTACATCGCCCAGCACCGCAAGATCACCCAGGGCGACAAGCTCTCCGGCCGTCACGGCAACAAGGGCGTTATCTCGCGCATCCTGCCCGAGGAGGACATGCCGTTCCTGGCGGACGGCACCCCCGTCGACATCATGCTCAACCCCTTGGGCGTGCCGTCTCGAATGAACCTCGGCCAGGTGCTGGAGCTGCACCTCGGCTGGATCGCGCATTCCGGCTGGGACATCTCGCTGGATCCGGATCTGGACGCCGAGTGGAAGAAGTACGTGCCGAAGGGTGCCGAGAAGGGCGAGCCGGGCACCCCGGTGGCCACCCCGGTGTTCGACGGCGTGCGCCCGGACGTGATCCGCGGCCTGCTCAAGTCCACCCTGCCGAATCGCGATGGCGACAAGCTCGTCGGCGACGACGGCAAGACGGTGCTGTACGACGGTCGTACCGGCGAGCCCTTCGGCAAGCCGATCTCCGTGGGCTACATGTACATGCTGAAGCTGCATCACCTGGTGGACGACAAGATCCACGCCCGCTCCACCGGCCCGTACTCCATGATCACCCAGCAGCCGCTGGGCGGCAAGGCCCAGTTCGGCGGACAGCGCTTCGGAGAGATGGAGGTGTGGGCCCTCGAGGCCTACGGCGCCGCCTACACGCTGCACGAGATGATGACCACCAAGTCCGATGACGTGGACGGCCGCGTCCGCGTGTACGGCGCGATCGTCAAGGGCGATAACCTGCCGCCCGCAGGCATCCCCGAGTCGTTCAAGGTGCTTCTGAAGGAAATGCAGTCCCTGTCGCTGAACGTCGAGGTGCTGAACGCCGAGGGCGTCGCCATCGACATGAAGGACGAGGACGACGATCCGGTTTCCTCCGCCAACGATCTGGGCTTCAACATCGGCGCCCGCCCGGACGCCGCCGCCAAGGAAGACCAGGCATCCGCGGAACCCGAATACCGCTGAACCAACCGTTAGAGATTTTTCGAAAGACAGGACAGATAAGTGCTGGACGTCAACGCATTTGACAAGCTTCGCATCGGCCTGGCCACCGCCGACGATATCCGCGGCTGGAGCCATGGCGAGGTCAAGAAGCCGGAAACCATCAACTACCGCACCCTTAAGCCCGAGAAGGACGGTCTGTTCGGCGAGCAGATCTTCGGCCCCACCCGCGACTGGGAGTGCGCCTGCGGCAAGTACAAGCGCGTGCGCTTCAAGGGCATCGTGTGCGAGCGATGCGGCGTCGAGGTGACTCGCAGCCGCGTGCGCCGTGAGCGCATGGGCCACATCGAGCTGGCCGCCCCGGTGACCCACATCTGGTTCTTCAAGGGTGTGCCGTCCCGTTTGGGATACCTGCTCGACATCGCGCCGAAGGACTTGGAAAAGGTCATCTATTTCGCCGCCTACATGGTCACCAAGGTGGATGAGGAGCAGCGTCATCAGGACCTGCCCGATCTGCAGGAGGAATTCGACCACGAGGTTGAGAACCTCGCCAAGCGCCGCGACAACGAGATCGAAGAGCGCGCCAAGAAGGTCGAGGAGGATCTCGCCACCCTTGAGGAGTCCGGCGAGGCCAAGGGCCCGGCCCGCGCCAAGCTGCGCAACTCCGCCGAGCGCGATATGGCGGCCATCCGCCAGCGTTTCGACGATCAGATCGCGCGTCTGAACGCCGTGTGGGATCGTTTCAAGTCCCTCAAGCCCGGCGACATGGAAGGCGACGTGGATCTGTGGCGCGAGATGGAGGATCGCTACGGCGATTACTTCGAAGGCTGCATGGGCGCCGAGGCCATCAAGAAGCGCCTGCAGGACTTCGACCTCGAGGCCGCCTCCAAGCAGCTGCGCGAGGAGATCGAAACCGGCTCCGGCCAGCGCAAGGCTCGTGCCCTCAAGCGTCTGAAGGTCGTCAACGCCTTCCTGACCACCGGCAACAAGCCGGAGGCCATGGTGCTTGACGTGATTCCGGTGATTCCTCCGGATCTGCGCCCGATGGTGCAGCTGGATGGCGGCCGCTTCGCCACCTCCGACCTCAACGACCTGTACCGTCGCGTGATCAACCGCAACAACCGACTCAAGCGACTCATCGAGCTGGGCGCCCCGGAGATCATGCTCAACAACGAGAAGCGCATGCTGCAGGAGGCCGTCGACTCCCTGTTCGACAACGGCCGTCGCGGCCGCCCGGTCACCGGCGCCTCCAACCGCCCGCTGAAGTCACTGTCCGACATGCTCAAGGGCAAGCAGGGCCGCTTCCGCCAGAACCTGCTCGGCAAGCGAGTCGACTACTCCGGCCGTTCCGTAATCGTGGTCGGTCCGTCGCTGCGCATGCACCAGTGCGGTCTGCCGAAGCCGATGGCCCTGGAGCTGTTCAAGCCCTTCGTGATCAAGCGTCTGGTCGACCTCAACTACGCGCAGAACATGAAGTCCGCCAAGCGTCTGGTGGATCGCGGCGATTCAGAGGTGTGGGGCGTGCTCGAGGAGGTCATCTCCGAACATCCAGTGCTGCTCAACCGTGCGCCTACGCTGCACCGTCTGGGCATTCAGGCCTTCGAGCCGATTCTGGTGGAGGGCAAGGCCATCCACCTGCCGCCTCTGGCCTGCGCCGCCTTCAACGCCGACTTCGATGGCGACCAGATGGCAGTCCACCTGCCGCTGAGTGCCGAGGCCCAGGCCGAGGCCCGTTCGTTGATGATGGCTTCCGACAACATTCTGAAGCCCGCCGACGGCCACACCGTGACCATGCCTTCTCAGGATATGATCCTGGGTCTGTACTACCTGTCCACCGTGGTGGATGGCGCCAAGGGCCAGGGCCGTGTGTTCAGCTCGCTGGAAGAGGCCGAGATGGCGCTCGACCGCCACGACATCGACATGCAGGCCAAGGTGCTGATCCGTCTGCCCAAGGATTTCGTGCTGCCGGCCGATTGGGAGCCGGGCGAGCTCAAGGTCGTCGACCCCGAGCCGGGCAGCCCGGACACGGTGAAGGAGGAGCGCCTGTCCGACGGCAGCGTGCTGTTCGCCACCTCGTATGGCCGCGTGCTGTTCAACGAGACCCTGCCGACTGACTATCCGTTCGTCAACGAGCAGGTCGGCAAGAAGCGTCTCGCCAAGATCGTCGACGACATCGCCACCCGCTACTCCACCGCCCAGGTCGCCGCATCGCTGGACGCTCTGAAGGATCTGGGCTTCACCCGCGCTCCGTGGTCGGGTGTGTCCTTCGCCTTCTCCGACGTCATCGAGCCTCCGGAGCGCGAGGAGTATATCGCCCAGTTCGAGAAGCAGGCCGATCAGGTCAACGCCAATTACGACATGGGTATGCTGACCGAAGAGGAGCGCCGTCAGGAGCTCATCGACCTGTGGACGAAGTGCACCGACGATGTCTCCCAGGCCGTTGAGAAGCACTTCGACAAGGCCAACAACCTCGCCATCATCGTGCAGTCCGGTGCGCGAGGCAACATGATGCAGATCAACCAGATCGCCGGTATGCGAGGCCTGGTGGCCAACCCGAAGGGCGAGATCATTCCGCGTCCTGTGAAGTCCAACTACCGCGAGGGGCTGTCGGTGCTGGAGTACTTCATCTCGCAGCACGGCGCCCGCAAGGGTCTGGCGGATACCGCACTTCGTACCGCGGAGTCCGGTTATCTGACCCGTCGTCTGGTCGACGTGTCCCAGGACGTGATCGTTCGCGAGGAGGACTGCGGCACCAAGCGCTCCCTGACCATCCGGGTGGGCGAACGTGACGAGAACGGCAATCTCGTGCTCGTCAAGGCCGCCGACGGTGGTCCTTACTCCCGTCTGCTCGCAGCTGACGTGATCGATCCCGCTGACGGCACCACCGTGCTGTACAAGCGCAACGACGCCCTGTCGATGGACGTGCTGCGCGACCTCGTCGCCCATGGCGTTGAGGAAGTCAAGTGCCGTTCGGTGCTGACCTGCGAGTCCAAGCGCGGTGTGTGCGCCAAGTGCTATGGCTGGTCGCTGGCCACCAACAAGCTGGTGGACGTCGGCGAGGCCGTGGGCATTGTGGCCGCCCAGTCCATCGGCGAGCCCGGCACCCAGCTGACGCTGCGTTCCTTCCACTCCGGTGGTGTTGCCTCGGCTTCCGATATCACCCAGGGTCTTCCCCGTGTGACGGAGCTGTTCGAGGCCCGCACTCCTAAGGGCGAGGCTCCGATTGCCGAGTTCCCGGGTGTGGTGAAGGTCGAGGACACTGATCGCGGACGTCAGGTCACCCTGACTCCGGACGATCAGAGCGTTGAGCCGATCACCTATCCCGTGACCCGTCGCGCTCCGCTGCTGGTGAAGGACGGCGAGCATGTCGAGGTTGGCCGTCAGCTCATCGAAGGTTCCGTCGACCCCAAGAAGATCCTGCGTATTCTTGGACCGCGCGCCGCCCAGGTGAACATTGTGAACGAAGTGCACACCGTGTACCGTTCCCAGGGTGTGGATATCCACGACAAGCACATCGAGGTCATTGTGCACCAGATGCTGCGTCGCATCACCGTGATCGACTCCGGCGACACCAAGCTGCTGCCCGGCGAACTGGTGGATCAGGCGCGCTTCAAGGAAGCCAACAAGGAGGCCGTGATGAACGGCGGCAAGCCCGCCGCCGGCCGTCCGGAGCTGATGGGCATCACCAAGGCCTCGCTGGCCACCGATTCGTGGCTGTCCGCCGCCTCCTTCCAGGAGACCACCCGCGTGCTTACCGAAGCCGCCCTGAACCAGAAGGTCGATGACCTGAAGGGTCTGAAGGAGAACGTCATCATCGGCAAGCTCATTCCGGCCGGTACCGGTCTCGCCCGGTACCGCAACGCCGTTGTGGAGCCCGACAAGGCCATCCGCGACACCATTTACCCGAACTTCGGTCTGGGCGGTGACGACGTGGCCGGCGATGTGGATCTCTCCGATGCCGACCTGGGCGATGTGGACTTCAGCAACCTGGACTTCGGCGAGCTGAAGCTCGGGGATGACTTCAATCCAGACGACTTCCTCAACGACCAGGGTGGTCAGGCTCATCTGAACGATGATGATCTGACCGGAGGCTTCGGCGCTGACTTCAGCGTGGGTTCCGCCGCTGATTCCAATACCTCCGCCGGTTCGACTGATTCGGCCGGTTCGGCTGACCAGGGACCGGATCAGGAAGCGGATGGCTCCTCGGCTGCCGGCGACGCTGGCGCTGATGGTTCGTCCGACGCTGATCAGCAGTAATACGCAGCAGGCTTAGGCTGCAAAGCTACGAACGCTGTCGCATAGGCCACCGACCGTTTCAGCCGGTGGCCTATGGTTATATTCGCCCGTATCCTCCCGTTGTTCAAGTTCCTATCTCGGTTCTTGTCTCGGTTCCTATCTCAGCTGGTGGGGGATGGGACGCAATGCAATGCGCCATCGTTGCGATCGTGGCAGCAGAGGCATCAGCGATTTGCGGAGCAGATTGATCTGGGCCCAATAGGTGTGCGCCTGATCTTCGGTGATGGGACGACCCGAATACATGGCGTAATCGGCTTGTCGACCAAGGGTTTCGAATAATTGGCCGAGATTGCCGGATGCGGCGAGGCGATGCTTGCCAACAGTCCGTATGCGTTGACGTGTGGTGCCTGCCGAGGTGATCGGGATGCCGGATCTCGTCAGGAGATAGCAGGCCAATGCCCAGCCGTTGGCTATTCGCTGACGCGTGGTGCCTCGCTGGCGGAGGGAATGCAGCGTCAGCGCGTTGGCGGCGAGCAGCATGAGACAGAGCAGCAGAGCGAGCCAGATCGGGCT
>DBKS01000026.1:10763-14917 GCA_002298605.1 Bifidobacterium sp. UBA744 | reverse complement strand
TGGGAACGGTTTATATAGCGAGGC
The DNA here is from genome assembly GCA_002298605.1 of Bifidobacterium sp. UBA744. Lineage (GTDB taxonomy): Bacteria > Actinomycetota > Actinomycetes > Actinomycetales > Bifidobacteriaceae > Bifidobacterium. The sequence continues at coordinate 14,893 of DBKS01000026.1, read as the reverse complement.
CGGCTAATGCGGTCGGTTGCTTGAGTTAACCCTGTTGATTTGGGAGGGAAAGGGATTGTCGGTTATGGAGCAAGAGTCCGAGGGATTGACTCTGGGTGATCTGCTGCAGATCATTCGCAAGCATATTATCGCTGCGATTATCGGCTGTGCGGTCGTGTTTGGCGTGACGGCGGCATACACCTTCACCGCGCCGAAGAAGTACGAGGCCACCGCCGAAGTGCTTGCGTCCTCCAGCCAGGAGGCATCCGACTCCCTGCAGGCATCGCAGTACAGCAGCATCTCCACCTACATCTCCGCGCAGATCGCCACCTACCCGCAACTGGTGAAGACCGAGGTCGTGCTCCAGCCGGTGATCAACCAGCTCGGACTGAATATGACCGTCGATGAGTTGGGTGCGCTGGTCACCGCGTCGAACCCTTCCAAAACCTTCATGGTCGACATCACCGTGGAGACCAAGAGTCCCCAGTCCTCGGCTGCTATTGCCAATGCCGTGGCGGAAAGCCTGAGCGAACAGGTCTCCGGCGCGTTGTACTCCGGCAGCAAGAAGTCTTCGCCGGTGCAGCTGTCGGTCGTCCAGACGGCCCAGACGCCCCAGTCGGCCAGCTCGCCAAAAACGGCACTGTATCTCGCGGTTGGTCTGGTGCCCGGCATCGTGGTAGGTGTCCTTGTTGCGTTGCTGAAGGATATTCTCAATACCAAGATCAGCAGTACGGATGACGTCCGCTCACTCACCGGCGCCACATCGCTGGGATCCATTCCGGATGACGAAGCGCTCAATGAAAACAAGCCGATTATCCTTGCCGAGCCGAACGGCGCCATTGCCGAGGACTACCGCCGAATCCGCACGAATCTCGACTTCCTGCGCGTGGGCGATAACGCCAAGCATGGCCAGCTGATCGTCATGACGTCGGTGTCGCCGGCCGAAGGCAAGACCACCACCTCTGTGAATGTGGCGGCCGCACTGGCCGAGGACGGCAAGAGCGTGTTGCTCATCGACGCCGATCTTCGCCACCCCTCCGTGGCTCACAAGCTGGGTATCGAAGGCCATGTGGGTCTGACCCATATCCTGTCCGGTCAGGCGGTGCCGGCCAATGTGGTGCAGAAGTACTGGCATAGCAATCTGCATATTTTGCCCGCCGGCAAGCGCCCGGCGAACGCGAGCATCCTGCTGAACTCCGACCTGATGAAGCAGCTGGTGGAGCAGGCGCGCACTCAATACAACTATGTGCTGATCGATACCGCTCCGTTGTCGGTGGCTAGCGACGCCACGGTTTTCGGCAAATCGGCCGGCGGCGTTGTGCTGGTGGCAGGCAAGGGCGTTACCGAGAAGAAGGATCTGCAGGACTCCGTCCAAGCGCTCAAGAGTGTGGATGTGCCGTTGCTCGGTTTCATCTTTACCTTCGCGGATCCGAAGAAGATTCACTCCGATAATTACTACTACTACCAGTACGGCGCCGAAAAGCCTCGCAATGGGAGAAGCAGGGGCAAGAAGAAGGGGCGTCACTGACTCTCAATGGTCGCCGGTGATGTGCGGCCGACAGACGAAAGCTGGTTGACGATTTGGCCCATGCGGGATTTCTCTCATGGGCCAAATCGTTATGGGACACGGGATCAACACAGGAGCTCAGGAACAACCGCCCAATGTTAATTCCGTGGCCATGGAAATCACCCAAGTGCAGGAATCGGCCAAGTGGCTATCGGATGATTTCCATAGCCGTGCCCCGCACTTGCCATGGCGCGGATTGCGAGCCATGCGCAACGCGCTCATACATGAATATGACGGTATTGACGAAGACGAACTCTGCAGTACAGCCATGCACGACGGACCTGCCTTGGCGAGGGTGCTCTACCCGACTATAGAGCGCTTGGCCGCGGTATTCGGCGTGGAGCTTGATCATCGTTGGGCCGAGTTGCGGTCCGCGGTCACACATGCCCTACGCCTGGGGCGTGAAATGCGGTGTGCTGGACGCGTGTCGGCCAATCTGTTGACGGGTGGGAGCCTGCTCCACCGTATAATGCTTGCGCATGGCGGCGAGAATGCGGTGCAGGGCCATATTGGTCTGGTTGGCGGCAGCGCGGAATTTGTCGAAATCCTTATGATGTGGATCCTCGATGTCCTCGGCAATGGGCAGCATCGGGCGGATAATCGACGACGAATCGATCACCGACTGCAGGCGCGCCTGAACGGTCAAACCGCTGACCAAACCGTTGCGGGCGCAATACTCGCACATATTCGCAAAATCCGGCAGCAGGAAGGTGTAGCCAATCGCCCCGGGCGCAAGCGTGACAATGTCTTTGCGCTGCAACGCCTCAAAGCAGAGGATCAGATCGGCGCCGTCGGCCATGTCTCGGGTCAGACGGCGTGAACGGAACCCGCTCGGGTCGATGCCGGCCCCCCTCATGATCATGCCGCTCGACGGGTCGATGGGGTGCATGGGCAAACCACGCGTGCCCGCGCTTGACACCGCAATGGACGTGCCGCGCAAATATCGGGTGAGCAGCAGCTCGCCCATAGGCGAACGGCAGATATTGCCGGTGCAGACAAACATAATGTGCATGCGAATCGGTTCCCATCTCTGATCAGACGACATGGTCTCGGGCTGTGCGCGGGCCGTGCGCGCACAGGGCCCACGCTTTGACTAATTGGAATATGTTACCCCGTTGTCAAGCCAGCCCATGGGCGTCTGGTCAATGCCAAGACGCTGTGTCGCCTTGGAGGACGTCGTCACATCGAACTCGTAGACCACGGTCGCGCCGGGGCTGAGGCGGGCAATGGAGGTAAACAGCTGCTTGTCGTCCATGGTGGCGGTTTCCGGCGTCGAGCCATTGCCGGAGGCGACATGAAGATTGGTGAGCGTGCCGCCGGCCGGCGCGTAGAACAGCATCTTGTCCACAGACTCGCCAAGAGCTCCCAGATCGTCATGATCGCCGCTGACGATATAGGAGGTAAGACTTTGGGCTTCCTTGGCGGTGAGTGTGTTGGTCATGGTGTAGCGCACATGATAGGTGCGCGATCCATCGGAGCCGGTGCCGGCTTCCTTGATCTCGGTGGTCTTATGCACATACCAGTCCAGCTTCGAGGGATTCATCTGGTTGGTGTAGATGCCGACTTCAGGTTTCTCCTCGTTGTTCGGCGTGTCTTTGGAAAGACCCGCATCCTGGAAATGGGCGGCCTCATCGTCATGGAACGAATACAGGTACAGATGGCGTCCTTCGGCCAACTGACCCATCATCTGGCTCATGGAGAGCATTTTGGAAAGATTGAGGTTGCTGAAGACATTGTTCATTGCCTGCTTGGCGACGTATTCGAAATAAGCATCCTGCTGTGAGACCGGAACAGTTTTGTAAATGCCGTTCAGCAGGAATTCGGCGGTATTGTCTCCGGTGAGAACCTGGCCGTTCGGCAGGGTCACGTCGCCGCTGATCCGGATCATCTCCTGAACGAACACCGGGTCGATGCCCATCACGCCGTCCGCATTGCTGCCGTATGCGGAGGCGGACCAGATGCGGTTGATCTGCCGAGCCGCGCGGGAGAAATCAGGTGCGGCCAGCACGTCACGCACATCGAACGACATGTCGAGGGGCGCACTGAAGAACTCCTGTTCCGAGTCGGTTGCGAAATTCATGCCGATGGGAATGAACGTGCCGTTGGGGTGGAAATCGCCGATGGCAATGTTGCCGTGATCCGCGGTGAACGACCCGAGGGATCCGACCAGGCCGCCGCCGGAACGCGATTCGGACTGCGTGCTGGCGACGATGATGTAGGTCCTGGACCCGTTCGCGCCGAGGAATTGCGGCAGCGCCTGAAGTGTGGAATTAATCTGGTCGAGTTGCGTTGAGATAGTGGAGAATTGGCTGCTCGCCTGATCGTAGGCGGAGCGAACGGCGCTGATATGCGGCGTGGGCAGGGCGTCGAACTGCTGCGCCAATGATTGAACCTCCTCGTTCACCGTGGCGAAGTTGCCCTGCGCGTCCACAACGGGCTGCAGGTTCACCTGTCCCTTGCCGCTCGAGAAGTTGGCGCCCAACAGGCCCTTCACGACATCGGACAGTTTCGGCAACGTTTGCTGCGACAAGTCGTCGACAATCTGCGTCATGCCCTGCACGGATTTGACGTCATCGCCGATCCA
>DBKS01000026.1:0-10622 GCA_002298605.1 Bifidobacterium sp. UBA744 | reverse complement strand
GCTGGATCAGCGTGACCGCCTGAAGCTCATGGTCCTTGACCTGCATGGCCTCTTTGTAGAATTTGACGCCCGCCACGCCGGCCGCGGCGGCAAAGGCGACAAGCGCAAACAGGACAATGAGCAGGGTGTTGCGCAGCCTATGCGATTTCCTCGTCCTGCGATGATTCGGACTGATATGACTTCCATAGGTTGCGCTGGCGTGAGCCCCGTTCGGCATTGTGCTGCCCTCCTGACTGCCTGACTGTGCTCGCCTGCATGGCAGGCGAGATTGCCCATCACGCCGGATCGGCGGGCATAAGCCGTATCAGCTTACGTCCGCTTCTCGTTGCGGAGGAAGACGGCCGGGGGATTCTTTACAATCTTGCCATCGCGGAGGTGCGCCCCGCTCTGTCCGCTCTGTCCCCAGGTCATTCGTCAGTCCTCGCTGCCGTGGGATGCCGCCCTGCCTGCCGTTTTGCATGCCGTGGCGCGTTTGAGCGCATAGCCGATACCCGCCAAAGCCAGCGTGATGGCGCTGAGCGCGGAGATCGCGACGCCGGTGGTGGCGAGAGTCCCGCCGCCCGCATTGGACGCGGAATCCGAGGACTTGCCGGCGTTGGCGATGCGCCCGGCGAGGGTGTTGTCGGACGCCTGCGTGGTGGAGGCGCCCTGGGAGGCGTTCCCGGAGGCGCCGGCGGAACCGTTGGCCCCATTGGTCGAGCCATCGTCGGTGCCGCTTGCCGCGTTCACCGCATTGGCGGTGCTGCTCGAGCTGCTTGACGAGTTGGCGTCGCCCAGCGCGTTGACGAAGTCGTCATGCCACTGCTTGCGGGCGGCGATGTAGCTGTCATGGGACTGCTGGATGGCATTCGCTATGGAATCGTGATCTTCCTTGAAGTTGTTGATCAGATCCGTGACATGCTGTTTGGCGTTGGCGGCATCCGAATGAATCGTCTCGTGAATGGTGTGCAGCAGGCTGAACGCGTCGTCGGCCGCGTCGACCAGCGCATCATGCGCCTCCTTGAGGTCGGAGACGAACTGGTCGTGGTGCTCGTCGGCCTTGTCGAGATCCTCCCGCAGCTGCTGGAAGACCGCATCGATATCCTGCTTGATCGTGTCGTGGATCGCGGTGATCGCATCGAAGAGCTGCTGGTTGGTTTCGCCGGCATCCTTCAGATCCTGCACCAGCTGGTTCACGGCGGCATCGATGTTGGCCTGCAGACGATCATGCTCCTGCTGCAGCGCGTCCTTCATCGCGTCGTGATTGTTCTGGGCGTGCTCCCAATCCTTCTGCAGATTGTCGAACGCGTCATTGACGTCCTGTCGAACCGTGTTGTGGAACTCCTCCAGCATCTTGAGCACCTGCTGCGTGTGGGCGATGGAATCCTGCACGGTCTCATGGATGTTCTGGGCGGTCTGATGAGCGGCGTCATGCTTGGTGTCGATGGTGTCCTTGATGTCGTCGCGAGCGTTCTGGAGGTCCTGCCACAACTGCTCGTGATGCTGGCGGATCGAATCGGCATCCTCGTGAATGTTGTTGTGCACCTGACCGATATGATCCAGCGTGGTTTGCGCATCCTGCCTGATCTGGTCGTTGGTGTCCTTGATGTGGTTGACGGCATCGCTAATAATGCTGGTATTGGCCGTTTCGCCGGCTGTCGTCCCGGAATCGTCGGCCATGGCGCTGAACGGCGCGGCCGCAAGCGACACCGCGGTTGCGCCGGCGGCAATGATGGCGACCAGCTTCTTCTTCATAGCTCACACTTTCCTCAAAGCTTCCCCTCAGAGGACCCGCGGCTCACGGCCGCGCCCCCTGATCACATATCCAGCGGTTATTCTAGACACGATGTTGATTCATGGGAAGGGACACTGACTGAACGTCGCGTTCAATTAAGGCGCCTGGAGCGCCCGGCCGCCGTGATTCCGCCGCAGTCCCGGCACCGCCCCGCCGCAGTCCCACGTCCGAACGTGACCAAGTTCATATTCCCGCAACGAAACCATGACTCCGCGCGCGGTTTGGGCCGTCTACAGTGAATGACTATGAATGCGCAGAACAAGGATGTTGAATTGATCGGGCGTGAATCCACCGTGGTGCCCGGCCGCTTTGGCGAGCCGTTCGCGGTGGACGACAACCATGTGCTATGGTCCCGCGAGCATGGCGAGGCGATGCCGTCCCGGCCGCTGTTCCTTGGGCTGCACGGCTGGGGCGCCAACGAAGAGGACGCCGCCAAACTCGTCGAAATGGTCGCCCCCTTCAACGACTACGTGGCGTTGCGTGGGCCGTACACCCTGGCCGACGCGCAGGGGCCGTACATCCCCGGCGCCTACTCGTGGTTCCACGACGCGCTGGTCAGCGGGGACGACATGGACTACGACGTATACGCCGCCGCCGTGGCCGTCAACGACTGGGTGCTTGCGCATCTGCCGGCGGGACGCGAGGTAGTGCCGATCGGATTCTCCCAAGGCGGCACCATCGCCGTGCACCTGCTGCGCCTGAACCCGGAACGCTACCGCGCGGCCGTGTCGTTCTCCGGATATCTGGCCCCCGGCCGCGTCGCCGGAACGGCCCCCGCCGACGATCGCCTCGCCGCGCTCGACATCCCCGTCTACTACTGCTACGGCAAGAACGAAACCGTCGTGCCCAAATACGAGCTCTACGCCTGCGCCGCCTGGCTGGAAGAGCACACCTGGCTGACGACCAAAAGCTACCACGGGCTCGACCACGCCGTGAACCTCGAGGAATTCAACGACATCCGCGAATGGATGATCAACAACGCGCTCGCCAGCGGGGTGATGTGACGGAGCCGTGTCATGCATGGCAACTGACGGCATGGCGCTGACGCATTGCCCCCATGCGTCCATACAATGGACTCAACCCCCTGTAAATCCACCCGAACAAGCAATGACGGAGTTGAGTCTTGGAAGTTTTTGAGCTGATCCTGTGCGTGCTTGCGGCCGTACTCGTCTCCTCATTCATCAGCCGCTTCATCCCCCGCGTATCCACGCCATTGGTGCAGATCGCCCTCGGGCTTGCCGCCGCGTATACGCCCGTGTTCCCCGACGTGAAGCTCAACCCGGAGCTGTTCATGGTGCTGTTCATCGCGCCGCTGTTGTACGAAGAGGCTCACAGCATCGACAAATCGGCGCTGCTGCGCAACATCAAGCTGTCCCTGTCGCTGGCCATCGGACTGGCCACGGCCACGATGGTCGCCGTGGGGTTCGTCCTTGGTTCGGCATGGCCGATCGTTCCGCTGTCGGCCGCCTTGGCGCTCGGGGCCGCCCTCGGTCCAACCGACGCCGTGGCCGTGAGCTCGCTCGGGCGTGAGGCCTCACTGAGCATGCGCCAGACCTCCGTGCTGAAAGGCGAATCGCTGTTCAACGACGCCACCGGCATCGTCGGCTTCCAGTTCGCCATCGTCGCGGCAACCACCGGTACATTCAAACTCGGCGAGGCGTTGGGCGACTTCGTCGTGTCCTTCACCGGCGGCACGCTGTTCGGCATGCTGATTGGCGTGGCGGTCAACTGGCTGTTCGAAACCATCCGCCGGCTCGGATGGGAGACCACCACATCGCGCATCCTGATGGAGATCTTCCTGCCGTTCCTGCTGTATCTATCGGCGGAGATGATCCATGTGTCCGGCATCCTCACCGTGGTGGCGGCCGGCCTGATCATCCGCTTCGACCGCACCGGCGTGGGGCCGAACGTGGCCCGCACCAACATCGTCTCGTCATCCGTATGGTCGGTGATGGCCTTCAGCCTCAACGGCGCCGTGTTCATCCTGCTGGGCATGCAGCTGCCCGGCGCCATGACGAAAAGCTGGGCGGACCCCGACGTGAGCAACTGGACCCTGCTCGGCCTGATCCTGCTGGTCACCGCAGTGGTGGTGGGCATGCGCTTCATATGGGTGGCGGTCATGCTGCGCCTGGTCAAAGACCAGGAGACCGGCAAGCGACGCCCGATGACCGCCGACCGTTGGCGCAGCGCGGCCGTCATGACCGTGGGAGGGCCGAAGGGCACCATTACGCTCTCGCTGATGTTCACCATCCCGTACTGGATTGAATACGGCGACGAATTCCCCATGCGCAACGAACTGATCTTCATCGCATCCGGCGTGATCATCCTGACCCTGACCATTGCGAATTTCGTGCTGCCGCTGCTTGCCCCCAATCGTCATAAGGACTATTCGGCCGAGCATACCGCCATCACCATCGAGGTGCTGCGGCGCACCATCGAGGAGCTCAGCGACAAAACCACTCCCGAAAACCGCCGTGCCGTCAGTATGGTGGTCAACTCCTACACGCAGCGCATCACACGATTGCAGCAGCGCGTGGGAGGGCCGGACTCGCATGATATCGACCGGTTGCAGGCGCAGACGCTGAAATGGGAGCACGACTATGTGGATCAGCAGCGTCGCCGCATCCGCGCGCATGAGCCGGTGTCCGATGGCGGGGAGGATATCGCCGAGGAGGCGTGCGACCAGCTGCTGGAACGCATCTCCACGGCGCTCGAGCATCTTGGCAGCATCGACGAGAACGAAACCCGCGCACATGTGGCATGGCGACGCATCCACCGGCGGTTCAGTTCGATGATCCGGCGTGCGCACAGCCTGTTCAAGCGCGTTGAGAACCGGGTGAGGCGGACCGCGCCGCTAGTCAGCGACGACGAGCTGTTCATGCACACGCGGCGTCTGCAGGTGGCTGCCATCGACCACACCATCACCCAGCTGTATGGCGAGCTTGGTTCCGGACGGTTCAAAACCGAAAATGTGAGCGGCATGATTCTGGACTACCAGCGTGCCAAGGCGGCGCTCCAGGCCCGGCCGAACGTCGGCTACAGCGCCCGCGCGCAGAACCAGGCCGAGGAGATCAAGAAGGAAAGCTACGCCATCGAGCTGCGCATCATTCAGGATATGGCCGACGAGGGCGAGATCAGCCGCGCCGAGGCGAGGAATCTGCGGCGCAATGTGTATGTGATGCAAGTGGACGCCGATTCAGGGGTCTGACCGTACAATTGACCAGAAACAGGGGCCTGACCATAAAACCCATACAACTGATCCCCCGCGGCCGGGGCCGGCGGGGGACCAGACTGAAAAGCAATGAGGGATGCCGCCTTGCGGCATACTGCTCGATACCACTAGGCGGCTTCGGTGGCGGAGGCTTCCGGCTCCGCCTGAGCATCCTCGGAGGCGTCGTCGTCTTCGTGATCCTTGGTGAGTCCAAGATCGACCGGGGATGAGCTGTTCTCCCACGGCTCCTCCCACGGATCGTAATCCGGGTTCTGCTGCTTGTAGACATACAGCGCTGCGACGGCAGCCAGCAGTGCGCCGAACAGCAACGCAAAGAACTTCCAACCGTTAGAGGACTTGTTCTCCATGACGGCTCCTTTCCCATGAGGTCGATGGCCTGCCCGTCCAAGCCAATGCTACGGTCAATCTTAGAAGATGGTTTGTGGCGTTTACGTGTGGGAATCGGAAACGGGACCGGTTCGTCGGCGTCGCGTTGCTTTCGCGGGATGCGCGGGTGGGTGCCCCTCGTTACAGTAAACACTATGAACAACCAGCGTTTCAGCCTGTTTCCGAATGCCCCGCGCCTGCGCGACCTTGTTGATCGGCATGCCCTTCGCTACCAATGGCGTTCCGGTGGTCCGGTGGTCACCGAGGCGATCATCGTCCTGTGCGTGGCTGTATGGGCCGTGGAGATCGTACTGCGGTTCGTGTCCTCCAGTGCGCTGAGCGACATGCTGTCGGCCGGCATGTTCAGGCCGCTGCTGGCCGTTGTGCGTCCATGGACTTTCGTCACCTCGATGTTCCTGCACGAGCCGGGCGTGACGCATGTGCTGTTCAACATGCTCACCCTGTGGTGCGTGGGCCCGCTGCTGGAAAAACTGCTGGGGCATTGGCCGTTCCTCGCCATGTACCTGCTGTCCGGCATCGGCGGCGGCATGGGGCTGATGCTGTGGGCGGCCGCATATCCCGGCGGATCGGGATGGATGAGCGCAAGCTATGGCGCCTCGGGTGCGATCTTCGGCCTGTTTGCCGCAGTGCTGGTGGTGTATCGGCGGATCGGGGCGGATATTCGATCGATGCTGGTGTGGATGGCGATCAACGTCGCCATGCCGTTGGTGGTGCCGAACATCGCGTGGCAGGCACATGCCGGCGGATTTGTGATCGGCGGCGCGCTGTCGGGGTTGCTGGTGTCTGGTTTCAAGCCGTTGCGCGGCAAGTCGATCACCTTCCGCACGGCGGTGTACGGCGGTGCGCTGCTCGTGGTGATGGTTATGGTGATTGCGCTGTGCAACACATTGAATCCGCTGGGGGCACTGGGATCGCTTTTCAGCTCGTTCCAGTGATCGGGCAGCTGGGCTGCCTCAGACGAGACCCTGCTGACAGTCCAATGGCCCTCGTCTGACGATCTCAATGGCTGCCGTCTGCCCGTTTGCTATGCACTAGCGATAAATCACACGCATGTAATTATCCACCGGATGTGAGTAAGTCTGTGGATAAGTCGGGGATAGGACGTGCATATCTGCTGTTTTTCAGTGGAAATATGGCAGATATCGGTGGATAACTTGTGGATGCGCACCACAATGCGTGCTGGCAGGTTATACAGGAGCTTGGTGTCTTACGGGGGGAATGCGGATGCCGGCAAGCTTGTGTTACTGGCAGCATCGGTGTCTGGCTGACGGACCATCACGTACGACACGCCGTAACGATGTTGCCAAATGCGTTCCCTAGGGCTGATTTTCGTTTATCCCGAGGTCTACTTCCATTCCGTAGGGCTGCTGCGAATATAATAACCGTTTGAAAACGCCTTAACTGCAATGCGTTGCAACGGTTGTAAGCCTGAGTGTGCTCAGGCGATAGCCCTACGGAATAGAAGTAGAGCTTTGCACAAGGCGAAATAGACCCTACGGAATGAAGATTCGGGTGTCACGGCAGCAAAAAGCCCCACGGAATGGAACCGTAGGGCTGAGGTATTGGCGGCAGTGCGTGCTCAGCGCCACCACATGGTCATCAGGAAGCCCACCATCAGAATCGCGAATGCGATGGCGAGATTCCAGGCACCGATATGCGGGATCGGGTAGCTGCCGGTCAGGTAATAGACCACGGCCCACACCAAACCGAGAATCATCAGGAAACAGAACAGCGGCACAAACCAGCCGGGGTTCGCCTTGGTCCCCTTGATGGATTCCTCGACGCGCTTGGTGTTCTCGGCTTGACGGGCCATCATGCGCTGCATCTGCGGGTTGAGGGACGACTTGTCGGCCGTGGCGTTGAGCACCGCCTCAACCTTGTCCATCGGCACGCCGTAATCGTCGTCTTCCTCGTCGGCCGCGGCCTTGGCGGTGTCTTCGGCGGTGTCGCCGTTGGCGTCGGTGCCGGCGGCATCCGTGGCGTCGGTTTCGCCTTCGGCATTGGAAGTGTGGTCATCGGTTGCGACGGTGGCATCGGCGGCGGCTTCTGCCTGCTCGTCCTTCTGGGCTTCCGCGTCGGTTTCGTGCAGCTCTTGCTCTGCCATCAGATAGTCTCCTTCAATAGGCTATAAGTCATAGTAGTGGCTAGACTCGAACGCAGCGACCATAATGCGGCATTATGGCCATGCAGTCGGTTCTGCGGAACGAATAGGAGAACGGAATTCGATGGCAGACAGGGCGCATAAGGCTCATACGGGGAAACACAGCGCGCGGCGTTCGTGGATCCTGTCCGTAAGCGTGGTGCTGATCATGGCCCTGGTCGGTTATCTGTTGGCGATGAATGTTCGTCTGAACCGCACGTCGTACTACGCCACCGACACCGCTGGCATGGTGGAAGAGGAAACCGACAAAATGGAGAAGCTCAGCAAAGAGGTTGACAGCCTCAGCGCCAAAATCGCCGCGCTGGACGCGTTGGCGTCTCCTTCTGCCACTGACGACGCCGAAACGTCGCCGGACGGCAACGCGACCACCGACACCGAGGCTGCGGGTACCACGCTGGCGGCGGTAAGCGGGCCGGGCCTGTCGGTGACGCTGGACGACTCCCCGCTGCGCGAGCAGGCCGCGAACGATCCCCAACACGTGGACGCCTATGTGATCCATCAGCAGGACATCGAGGCGGTGGTCAACGCGCTGTGGGCCGGCGGCGCCGAATCGATGATGATTATGGACCAGCGCGTTCGGCCGAATACCGCCGTACGCTGCGTGGGCAACACCCTGCTGCTCGAAGACAAGAAATACGCCCCACCGTACACTGTGTCGGCGATCGGTGACGTCAAGTCGCTGCAGCAGGCGCTGGACGACTCTCCGGCGATTTCGATCTATAAGGATTATGTGCGGGTGTATGGCTTGGGCTGGAAGGTGCAGACTTCGGACAAGCTGGAATTCCCGCAGGCATCGGCGCAACTGAGCCAGTTGAAGTATGCGACGGCGATCCCCTCGAACGGCGGCGCGAACGGCGATTCGAACGGGGGCACGAACGATTCGAACGGCGCGAGCGGTACGAAGGAAGGACAGTGATGGCACGGCACGGTAACGATCGGGAAACCGCACGACGCGACGAGCGCCGCATTGGCGGTTTTGAACCCAGGCGCCGCAGCCTGGGCATGCAGGCGCTGGGAATCATCGGCGAACTCCTGCTGACGCTGGCGGCGATCTGCGCCCTGTACATCGCTTGGCAACTGTGGTGGACCGGCGTGGAATCCGAGCGCAACCAGATCGAGCAGAGCGCGACCGCCTCCTGGTCGGATCCGGCGGCGGCCAATGGGGCCACCCAGATCGCGCAGCCGCAGCAGGGCGACCCGCCCAAGCAGCCGGAAAGCGCCAACACGGATGATCTGGTGGCCCAGCTGTACATCCCCCGCTTTGGCCTCAACTGGCAGCGCAATGTAGTGGAAGGCGTGGACTCCGAGCAGTTGGCCCTTCACGGCCTCGGGCACTATCCAACCTCGCAGATGGCCGGACAGGTAGGCAACTACGCGGTTGCCGGCCACCGCTCCGGCTACGGCGAACCGCTGGGCAACGTGAATCTGCTGCAGGAGGGCGACGCGATCATCGTCCGCACCAAGGATTACTGGTACGTATACCATTTCACCAACAACAAGATCACGCTGCCGAATGATGTGGGCGTGGTGGCGCCGGACCCGTCCGGCGATGGCGCGCAGAAAGTGGAATCCGGACGCTACATCACGCTGACCACCTGCGAGCCGCGGTACACGAGCGCCACGCACCGGTGGATCTCCTGGGGCGCGTTCGACTACTGGGCCAAGGTGTCCGATGGCGTGCCGAAGGAGCTCGCCACCGCCGACGATTCCGGGCAGGTGACGTTTTCCACCGCGACATCTTCGGTGTTCACGCGCATTGCCTCGCTGCAGTCCGTGATCCTCTGGCTGCTGATCGCATACGCGGTGATCTACGTGGCCGCATTGGTGGCGTGGCGATACCCGGTGCTGCGTCAGATTCGTGATGGCCAGCGGCCGCGTCCGGAGGCCAGTCTCTACGGATGGCTGCTGCGGCACCACCCCGGGCCCCTGCCGATTCGCCTGATACTGTTCGCACTACTGGCGCTGGCGGGTGCGGCGGCGCTGTTCGAATGGGTCTTCCCCTGGGCGGCGACGAATATCCCCGTACTGCAGGTGATGAGCAACTACGTTGCCGTGCAGGCGTAGCAGGGGCAGTGTTACTGTTGCGGTATGACTGATTCCGCACGCATTCTCGTCATCGACAACTACGATTCCTTCGTCTACACCATTGTCGGGTATCTCAAAACCCTTGGCGCCGTGGTGGACGTGGTGCGCAATGACGCGATCAACCCCGCCGCCCCGGGCGTGCTGGACGATTACGACGGCGTGCTGATCTCGCCCGGTCCCGGCGCGCCCGCGGAATCCGGCGCGAGCGAAGACATGATCCGTCTGTGCGGCAAGCTCGGCAAGCCGATGTTCGGCGTATGCCTGGGTATGCAGGCGCTCGCTGAAGTGTACGGCGCCACGGTGAGCCATGCGCCCACGATCATGCACGGCAAAACCAGTCAGGTGGAACATGTGGATGACGAGATCTTCGCCGGCGTATCCAATCCCATGACCGCCACCCGCTACCATTCGCTGGCGGTTGAACCCGATTCGATCCCCGAGACGCTGGAGCTGACTGCGTGGACCGCCGGCGACCATATCGTGCAGGGTCTGCGGGTGAAGGGCAAGCCGATGTATGCCGTGCAGTTCCATCCCGAGTCGGTGATGACTCAGGACGGCTACCGGTTGCTGGCCAATTGGCTGGCCGTATGCGGGCAGACCACGGCGGTGAAGCGTTCCATCGGATTGCAGCCCAACGTAGCTGCGAATGCATAGCGCGGCGTTCCCGGCTGGATTCGCAGCCCGGCGTGGCATCGAGTCCGCGCCGGGCGGCTGCCGATCCTTCGCTAGTCCTTGCTTGTGCTCGGAGATGCGGTCGAACCGCCGCCGCTTAGAGTGAGCGTAATGGTTCCTCCCTTGGTGGCGGACTGGCCTGCTCCCGGGCTTTGGGAGGTCACCTTGGCGGAGTCGGAAGCGCTGCCTCCGGTGGTCTTCACGGTGAATCCGGCGCTTTCCAGACGGGAACGGGCCTGCGCATAGGTCTGCCCGACCACGCTGGGCACCGTCACCGACGCGGCCTCCGTCGTCAGGGTGATCGTGGACCC
>DBKS01000010.1:28079-65191 GCA_002298605.1 Bifidobacterium sp. UBA744 | reverse complement strand
CGCCCAGTCGGATGCTGCTCGCGAATGGATTTCGGCGGCCTTCGACGACGGCCACACGATTATCGCGGTGACGCCGTTTACGCAGGAAAGCGGCAATGCCGTGCCGCCGCTCGAACAGTATCGCGTGCGCGTCAGCCGGTTCTTTTGGGCGGTTTCCGGCGTGGCGTGCTTCGTGCTGCTGTTGGTATTCATGATGTTCCGCCGTCATGAGTTCGCGTTGTATCGCTCGGTCGGCGCCGGGAAGAATCCCACCTCATTGATCTTCATCATCGCCAATGGCGTGCTGCTGGCCATCGGCCATCTCGCCGGCGCCTGCTGGATGACATTGATCGTTCAATGGACGCGCCGCCAATGGCCCGCGGACCCGCGGCTTATGACGGCAACGGTCGGCGCATCATTCGCACTATCTTTGGCTCTGATCACGATAGGCGCGGCCATCATATCGCGCGGCAACATGGCCGCCTACATCCAAAAGAGGCTGTAATCAGCGGCGGATTTTGTCTGGACGCGAATCTATCGTGTCAAGCGTTGATTAACCAGTCCAGGTCTGTACTTTAGTAACGCGGACCCCGAAAGATAGGACATTATCATGGCTGCAAGCCCCATCTCCATTACGGTCAACGGCGAAGTGAAGGAGGTGGAAGCAACTGCCACCGGTACCGAGCTGTTCGCGGATGACAAGAACATCATCGCCATCAAGCTCAACGGCGAACCGCGCGATCTCTATACGCCGCTGAATGAGGGCGATGAAGTCGAACCCATCGCCCTCGATTCCGAGGACGGTCTGACGATCATGCGCCACTCCGCCACCCATGTCATGGCCCAGGCCGTGCAGGAGATCTACCCGAACGCCAAGCTGGGCGTCGGCCCGGTCATCAAGGACGGCTTCTACTACGATTTCGAAGTTGAGAAGCCCTTTACTCCGGAAGATCTCAAAGAGATCGAAAAGCGCATGCAGCGCATCATCAAGTCCTCCCAGTCCTTCCGCCGCCGCGTGGTGACCGAGGAGGAGGCTCTGGCCGAGGAAGCCGACCAGCCCTTCAAGATCGAACTCATCAAGGACAAGGAGGCGCACCTCGATCCGGAGGCCGCCACCGAAATCGACGAGAAGGAACTGAGCTTCTACGACAACGTGGACCGTGACGGCAACGTGGTGTGGAAGGACCTGTGTCGCGGGCCTCACCTGCCGAACACCCGTTATATCAAGGCGTTCAAGATCGAACGCTCCGCTGCGGCCTACTGGCGCGGCTCCGAGAAGAACCCGATGATGCAGCGCATCTACGGCGTGGCCTTCTTCACCAAGGACGATCTCAAGGCCTACCAGACCCGTCTTGAGGAGGCCGCCAAGCGCGACCACCGTAAGCTTGGTGCCGCGATGGACCTGTTCTCCTTCCCGGACGAGATCGGTCCGGGCTTGGCCGTGTTCCACCCGAAGGGCGCCGCGGTGATCAACGCGATGGAGGACTACTCCCGCGAGCAGCATCGCAAGCACCACTACAGCTTTGTGCAGACCCCGCACATCACCAAGGGCGGCCTGTACGAAACCTCCGGCCACCTGCACTGGTACAAGGATTCCATGTACCCGCCGATGCATCTCGACGAGGAAGTGGACGCCGACGGCAACGTCGTCAAGCCAGGCTTCGACTACTACCTGAAGCCCATGAACTGCCCGATGCACAACCTGATCTTCAAGTCGCGCCAGCGCTCCTATCGTGAGCTGCCGCTGCGTCTCTTCGAGTTCGGCACCGTGTACCGCTACGAGAAGTCCGGCGAGGTGCACGGCCTGACCCGCGTGCGCGGTCTTACGCAGGATGATTCCCACATCTACTGCACCCGCGAGCAGATGAAGGACGAGCTGACCAACCTGCTGACCTTTGTGCTGAATCTGCTCAAGGACTTCGGCCTGACCGACTTCTATCTGGAGCTGTCCACCAAGGACGAGCACAAGTACGTCGGCTCCGACGAGATCTGGGAGGAGGCCACCAACACGCTGCGCGAGGTTGCCGAGGCATCCCATCTCGACCTCGTGGCCGATCCGGGCGGCGCCGCATTCTACGGCCCGAAGATCTCCGTGCAGGCCCGCGACGCCATTGGCCGCACCTGGCAGGTCTCGACCATCCAGCTCGACTTCAACCTGCCCGAGCGTTTCCAGCTCGAGTACATCGCCGCCGATGGCACGCATCAGCGTCCGGTGATGATTCACCGTGCGCTGTTCGGTTCCATCGAGCGTTTCTTCGCCGTGCTGCTCGAGCACTACGCCGGCGCATTCCCCGCATGGCTCGCCCCTGTGCAGGTGCTCGGCGTGCCGGTGACCGATGAGGTCGTGCCGCATCTTGCCGGCTTCATCAAGTCCCTCGAGGACGAGATGGTGCGCTGCGAAGTGGATTACTCCGCCGACCGCTTCGGCAAGAAGATCCGCAACGCCTCCAAGTCCAAGGCGCCGTTCGTGCTGATCGTCGGCGAAGAGGATATGAATAACAATGCGGTGAGCTTCCGCTTCCGCGACGGCAGCCAGCTGAACGGCGTGCCGGTAGACGAGGCCAAGGCCAAGATTCTTGAGGTGATCAAGAAGCGCGTGCAAGTCAACTCGGTGGATGATTTCAACGCCGTGACTGCTCCGTCGGAAGCCGCCTCCGACGTCAAGTGACGAGATGGATGCAGGGAACCGGAGTCCCCGGTTCGAGTAATTGATGCGAAGGGCCGTTCTCATGGCAGGGGACGGCCTTTCGCGTAGCCGATATGAGGAGAGCCGATGAGCGACGACGACGTGCGGGTGGATGATCCCGCGCAGTTTCCACCGCAGGAGGATACGGTGGAACGCCTGTGGACGCCGCAGCGTATGACCTACGTGCTGCGCAACGACGAGAACCGACCGACCAAACCAAAGACCAGGGAGTGTCCGTTCTGCGCAGGGCCTGGGAGATCCGACGAGGATGGACTCATTGCATGGCGCGGCACCCACGTGTTCGCGATCATGAACCTGTACCCCTATAATGTGGGGCATTTGATGATCTGCCCGTATCGTCATGTGGGATTCGTCACCGAACTTGACGATGACGAACTGTTCGAATTCGAAAAAGCCACCACGCTGGCCATGAAGGTCATGGAAACCGTCTCGCATCCCGATGGCTACAACATCGGCATCAATCAGGGCGAGGTGGCGGGGGCGGGCGTCGCCGCGCACCTGCATCAGCATGTGGTGCCCCGTTGGAACGGGGACGCGAATTTCATGCCGATCGTGGCGCAGACGCGCACCATGCCCATTCTGCTGTCCGACCAGCGGACGGCGTATGCGCGGGAGTTCGACCGTCTCGCCCCGCAATTCGGCTTGCCGTTGGACCGTCACATCGGCTGAGCTTTGCTATCGTGGTGAACTGTGTTCGAGAAATTGCGCAAACCCTGGAAGCAGATCATCAATCCCATCGCCGAGTTGCTTGTGCGCATGGGGGTGTCCGCCAATATGGTGACCGTCGCCGGGGCCGTCGGTACGGTGGTGGCCGGTGTGCTCACCGGGTTGACTGGATGGCTGCTGCCCGGGGCGATTGTGATAACGGTGTTGGTGATCTTCGACTCGTTGGACGGCTCGGTCGCCGCGTTGACCACCGGCGGCACGCAATTCGGCGCATTCCTCGATTCCACGCTTGATCGTATCGCGGACTGGGCGGTGCTGGTTGGCGTCGTCGTCCATTTCCTCCGTGCCATCATCGACGGGGTGCGTACCGGACTTTCCGCACCGGACTACGTGGCGTGGATCGGCATGCTTGCCGCGCTACTCGGCATGATGACATCCTTCGTCACCTCGTATGCCCGCGCCCGCGCCGAGTCGGTGGGATTCGAAGCGAAGAACGGCGTCGCCACCCGATCCGACCGGCTGGTCATCATCCTGGTGGCCATGGCCCTTGCCGGCGCCACGCATGCGGACATCTGGCTGACGGTCGGCATGGTCGTGCTGGCATTGCTCGGCGTCATTACGGTGTGGCAGCGCATCCATGCGGTTTGGCGGCAGATGCGGGAGCCCGTCGATGGGCGGGCGCGTGCTTGACCGCGTGCTGATTTGGGTGGTCGGGCACGCGCGGCTCATTCCCGAATGCGTGCTGCGGCGAATGTTCATGCTGGCCGCCGACTGTGCATGGCTGCTGCGCGTAGGGGGAGAGGCGCAGTTGGAGCGCAATCTGGCCCATGTGCTCGCTTCGGGTCATGGCAGGCAGACCGCCGGTTCGGCCACTTCGGTGGGTCGGATGGGGGGCGGCTCGGATGAGGCGAGTGACCGGCGGGCGGTTCGTCGGCTGGCCAGAGCGGGGATGCGCTCGTATTTCGCCTATTTCAGCGAGGCCCTGTCCGTTGGCGCGCGGGGCAACGCGACGTTGCGGGCCCGTATTCGGGGAACCGGTGATGGGCTGGAACAGTTGCGGCATGTGGTGCGCGACTCCCGCCGGTCCGCGCCGATCGCCATGGGCCATCAGGGCAACTGGGATTATGCGGGGTTCTGGGGAGGCTCCGCCGTGGCGCCTGTGACCACGGTGGCGGAGCGGCTGGACGATAAGGAGCTGCTGGCCGCCTTCGTCGCCATCCGTGAGCGTCTTGGCATGCATGTTCTTCTGACTGGCACCGAAGGGTTGACGGATCGTCTGGTTGAGGTTCTTCGCCGGCCGGAATGCGCCTTGGTCCCCCTGCTCGCCGACCGTGACCTGAGCCGGCGCGGGGTGTTCGTGCGGGCGTTCGATTCCGTGATCCGCGTGGCGGCCGGCCCGGCGGTACTGGCGTTGGAGACGGGCTTGCCGCTGTTCGTGGTCAATATGCACCGTGAGCGGCTGAGCGGCAAGAGGCGCCGTCTCGCCGCGTCGCCCGTCGGATACCTATGCGAGGTCAGCGGTCCGATCGATGTCGAACCGTATCGTTCCATGTCGCGCCCGCGAGCCGTCAGGGAGCTTACGCAGGCATGGGTGGATGTGTGGGCCCGGGGCATCGCCGCCCACCCGGAGGACTGGCATATGCTGCAACCCATTTTTGTGGAGGATCTTGATATGGATCGGCTTTCGGACGTGCCGGATTGGGTCCTCGCGGCGCGGATGTCCGGCATGGCGTTGCGGGTCAAGTAGAGTAATGCCCATGTCGTATGAGGAAGCAACCAGCGATCCGTTGCATGGACGCAAGCTTAGGATCGGTATCATCAGCCCGTATTCGTTTGAGACGCCCGGCGGCGTGCAGTTCCATATCCGCGATTTTGCCGGCGAGCTGATCGAGCGGGGGCATAGCGTGGAGATCCTGGCGCCCGGTCGACGCACACACGATATGCCGCTGTGGGTGCATACCACGGGCACGTCGTTCTCCATACCATATAACGGTTCGAGGGCGTGTCTGAGCTACTTCGGCTTTGCCGGCCTCAAAACGCGCATGTGGGTGCGGCAGGGGCATTTCGACATTCTCCATTTGCATGAGCCTGAGGCGCCGAGTCTGAGTCATAAGCCCTTTATCGCGGGATTCACCCCATGCCCGTATGTGGCGACCTTCCATTCGGCCTTTGACCGGTATCCGAAGGCGCTGCGCTTTTTCGAACGGTATCTCAAGTTGTATCTGGGCAATTTGCGCGAGGCGATTTGCGTCAGCGAAGCCGCGCTCGACACTGCCCGGCATTATCTGCCCGACGACGTGCCGACGCATGTCATCCCCAATGGCATCAGATACCGGTTCTTCGCGGATGCGCCTCGAAATCCCGATTGGCTGGGGACTCCCGAGGCGCCGACCGTCGGCTTTCTTGGACGCATGGGGGAGGAGCGCAAGGGGTTTGCGGTGTTTGCCGAGGCCGCCAGCCACCTGGTTGAGCTGTTTCCCCGGGCGAGGTTCCTGTGCGCGGGTGACGGCCAGGCCGAGGGTCGCGCCGTCCTCGAACGGTATGGCGACCGCGTTGCCGGCCGGTTCGAATTTCTTGGGCGCCTGTCCGACGCCGACAAGGCCCGCTTCTACCGTTCGCTCAGTGTATATGTGGCGCCGCAGATCGGCGGGGAGAGCTTCGGCATTGTGCTGGCCGAGGCGATGGCCGCGGGGTGCCCGGTCGTCGCCTCCGATCTCAAGGCGTTCTCCGACGTGAGCGAGCGGGGGCGGGATGCCCTTCTGTTCCGTCTGGGGGACGGCGTCGACTGCTCTCGGGCGGTTGCGCGGCTGCTGGGTGATTCGCATATGCGATCCATGGTGGCGGCCCGGGGTGGTGAGCGTGCGCGTTGCTATGATTGGAAGACGGTCGCGGACCGTGTCCTTGGGATCTATGCCCGGGTGTTGTCAACGAGCGTGACTACAATCTGATTCGTTTGCAAGTATTTCCGACTTTGCTAGGAGCACTATGTCCGGTCATTCCAAGTGGGCGACTACCAAGAACAAGAAGGCCGCTATCGACGCCAAGCGCGGCAAGCTGTTCGCCAAGCTGATCAAGAACATTGAAATCGCTGCCCGAATGGGTGGTGGTGATCCTGATGGCAATCCGTCGCTGTATGACGCTATCTACAAGGCCAAGAAGGCTTCGATGCCCGCCGACAACATCAAGCGCGCCGTCAAGCGCGGCTCTGGCGAGGAGGCCGGCGGCGTCAACTATGAGGACATCGTCTACGAAGGGTATGCCCCTGCCGGCGTCGGCCTGATCATCGAGTGCCTGACCGACAACCGCAACCGCGCCGCCGCCGAGGTGCGTTCCACCCTGACGAAGGGCAATGGCTCCCTCGCCACCTCCGGTTCCGTGTCGTTCAACTTCGAGCGCAAGGGCCAGATCGTGGTCCCCTCGGAAGGCGTGGATTTTGACGATCTGTTCGAGAAGGCCGCCGAGGCCGGTGCCGAGGACGTCGTGGATGACGGCGATGTGTACACCGTGATGACCGATCCCTCCGATCTGCATACCGTGCGCAAGGCCCTTGAAGACGCAGGCGTCGACTTTGACTCCGCGGATCTCGTGATGGCCCCGAAGAACGAGGTCGAGCTTGATCTTGAGGATGCCCGCAAGGTGTCCAAGCTGATCGACAACCTCGACGACCTCGACGACGTGCAGAACATCTACTCGAACTGGACCGCCTCCGACGAAGTTATGGAGCAGCTCGACGCGGAGTGACATCGCGTGATCATCTTTGGCGTTGACCCCGGGCTTACCCGTTGCGGAGTCGGCGTGGTGGAAGCCGGCGCATCACGCCGGCTTTCGTTTATTCACGTCGATGTCGTGCGCTCCGACCCCCATATGTCGCAGGACCTGAGGCTGAAGGCCATCTATAACGGGCTGTGCGCGAAAATGGACCGCTTCATTCCCGATGCGGTTTCGATCGAACGCGTATTCGCCCAGGCGAACCGCAATACGGTGCTTGGCACCGCACAGGCGGCGGGGCTGGCCATGCTGGCTGCAGCCCAACGGGGGATTCCGGTTGCCCTGCACACGCCCACCGAGGCGAAGCTGGCGATCACCGGCAATGGTCAGGCGCAGAAAATCCAGGTGGAACGCATGGTGGCGCGCATCCTCGGTCTGAACACCTTGCCGCAGCCCGCCGACGCCGCCGACGCCTTGGCGCTTGCCATTTGCCATGCGTTGCGGCCCGGGGGCGCCCTGCAGGGCGGCGAGAGGGAGGAGCATCTCACCGAAGCGCAAAAGCAGTGGGCTTTGGCGGCCCAGCAGGCTGCAAAGGCGCGTCATCGGAAAAACGTCGACCGCGGCATGTAAGGTAGTCGAACAGATGTTCTAACTAAGGAGTCTTGTATGATCGGCATGCTGAACGGCACGGTCGCGCAGATCGACGCGGACGTGGCCATTATCGACGTGCACGGCATTGGCTTCGAAGCTCGTATGCCGTCGTCGGACCTCGCCTCGATGCATGCCGGCCAGCAGGTGACCGTCCATACGTCATTGAATGTGTCGCAGGACTCATTGACGCTGTATGCGTTTCTCGCCAAGTCGTCGCGCTCCCTTTTCGCTCAGCTACAAAAGGTCAGCGGCATCGGCCCGCGGGTCGCGTTGTCGATTCTGTCGACGCTGACGGCCAAACAGCTCGCCCAAGCCGTGACGGATGGCGACGCCACCGCGTTGACGAGGGCTCCCGGGCTGGGCAAAAAAGGGGCGCAGAAGATCATTCTCGAGCTGTCCGGCAAACTCGACATGTCGGAGACGACCGGACGCAACGAGCGGACGACGTCCGATCCGGCTCTGCTGCAGTGCGTTCAGGGACTGGTGTCGCTCGGTTGGCAGCAGCGCGATGCGGAATCAGCGGTGGCGACGGTCTGCGACGAGGAGCATCTCGGGTTGCCCCTCGATGCGCAGGACGTGCCCAGGGTGCTGAAACTCGCACTCGCATCGCTTGATAGGGGGCGGTGATCATGGCGTTCGCGAATGAACCGGCGCAACTCAACACCGGTGCGAATGAGGATTCGCTGCGTATGGTGGCGGGCAACGCCATGGGCGACGAGACAGTCAGCGACGAGGAGCTTCGTCCCCAGGCTCTTGACTCGTTCATCGGGCAGCCCACGCTGAAGGCGCAGCTGCAGCTGTTTCTTGACGCCGCGCGCAAGCGCGGTGTGCCACCGGACCATATTCTGCTGGCCGGCCCTCCGGGCCTTGGCAAAACCACGCTTGCCATGATCGTGGCGAACGAGCTTGGCGTGCCGATACGTGTCACCTCCGGCCCCGCGATTCAACACGCCGGCGATCTCGCCTCGGTGCTGAGTTCCCTGGAAACCGGCGAGGTCCTGTTCATCGACGAGATTCACCGCCTGCCGCGCGCGGCGGAGGAGCTGCTGTACATTGCGATGGAGGATTTTCGCGTTGACGTCATGGTGGGCAAGGGGCCGGGTGCCACATCCATACCGCTCACCCTGCCGAGGTTCACCGTCATCGGCGCCACGACGCGTGAGGGCATGCTGCCGTCGCCTCTGCGGGCCCGTTTCGGCTTCACCGCCCATTTGGACTATTATCCGCATGGCGAACTGGAAAAACTCGTCGAACGCTCGGCCGACGTATTGGGGCTGAAGCTCGTCGGAGACGCCAGCAGACAGCTGTCGCTGCGCTCCCGCGGCACACCCCGTATCGCGAATCGCCTGCTCAGGCGCGTCCGTGACTGGGCGATCGTGCATGATCTGCCCGAAGTGGGCTCCCGAGACGTGCAGGCGGCTCTGGCGCTGTACCAAATCGACGCCGAAGGGCTGGATCGTCTCGACATTGCCGTGCTCAACGCCATAGTGCGCAATTTCAACGGAGGCCCGGTTGGCCTTAACAATCTTGCCGCCATGGTCGGCGAGGAGTCCGAAACCGTCGAAACCGTCTGCGAACCGTATCTGGTGCGCGAGGGTTTTCTGGTGCGCACCCCGAAGGGTCGCGTGGCGACCCGAAAAGCATGGGAGCATTTGGGGCTGCAGCCCAACGATGATGTCACCACGCTGTTCTAGTCTGGACTGCTGGAACAGGACGCCGCGGAACCCCCCCCTCGCGGGTTCTCTCAGCCCATATGAAGGAGAATTTCATGTCATTCGATCCCACGTCGCTGTTTATGATCGTCATCCTCGTGCTTATGATCGGCATGATGTGGTGGCAATCGAAGAAGGCGAAGAAGCAGCAGGCCAAGGTCAATGATTTCCGCGAGTCCCTGGTTCCCGGCAAGGAAGTGGCAACCTATTCCGGCATGCTTGGCAAGGTCGTCGAGGTGGATCTTGAAAAGGAGCAGGTCGTTATCGATTCGGAGGGATCCCGGTCCCGCTGGCGCATCCAGGCGATTACCGAGCCTCCGATCGTTCCCGCCTATGTCCACGATGACGAAGTCGACGAGTACGGCAACCGTCTTGAGGATCAGGCCGATCAGCAGACCCAGGCCACGGATGCTTCCGTCGCCTCCGCCTCCGTCTCCGCCGATGACGGCGTGGCCCAGAAGCCCATTGAATCCGATGCTTCCGTCGCCGAGGTGTCTGACGGCGAAAGCTCCGCCCAGACCAAGTAAGTCCAACCACAGCCAGTGAAGCAACCATCATCATGTCTGAACCAACCAACGATCTGAGTATTGAACAACTTGACGTGCTCGGAGCGGACGATGCGCGATTCGTCGCTTCGTTGATCCGCACGACTCCGGATTTCCCGAAAAAAGGCATCCTCTTCCGTGATTTCACGCCGATTATGACCAATGCCAAGGCACTGCGGCTGATGCTGGAGGCTCTTGAGCGGACGCTGCCGGTGCCGGCCGGTCAGATTGATCTTATCGCGGGTCTCGAGGCGCGCGGCTTTCTGATGGGTCCCGCATTGGCCGCTCATTTGGGCAAGGGGTTCGTCCCGGTGCGCAAGGCGGGCAAGCTGCCTCCCCGGACCCTGAAAGAGTCGTATGACCTGGAATACGGCAGCGCCAGCATTGAGATCGAAACCTCCGCCGTGAGCAATGGCCAGCGTGTGCTGATTGTCGACGACCTCATCGCCACGGGCGGCACCGCACATGCGGCGGCGCGGCTGATTGAACAGGCAGGCGGCATTGTCGCGGGATTCAGCTTCGTCATGGAGCTGCAGGGGCTTGACGGCCGTTCCGCTTTGGGTGATTACCCGATCACCGCCTTGACCAAAATGCCCGCATAGACGGGCGGCGCCGCTCATATCAGATATCGGTACCTTGACGAGGAACCGTTTTGGCACGTCTATACTGAGATGACGTATTTCATCCTCAGAACATCAATCGTTCAGGAAGAGCGTTTTTTCCATGGATCTTTACGAATATCAAGCCAAGCAGTTGCTTGAGGAGCAGGGCATTCCAACCCCGAAGGCCATCTTCGCGGAGAACTCCCATGATGTGGCCGAGGCCGCCGACCGGATCGGCTACCCCTGCATGATCAAAGCCCAGGTGAAAATCGGTCATCGAGGGCAGGCCGGCGGGGTCAAAATCGCCCATGACCGCAACGAGGCCATTTTGGAGGCCGAGCAGATCCTGCCCATGACCATTCACGGGCATAAGGTTTCCGGAGTGCTGGTGGCTGAGGCGAAGAATATCCTGCACGAGTACTATGTCTCCATCTCTGTCGACCGCACCTCCCGTGATTACGACGTGCTCGCAACCGCCCACGGTGGCACCGAAGTCGAAACCATCGCCAAGCAGCATCCCGAGGACGTCAAGCGTCTGCATATCGACGCGCTCGGCGACTTCGACATCGAGGCGGCTCGGGCAATGGCCACGGAAATCGGCTTCTACCACGCCAATGTAGAGCAGGCCGCCCAAATCCTCCTCAAAATGTGGCAGTGTTTCAAAGACAATGACGCAACGCTGGTCGAGGTCAATCCACTGGCCAAAATCGGCGGTTCGGACGACGACGAGTCGTCCAAGTCCCTCTGCGCCCTGGACGCCAAGATCTCCCTCGACAATAACGCCGCCTTCCGTCACGATGGCTGGAAACGCTTCGAAGACCCCATCGTCTCGGACCCCTATGAGCAGAAGGCCCGCGAACACGGGCTCCACTATGTGCATCTGCATGGCGAAGTCGGTGTGATCGGTAACGGCGCCGGACTGGTCATGAGCTCGCTCGACGCGGTGTCGGGCGCCGGGGAGGATCAGGGGACCGGTGTCAAACCGGCCAACTTCCTTGACATCGGTGGCGGCGCGTCCGCCGAAGTGATGCGCGAGAGCCTGGATATCGTGCTTGCCGACCCGCAGGTCGTTTCGATATTCGTCAATGTATACGGCGGCATCACCTCCTGTGTGCAGGTCGCCGAGGGCATTCTTGCGGCGCTTGGACAGATCAACACCGCCAAGCCCATTGTGGTGCGCTTCGACGGCAACGCGGCCCAGGAAGGTCTCCGTATCCTTCTGAGCGCCGACAACCCGCGTCTTCACGTTGCCGAGACCATGGAAGAGGCTGCGCAACTGGCGGCCAAGCTCGCCGCGGAACAGAAAGGTGAACGCTGAGATGGCACTGTTCATTGAGCATAATGCTCCCGTAATCGTTCAGGGCATCACCGGCCACCAGGGCATGACCCATACCGCGCGCATGCTGAAAACCGGCACCAATATCGTCGGTGGCGTCAATCCGCGCAAGGCGGGCACCGAAGTCGTCTATCCCGGTGCTCGTAACGGTGAGGACGCGCATATCCCCGTGTATGCCACCGTCGCGGAGGCCAAGGCGGCAACCGGTGCGAAGGCGTCGGTGATTTTCGTGCCGCCGCGCTTCGCCAAGTCCGCCATCGTCGAGGCCGTCGAGGCGGAGATCGGTCTGATCGTGGTCATCACCGAAGGCATACCGGTTGCCGACACCGCGTACTGCGTGGCATTGGCGCAGCAGCATGGTGTGCGCATCATCGGGCCGAACTGCCCGGGGCTTATCACCTTATCCGACGATCCGGCCAGCCCTGGAGTCAACCTGGGCATCATTCCGGACGGCATTGTGCGGCGCGGTCCCCTTGGACTGGTGTCCAAGTCCGGTACCCTGACCTACCAGCTGATGGGGGAGCTCAGCGAATACGGATTCACCGCATGCCTTGGAGTGGGCGGCGATCCGATCGTCGGCACGACGCTGCTCGAGGCGTTGCAGCAGTTCAACGACGACCCGGACACCAAGGCCGTCGTGATGATCGGCGAAATCGGCGGCAGCGCGGAACAGGAGGCCGCGGCATGGGCGCATGAACATATGACCAAGCCGATTGTCGCCTACATTGCCGGGTTCACCGCTCCGGAAGGCAAGCAGATGGGCCATGCGGGCGCCATCGTCTCCGGAGGCAAGGGAACCGCCCGAGACAAGAAGGAGGCACTTGAGGCGGTGGGTATCAAAGTAGGTAGAACCCCGGCCCAAACTGCGCAATACATGCGCGAGGTCATGTCCAAGCTCGGGTGATCCATTGACCGCACGCCTGAAGGCATTCGGCGCGGGGATCGCCATCGCGTTTCTCGCCATGTCCATTTACGCCTTGGCGCTGGGCTGTTTCATCGCATTGATGCTGCTGGTCATCGCCATGGAGGAGGGCGGCTCCTCGCTATCCGACGCCACCATGCCCCTGACGGAGGCGATAGTGCTGCTCGGCCAGGGTGTGGGCTATGCATGGGGGCCGATTACGCTGACGATAACGCCACTGCTCCTCACCGGGATGCTCATTGCGCTGGTGGGGACCCTCGCGGCCCGGATCGGCACGTCTCCGGTCGGTTTCGTCGGCGGTGAAATCGCATGGGCCGTCATGAACCTCTATGCGTTCAGTGGCGTCGCCGGCATGATGATCAACGATCGAGTGACTGCGTTGGCCAAATGCGCTCTGATATTCGGTCTCGGATATCTGGCCGCCGCGTTCCCCTCCTCGAATCTTGCCCATATGGTGAAGTCCAAGGTATGGGACCCGATCTCGTTTGAAGTGCGCAGAGCCGTACTGCTTGGCGTCATCGCCTTCGCCTTCATTGCCCTGATGCTGCTGGTTGCCGGCATCGTCACCGTCATCGTATGGATCGTAATGAACTATGACGGTATGCTCACCCTGTTTCGTCTGATGGATATGGGTATCGGATCGCGCATCGTGACCACCGTCGCCTGCCTCGCATGGTTGCCGAATATGGTGCTTTGGGCACTGTCATGGCTGTCCGGCGCGGGCTTCGCCATAGGCGAGCTGGCGACGTTCTCGCTGTGGGCGGGCGGAGGCGACGGCTTGCCGTCACTGCCGGTTTTCGGATTGCTGCCGCAGCCAATAGACGACGATCTGACGAGAATGCTTGTTATGGGCGTGCCGTATGTCATTGCGTTGACGGTTGGCATCTACGTGATCGTCGGCAAACTCGGTTTTGGCATACGTTCGCAGTTGACCAGCGGCGATCGGGAGACCATCTCCAAGGGTGCAGTGATTGCGCTGACATACCCAGCCGCGTCATTCTGCCTCGCCGCGGCGCTGATTTCGCTCTTTGCCACGCTGTGCTTCGCCATATCCGACGGATCGCTGGGTACGGGCCGGCTGAAGCACATAGGAGTGGAAGTCGTCCAATCCACGCAGGCCGTAGGCCATGGCGTCGCGTTAGGCCTCCTGTCGGCATGGCTCTGCGCGCTGGTTGGCGTCGGACTGTACTTCGGGATACGCTGGGTCGCAATGCGCGTTCGTCAGCGCCGTCACCCGGTATCGGATGAGAACGACATCAATGAACTTGCAACAACCACCACTACAAAGGAGAAGGAATGAGCACCAATCGACCGATTAAGCGCGCTCTTGTCTCGGTGTTCCACAAGGAAGGCATTGAGGTACTGGCCAAGGCCTTCGTCAAGGCCGGCACGGAAGTCGTGTCCACCGGGTCGACCGCGGCCAAGCTGGCCGAACTTGGAGTGAAGGTCACCGAGGTTTCCGAGGTCACGGGTTTCCCGGAATGCCTCGACGGACGGGTGAAGACCCTGCATCCCTTCATCCACGCCGGCATTCTGGCCGATATGACCAACGCCGATCATGCCAGGCAGCTTGAGCAGTTCGGCGTCAAGCCATTCGATCTGGTGGTGGTGAACCTCTATCCGTTTGCCGATACCGTGCGCTCGGGGGCCGGCGAGGCCGACATCATCGAGAAGATCGATATCGGCGGTCCGTCCATGGTTCGCGGCGCCGCGAAAAACCATGCCACCGTGGCCGTAGTCACCGATCCCGCCGACTATGCCCTGGTCGCCAGCCGTGTGGCGGACGGCACCGGGTTCTCGCTGGAGGAGCGCAAGTGGCTCGCCGCCAAGGCATTCGCCCATACCGCCGCCTATGACGCGACGATTCAGGAGTGGACGTCGAGGCACTGGACCAAACCAGCGAGCCTTGCCGATAGCGAGATTGACAGGGACGATCAGGGCAGTGAGGTCGATTCCGCCAAGTTCCCCGCCCAGTTCACGCGTTCGTGGGATCGCAAGCACACGTTGCGGTATGGCGAGAACAGCCATCAGCAGGCCGCCTTGTACGTTGACCCGCTTGACCAGCGTGGATTTGCGCATGCCGAGCAGCTCGGCGGCAAGCCGATGAGCTACAACAACTATGTGGATGCCGACGCCGCATGGCGTACCGTCTGGGATATGGCGCCGTCCATTGCCGTCGCCGTTGTCAAGCACAACAATCCCTGCGGCCTGGCCATCGGCGCCACCGCAGCCGAAGCGCACAAGAAGGCTCATGCCTGCGATCCGGTCAGCGCCTATGGCGGCGTGATCGCGTGCAACTCCACCGTGACGCTTGACATGGCCGAATCCGTGCGCCCGATCTTCACCGAGGTCATCGTGGCTCCCGACTACGAGCCCGAGGCCCTTGAACTGCTGCGCACCAAGAAGAAGAACCTGCGCATTCTCAAGGTGGCCGAGCCGCCGAAGGGCCATGAGTCCATTCGACAGATCGATGGCGGCCTGCTGGTGCAGGACACCGATCTGATCAATGCGCTTGGCGACGATCCGGATTCCTGGAAGCTTGTTTCCGGCGAAGCCGCCGATGCCGACACCATGAAGGACCTGGTGTTCGCTTGGCGCGCCATTCGCTGCGTGAAGTCGAACGCGATTCTCATCGCCCATGATCAGGCCACTGTGGGGATCGGTATGGGGCAGGTCAATCGCGTCGATTCCTGCCATTTGGCCGTGGACCGCGCCAACTCGCTGGCCGGCGACGAGGAGCGTGCCCGCGGTGCCGTCGCGGCCTCCGATGCGTTCTTCCCGTTCGCCGACGGTGCGGAAGTTCTGATCAACGCCGGTGTGAAGGCCGTTGTGCAGCCCGGTGGCTCCATCCGTGATGAGGAGGTTATCGAGGCCGCCAAGAAGGCCGGCATCACCATGTACCTGACCGGAACCCGCCACTTCTTCCACTGATTCCGTGGCATTGGGACAAGGAGATACCGACGATGAACAGTCAGCACCCATTCGTCTCCGAGGCGCATGAAGGCAATCCCCTGTACGAGTGGGGGCTGCTGGTCGTTGTCGGCATTGCCGCGATTGTCGCCGTCACAGGTCATGTGCAGATTGCGGTGGCGATTGTCGCGTTGGAATCGCTGGTCAGCGGCTGCATTCGAATGGTTATGAAACAGCGCAGTCCGTTCAAGGTGCGTTCGGTGGCATTTGACGTCTTCATCAGCATCGCCTTGGGATTGGGGTTGATCGTCCTCGATATTGCCCTGCGTGCGATGTAGGAATTTGACGTGGAAATCTGTGGGGGAGCTGCATCATGTGACGTGACGTCATTCCCGCAGTTTCAGCATCCTCCCCGGCAGAACCAGAAGGGCCGTGATGGAATTCCATCACGGCCCTTTCTCGCAATGCGGCGGCTCCGCGTCGCTGCGGGGTGTTCCGTCGACGATTATCGACCGTCGGCGATGGCGCCCTCCTCCTGAGTGCGTCCGCTGGCGGCGGCGCCGTTCACCTGGTCGACGTCGGTTTCCCCGGTTTCGGGCAGGTCTGCGATCCGGGTGTGCGAATCGGCGGCAAGGCGCCTGTTCTCCGCGGCCCTGGACACCAGATCGTTCACGATCATGGCGATGGCGACGATTGCGGCGGCGAACAGCGGGGCGATCCAAAACACCCACAACTGCGAGAGCGGTTCCACCGTCAGTCCCTTGCCCTGAGCCAGCAGGGCGACGCCGGTGGCGTGGACGGGATTCAGGGAGGCGCCGGTCACGGGGTAGGCGATCGCCGCGCCCAAACCATAGGCAAGGCCGACGGCCCACGCATGCGACTTGTCGGCGGTGCCATCGGACTTCAACGTACCCACTGCAACGCCCACAATCACCAGGCTGGCCAGCAGCTCAACGATCACGGCCAGGGTGGAGCCGAAGGAAATGCCGGCGTTGGTCAGTGCGCCGGAAGAGCGGGATGCCTCGTCGAAGCCCTTCACCGCCATGGTCAGCCAAGTGGAGGCCGGCACCGAATCGCTGGTGGGCAGGGCGAACAGATATATCGCCGCGGCGGCGATGCCGCCGAGCACCTGGGCGACGACATACAGCAGGCCCTCAAGCCACGGGGTCTTCGAAGTCAGCATGGCTGCAATGGTCACCGCCGGGTTGAACTGGGCGCCGGAAAGCTTGCCGAACATTGCGGACACCGCGCCGTAGGCGAGCGCGGTCACCGTGATGATGGGCATGAGACCGGCATACTGGTACACCAGCTGGCTGAGCGTGTAGACCAGCAGCAGCGGAAACACGATGAGTGCGGTGCCCACGAATTCCGCGCCGCAGCGCATCAGCAGCGTGCCGACGTACGGTTTGCGCGGTGTTGCCGGCGTTTCGGTGGTGAAGACGGGGGCGTCGGTGGCGTCGAAGAGGACGGTTTGGTCCGCGTCGTCGCCGGGCGTTTCGGTTGCGGCGTCGATTGGGGTGGCTGGCGTATCGCCGGTCACGGAATCCTCGGCGGGTTTGGAATCGGTCATGATATATCCCCTATGGTTTTGGGTGTTGGACAAACGCCCCCAGTCTAGCAGCAGGGCTTGCAGACGCCTTCATAAACGATGGGAGCGGCCTGATGGCGTGGGGCCGCCGGTGATCGTCGAAACCGGTGCGGCGGATGGTCTTCGAGTCATGCGATACTGTTCTCCGGTGCGATCGCACCATTGACAGTAAACTGATCCGGCCACGTTGGGAGAACGATGCCACACCAGTATTCCCGCGCGAATTCCGCGCAATCATCCAAGACCAATGAAGGCGAACGACTGCAGAAGGTCCTCGCCCAGGCGGGTTTCGGCTCGCGCCGCAAATGCGAGCAGATCATTCTTGACGGCCGTGTTGAGGTGGACGGCGAACTCGTCACCGAACTCGGCACCCGCGTGAATATGTCCCGTCAGCAGGTGCGCGTGGACGGTTCCCGCATTCGCCTCAACAGTCATCACGTCACCTTGGCGCTCAACAAGCCGAAGCGGGTGCTGAGCGCCATGGAGGACCCGAAGGGGCGGTACACCCTGCGCGACATCATCGGCGACAAATATGAGCGCGTCTTCCATATGGGTCGTCTTGATTACGATTCCGAAGGTCTTATTCTCATGACCGATGACGGCGAACTCAGCCAGCATGTCATGCATCCCAAGTACGAAGTGGCCAAAACCTATGTCGCCACCGTCGAGGGCAAACTGTCCGGTACCGTGGCCCGCCGGCTGGTCAATCATGGCGTCCAGCTTGACGACGGATGGATCAAGCTGGACCATTGCGCGATCATCGACCAGAACCGTGACTTCACCATCGTCAAGGTGGTTCTGCATTCCGGCAAGAACCGTATCGTGCGTCGTATTTTCGGTTCC
This sequence comes from Bifidobacterium sp. UBA744, assembly GCA_002298605.1. Lineage (GTDB taxonomy): Bacteria > Actinomycetota > Actinomycetes > Actinomycetales > Bifidobacteriaceae > Bifidobacterium. The sequence goes on along the minus strand of DBKS01000010.1, from coordinate 47,022 downwards.
ATCGGATTCCCCGTCAAGCGCCTGGTGCGTACGCAAATAGGCCCGATCAAGCTTGGGGAGCTCAAACCCGGCTCCTATCGCGTGCTGTCGCAGACCGAGCTGAGGTCGCTGTCCAAGGAGGTGGGCCTGTGATTACCGTTGCCATCGACGGACCGGCCGGAGTCGGCAAATCCACGGTTTCCAAGGAAATCGCCCGCCGATACGGCCTCGCCTACCTTGATACCGGCGCCATGTATCGCGCCTGCGCGTGGTGGTGTCTGCACGAGGGGATCGACCTTGATGCGGCCGAGCCGGACGAGCAGGGCATCATCACCGCCGTCGGAGCGTTTTTCACCGATGACCACTTCGATCTGAGCGTCGATCCCGGCGCCGCCGCCGTATATGCCGATGGGGTCGATATTTCCGGGGAAATCCGTTCCTCGGAGGTTTCGTCGCATGTTTCCGTGGTGTCGGGCATCATTCCGGTACGCAACATTCTCATTGCGGCGCAACGCGCGTTCATTGCGCGCGAGGCCTCCGCGGATTCATATTCCGAGGGCGCCGGCATCGTGGCCGAGGGCCGCGACATCACCACCGTGGTCGCTCCGGAGGCGGAGGTCCGCGTGCTGATGACCGCACGGGAGGAGGTGCGCGCCGCACGCCGCGCCGGCCAGGCTTCCGCGGAGGCCTCGGTGGGCAGCGACGATGTGGCCAAACGCGATGCCATTGACTCCAAGGTGACCAATTTCACCACTGCAGCCGATGGGGTGGTGACCGTCGACAATTCCGACATGACGCTTGAACAGAGCGTTGACGCGGTTGCGTCACTGGTGGAGGATGCGCTCGAGCAGCAGTCCTACGAGCGGTACGTCGCCAATCTCGACGATTACGAACTCGACGAGGCCGACGAGCAGCTCATCGAGGGTCGGGGCGACGCCGCCGACGACGAGGATGCGGAGGCAGATCGCAAGGTGGGTGTACTCGCCGTGGTGGGTCGGCCGAACGTGGGCAAATCCACGCTGGTCAACCGGATTCTGCGCCGCCGCGCCGCCGTGGTCGAGGACACTCCCGGCGTGACGCGCGATCGCATCAGCTACGACGCGGAGTGGGCTGGCCGGAATTTCAAGCTTGTCGACACCGGCGGATGGGAAACCAATGTCGAGGGCATTGATTCCGCGATTGCCAACCAGGCCGAAATCGCGGTTCGACTGGCCGATGCGGTGCTGTTGGTTGTCGACGGGCAGGTCGGTATGACCACGTCCGACGAGCGCATTGTCAAGATGCTGCGCGCCAGCGGTAAGCCGGTTACCTTGGCCGTCAACAAAATCGACGACAATGCCAGTGAATATATGGCCGCCGATTTCTGGAAGCTCGGGCTGGGCGAGCCATACCCGATTTCCGCCATGCATGGCAGGGGAGTGGGCGATCTGCTGGATGCCGCACTCGGTAAGCTCAGGGACGCGGACCGGCTCTCCGGCACGGTGACCCCCGCCGGGCTGCGCCGTGTGGCGCTTATCGGCCGGCCGAACGTCGGCAAGTCGTCGCTGCTGAACCAGTTGGCCCGGCAGGAGCGCTCCGTGGTCAACGATTTGGCCGGCACCACGCGCGATCCGGTGGATGAGATCGTCGATATCGACGGAGAGGACTGGCTGTTCATCGATACCGCCGGCATCAAGCGCCGTCTGCATAAGCTGTCGGGAGCCGAGTACTATTCGTCGCTGCGCACCACGGCCGCGCTGGAACGCGCCGAACTTGCCCTGGTGCTGTTCGACGCCTCTCAGCCGATTTCCGACCAGGATCTCAAGGTGATGAGTCAGGCGGTTGATGCCGGCCGTGCGATCGTGCTGGTGTTCAACAAGTGGGATGCCATGGACGAATTCGACAAGCAGCGTTTGGAACGGTTGTGGGCCACCGAATTCGAACGGGTTACATGGGCTCAGCGCGTCAACTTGTCGGCGAAAACCGGCTGGCACACCAACCGGCTGGCCTCGGCCATGCGTCAGGCGCTTGCCTCGTGGGACAAGCGCGTGCCCACCGGCAAGCTCAACGCCTTTCTTGGACGTGTCCAGTCGGAGCACCCGCATCCATTGCGCGGCGGCAAGCAGCCGAGAATCCTGTTCGCCACGCAGGCGGCGAGCCGTCCGCCTCGGTTCGTCGTCTTCGCCACCGGATTCCTCGAGCATGGGTACCGGAGGTTCCTGGAACGACAGCTGCGCGAAGAGTTCGGTTTCGAAGGCACCCCGATTCAGATCTCGGTGAACATCAGGGAAAAGAAAAAGCGCCGGTAACCAAGTAGGGCGAAAACGGTCGGACGCGTGTCCGATGCGCCTGAGGCGGGGACTTTCTCATGCAGGAGGAAGTCCCCGCCTGTTGTTCCCGGACTAATTGCTCTCGGACGACGGCGCCAATGCACATGATAATAACAAAAAAATGCCCGGAATTCGTTGGAACCCCGGGCAGTCCGGTCGGGCCAGCGGGATTTGAACCCGCGACCCCTTGACCCCCAGTCAAGTGCGCTACCAAACTGCGCTATGGCCCGAACATTGCATTTTGCAACAGTTGAATAACATACCACATCCGTGTGATTTGGCAATTCTCGCGTGTTGCGGATCGTAGGAGCGCGGTCGAGGCAGCCAAAATGCATCAAAGACCGAACCGAACGCAACGCTTTTGTGAGATTGTGTTTTCTTGCCTTTGACATTTCACCACATGTTCATCAAACCTCCCAGAAGACCGCGAAAGAATGCCCATTGTGTGAGTACACTGGGGCATATTGTGACAAACGGTCCATTGATGGAAAGGGGATTCTATGACCACCGTCGACGCATTTGAGCTGTCGAGAACCAAAATGCGCGAACACGGCATGAGTGAAGTGTCCATTGCCCAGTTCGAGCACCTGTACCGCGTATGGCAGCATGAGGAGGCCTCAAGCTGGATCAGGGAGAGCGATGTCGAGCCGCTTACCGATATTCCGAGCTTCCACGACGTGTATGCGACGATCGATCACGACAAGGCGGTGCAGGCATTCTCGAAAACCGCGTTCCTGAAGCTCAACGGCGGTCTGGGCACCTCCATGGGCCTGGAATGCGCCAAGTCCCTACTGCCGGTGCGTCGCCACAAGGCCAAGCGGATGCGCTTCCTCGACATCATCCTCGGCCAGGTCATCACGGCCCGCACGCGTCTGGGCGTGGATCTGCCGCTGACGCTGATGAATTCCTTCCGCACCTCCGCCGACACCATGAAAGTGGTGAGCCACAACCGCAAGTTCCACCAGGAGGGTGTGCCGGTCGAAATCATCCAGCATGCCGAGCCCAAGATCGACGCGGCGACCGGAGAACCGGTTTCGTTCCCGGCCAATCCCGAACTCGAATGGTGCCCGCCCGGGCACGGCGACCTGTACTCCACCATCTGGGAGTCCGGTCTGCTTGACGCTCTGGAGGAGCGAGGGTATAAGTATCTGTTCATCTCGAATTCGGACAATCTGGGCGCACGCCCCTCCCGGACGCTGGCCCAGTATTTTGAGAACACCGGGGCGCCGTTCATGGTCGAGGTGGCCGTCCGCACCGAAGCCGATCGCAAGGGCGGCCACATCGTGCGCGATAGGCGTACCGGGAATCTGATGCTGCGGGAGATGAGCCAGGTTCACGACGACGACAAGGCCGATGCGCAGAACATCAGGAAGCACCCGTATTTCAACACGAACTCCATTTGGGTTCGCATCGACGCCCTGAAGGCGAAGCTGGCCGAATATAACGGCGTGCTGCCGCTGCCGGTTATTCGCAATGCCAAAACCGTGGACCCCACCGATGCCAGCACCACCAAGGTCATCCAGTTGGAAACCGCCATGGGTGCCGCCATTGGCCTGTTCGAAGGCGCCATCTGCGTGCAGGTGGATCGCATGCGCTTCCTGCCGGTGAAGACCACCAATGATCTGCTCATTATGCGGTCCGACCGCTTCCATCTGACGGATTCGTATGAAATGGAAGACGGCAACTACATCTTCCCAAATATCGATCTCGATCCGCGCTACTACAAGAACATCCATGATTTCGACGAGCGATTCCCCTACTCGGTCCCGTCGTTGGCGGCAGCCAAATCCGTGACCATCCACGGGGACTGGACCTTCGGACAGAATGTCAAGTTCTTCTCCGATGCGCTGCTCGAAGACACCGGCCAGCCCTCATATGTGCCCAACGGCGAATTCGTCGGGCCCCAGGGCGTCGAGCCGGACAACTGGATTGTCTGATTCTTGCGCCAGCGAAGAAAAAGAGCGGTAAATTGATGCAAAATGACGTAGATTACCTCAAAAGCCATTACAATAAATGAGGTGCGCGTCAATGCGCAGTTAACATCGAATACTAGTGAGACGTGAGGACTAATGGCAGAGGGAACGAACGGCAGGCGGCGGTTCTCCGATAAATGGGGAAAGCACGAATTGGATGTGCTCGCCGTATTGTCATCGGCGTTCCCTCAATGGCTCACGTCCCGCCAGATCGCCCAACGCGTGAAGGCCTACGCCGATTCCTATGGCGAGTTGGCCGATCAGGCCGCCAAGGCGGCGTTCGCCAAGCAGTTCCAGCGCGATCGCGCCAAACTGGCCGCCATGGGCATCGCCATCGAGTCCCGCCAGCCCGAGTACTCCTCCAAATCCGAGGGGCAGGATTTCGCATCCTATCGACTTCAGCTGGGCGATGAGCCCCGCGTGCGTCTGCATTTCGAGCAGGAGGATCTTCCGGTTCTTGCGGCCGCCAATTATCTGGCCAGGTCGATTTCCATGTCGCAGGCTTCCGAACAGGAGCCGCAATCCACGTCCCGCACCGCACCCCGCGTGCCGCAAACGCCGATTCCGGGGCTGGGGCTCGATTCCATCGCTCCTGGACTGGGAACCCAGACGATTCCCGAATCATTGGTCAAGGTCATTGATTCCCGTCGCTTCGCGGCTACGGTGGATGTGGACGGCGAGCATATCAACGTCGCCTACCGGGACACCGACGACCTGGCCATGTATGTGCTCGAGCACCCCGGCGCCTCCATCATCAGTCCGAAGGAGGCCGTTGAGGCTTTTCACCGTCGTCTGAACGCCGCGGTCAATTTCGCCGAGCTCGACGCGTCGGATGCCGTGTCCGGTCCGTCGGCGGCCACGGTGGTCACCCAGCCGTTGGTGCACGCCCAGTCCGATTCCAAAGACGAGGATCATGTCAAGCCCCACAGGAAATCAGGCTCCTTCCAGACCGGTTCCGAAGTCGATCGCCGTCTTCGTCTCATGCTGTTTCTTTCCGCTCATTTGGGTGAGGAGTATTCGCTGGCCGAACTTGCCGAGCGCTTCATCGGTATGCCCCGCAGCGAGGACGAACTGAGGAAGTCCGTGGCGGTGATCCACAAGGACATCAACACGTTGACCACGGTTTCCGATGATGGCGAAATGGCCGGCAGCCAGTTCTTCGACATCGACTGGTCCCTGCTTGACGCCGAAGGCATCGTTTCCGCCACCAATTCGCTGGGGCTGGAGCGGTTGGCCGGCATCTCCCCGCAGTATCTCAGCCTGCTGACGGCTTCGGTGAGCTATTTGGCGCATTCCCCGCTGATGTCGGAGCAGTCGCGCGCACAGGCGCAGTCCCTGTATCAGCGTCTGCGCCCGCATGTCAAGGCGGGCGAGACCCCATGGCTGTCGCTGACCGGCTATGAGCTGGAGCCGAACAGCTTCACCGTCGTCAGGCGCGCCATCAACGATGGGCTGCTGCTTGACATGGAGTACACCGATGGCGCGGGACGCACCCGTCGCAAAATTGTGGCCCCGGCCAAGATCTTTGTGGACGAGGGCCTGTATTATGTGGCTGTTTGGACCGACGTGAACGCCGCGGGCAAAAGCCTGGGCAAGGCCGGGCAGGCGCGCGACCATGGCTGGCAGGTTCTCCGCCTCAGCCGTGTCGAGCATGCCGACATCATCAAGCCGGAACAGAACGTCGAGATTCCGGATGTGCCGATCAGCGAGCTTCGCAAATGGAGTTTCGACAATGGCACCGTGGCGGCGTTCGTCACCGATCAGGCCGATCTGCCGTTCATCAAGAATCTGCCGGGCGCCAGCATCGAGCCCTACGGGCAGGGCGAGAAGGTCAATCTTACGGTTTCCTCTGACTCGTGGTTCGTCGCGTTCTGCATCGCGCATGCCCGCCATATTCTTGCCGTGGCGCCCAACACGCTCCGTTCCATGATTATCGCCCGGGCGGAGCGGGAACTGTCGATCGGCACGCAGGACGGCGACTGACATGCCCTGGTGGGTCTGGGTGCTGTGCGTTATGTGGCTGTTGGCGGCCTTGACCGGTGGCGTTGCATATGCGGTGGTCCACGCCTTGCGGCTGATGCGCGGCATGGGGGAGACCGGACGGAGGATTTCCGTTCCTCTTGGTGCCATGGGCGATGCGCACGTCGAGCGTGCCGACCCTGATGACCCTTCGTTCGTTCAGCCCTTGGCGTCGGCGGTGGATCGGTATGTCGATGCGCACGCCGGCAAACTGCGCCGCAAGTCCGGGACTGAGAATCGTCATGCGGCGGCGTGGAAGCGCTGGGCAAACGACAATTGGGCCGACAAGAGGTAGGCTCTTCGGTTCGCCGGCCCGTCGCCGTGACCTGACAATCATAATGAAAGACCGTTGATATGGCAGCACCTCATCATCGCAGACAGCAACCTCATGACAGTGGACATGTCGGCGCCGCACAGCGGTATGCCGCATTCAAGGCGCGGCAGCGGCACGCCGGAACCGTTGCGGCGCAATTCGAGCGGTCGCTGTCGTTTGATCTCGACGGCTTTCAGCGCCGCGCCATCGATGCCCTGGAAGCCGACACGAATGTGCTGGTGGCGGCTCCCACCGGTGCCGGTAAAACGGTGATCGCGGATTTTGCCATCTACCTTGCGCAGCAGCGCAATGTCAAGGCGTTCTATACCACGCCGATCAAGGCGCTGAGCAATCAGAAATACCATGACTTGGTCGATCTGTACGGCGAGGACCGCGTGGGACTGCTCACCGGCGACAACTCGATCAACTCCGAAGCCGATATCGTGGTGATGACCACCGAGGTTCTGCGCAACATGCTGTACGAGCATTCCACCACGTTGGATGCGCTGCGCTATGTGATTCTTGACGAAGTGCATTATCTCGCCGATCGATTTCGCGGTCCGGTGTGGGAGGAGGTCATCATCCACCTGCCGCAATCGGTCCGTATCGTAGGGCTTTCGGCAACCGTATCGAATGTCGAGGATTTCTCGTCGTGGATTGCGTCGGTGCGGGGCGAGACGCGGCTGGTGGTGTCCGAACGACGACCCGTGCCGCTGGAACAGCATGTCCTGGTGCAGTCGGACGATCGCAGCGAGCCCGAGGTCCTTGACCTGTATCTCCGTGACGAGCATGGCGAGCAGACCACCACGCTGAACCGGAATCTGCTGGTTCGGCTTGAGCAGCTCGACCGTCAGGCGGCCCGCCGGCAGTATCATGGCAGGAGAGGCGAATCCAACCGATCGTACGATCCCCGCGGGGGGAAGGACCGGAAGCCTCAGCGCCACACGCCTCGACGCTGGGCTGTGGTGGACGAGCTCAATTTCCTCGGCATGCTGCCCGGCATCTATTTCATTTTTTCACGCAACGGATGCGATCAGGCCGTGAACCAGTGCATCAACGCCGGGCTGGAACTCACCACGGACAGGGAGGCCGAGCGCATTCGACGGATTGTGGACGAGATGGTCGAAGGCCAGCTCACTAAGGATGATCTCGCCACCTTGCATTTCTCGCAATTCCGCTTTGCTCTGGAGGAGGGGTTCGCAGCCCACCACGCCGGGATGATTGCCCTGTTCCGCCAGATCGTCGAACGCCTGTTTGAAGAGGGGCTGGTGAAGATGGTGTTCGCCACCGAAACGTTGGCGCTAGGCATCAATATGCCCGCGCGATGCGTGGTGGTGGAGAAGCTGGAGAAATACGACGGCACCGGCCATGTGAGTCTGACCCCGGGTGAGTTCACCCAGCTGACCGGCCGCGCCGGCCGTCGCGGCATCGACACCATCGGACACGCCATTGTGGTGGATCACGCCGGCTTTCTGCCGCAAACCGCGGCCGCGTTGTCCTCCAAGCGCGTCTATCCATTGCATTCGAGCTTCCGGCCGACGTTCAATATGGCGGTTAACTTGCTGAACGCCAGCGACTATGCCACGGCCCGGCGGACGCTTGATCATTCGTTTGCCCAGTGGGAGGCCAATGAGTCCGCCACCCAGCTTGAGTCGAATATGGCGACGCTTGAGCGCGCGCTCACGGGCTATGAGCAGGCGTTCGTCTGCCAAATGGGCGATTTCAAAGAGTTCATGACCATACGCATGCAGTTGTCCGATCTGGAAAAGGGGGAGCGGCGCGCGTTGAAGCATACCGCGTTCTCCTCGGACGAGGCGCGCAAGGCCGCATGGCATAGCCTTGATATGCGCATCGCGCAATTGAAGCGCAGGGAGCATGATCATCCGTGCCGCAATTGCCCGGATCTGCAACGACATCTGCGGTGGGGCCATCGGTGGGCACGCGAGCAGCGGGAGCTCGAACGCGTTCGAGAGCGGTATGACTCGCGGACTGGGTCCGTGGCTCGCCAATTCGACCGAATCTGTTCCGTCCTCAACCAACTCGGCTATATCGAACAGTTCGACACCCATGCCGCCGGCACTGCCGACAAGGCGTTCGGACTCACCGACAGCGGCCAGTTGTTGCGGCGTCTATACAGCGAGCAGGATCTGGTTCTCGCCGAGGCGTTGGAATCCGGGTTGCTTGACGATCTCGATCCGGCGGAACTCGCCGCGGTCGTATCCGGTCTGGTGTACGAGGCGCGGCGCGGCGGCGGGGGAGAGCCGCGGCAGTATCCCGGCGGCGCGAAGGGCACGGTGTTCAGCACCGCCCGTGCCTTGGGCAAGCTGCGGGCCCAGATCAGCTACATATGCCAGGACAACGGTCTTGACGATCTGCCTCAGCTTGACTTCGGCATATGCGACATTGTCTACGAATGGGCTTTGGGGCGTGATCTGTCGACTGTGCTGTATGCGAATGATCTGACCGGAGGCGACTTTGTGCGCAATGTCAAACGGCTGGCGGATGTGCTTCAGCAGATCGCGGCTATCGCGGATCTGCTGCCCGGCGACGGTGACCGGCTGGCGCGGACCGCGCACGACGCCTACCTGGCTGTCAACAGGGGGATCGTCGCCTATTCGGGCGTTGAATAAGAGGCGTCAAACGGAATAATCCAATGGTCCCAGCTGTTGGATATCGTTGGATGAGTTTGCAAGGTTAGGAGACTCCAATATGGCGGAACGTTCCCTCAGGGGCATGAGCATTGGCGCAAAGTCGCTCGAATCAGATGACAATGTCGATTTTGCCGCAAGGAACGATGTGGCATACATCTGTCCGAAGGGCCATAGAACCATTCTGCCGTTTGCCGAGGGGGCAGAGATTCCCGATGAGTGGGAATGCCGCTGCGGCGCCGTCGCCCACCGAGAAGGGGAGGACGGCGAAACGAACGAGATCACCAAACCCACCCGTACGCATTGGGACATGCTGCTGGAGCGTCGCAGCGAAGAGGAACTCAAGGCGCTGCTCGACAAGCGGCTGCAGATGCACCGTGACGGCTGGATTCCCGATTACGAGTAATCGCGGTCGTCGGACGGCAATCATATGAAGCATAGTCGATCCGCCGCAAGGCAATGGAGAGTATGACATGGCACAGCATCCCATGAAGGTCGTTCTGTTGGATCTGGACGGCACGCTTACCAAATCAGATGAGGGCATCATCCGGTCGGTGGTCAAGACCTTTGAGGCCCTGAACCGTCCGGTACCCGATGACGCGGAGCTCAAGCGCTTTATCGGCCCGGCGATCATCGAGTCGCTGAGACGCAATCATGTGCCGGAGGATCAGCTTGACCATGCCATCGACGTCTATCGAAGTTATTACGCCGACAAGGCCGTGTTTGACGATCCCAACGAACCGGGCGCCAAGGTGCCGGGCAGACTGGTGAATGTCGTGTTCCCGGGCATTCCGGAGCAGTTGGAACGGCTGCGCGCGGACGGCTATTATCTGGCGTTGGCGAGCTGCAAGCCCGAATACCAATGCGTGCCCATTTGCGAGCACTTCCATCTGACCGGTCTGTTGGATGGAATCTACGGCGCCAGTACCGACAATTCGCGGCTGGATAAGGACCAGGTCATCCGATACTGCTTTGACAATATTGGATTCGATCCCGATGCGGGAGACAAGGCCATTATGATCGGCGACCGGTATACCGATATCGACGGCGCGCGTGCCTGCGGCTTGGATTGCATCGGATGCCGTTGGGGTTATGCGCCCGAGGGCGAGATGGAATCCCATGGGGCGTATCGGATCATCGAACAGGTCAGCGACATCGTCCCGGCGGTCAACGCGTACTTTGCCGAGCATTGATGCCGGGTGAGCGCTGAGGCGCGTCGGTTGGACATGATCTTTTTTTTCGGATACCTAATCTGACATAACGTACATTATCGGCTAAAGATGGCAGGGGTGACATAACCCACAGGATCAGGCGCGACAGGCGTCGACGAAGGTGTCGAACAGCAGCTGCGAACGCGGGTCGACTGCATACAGGAATTCGGGATGCCATTGCACGGCCCACAGGAATCGGCTGGAGGTCCGACGTATTGCTTCGATGACGCCGTCCGGCGCCGTGGCCATTACCTCGAAACCATCCGCCACGTCGCGAACCGCCTGATGATGGTAGCTGTTGACTGCAATCGACCGCTGCCCAGCAAACAGATCTGCCAGCGGCGTGCCAGGAGCAAGCGTGACGTTGTGGCCAAAGGCGTCATAGGGAGGATTCATATGATGTTCCACGCCGCTGGGGTGTTCGCTGGGAAGATCCTGCCAGAGGGTGCCGCCGAACCAGCGATTGATGAATTGGATCCCCCGGCAGATGCCGAATATCGGCTTGTCCAAGCTCGTCACCGCCTGCAGCAGCAATGATTCCATGCGGTCGCGCCCGTAGCTCAGCACTTCGCTGCGGCCAGTGGCATCCCCGTCGGCACGGCGGCCGCCCATATCACCTTCGCGGTCTTCCGTGTCTCCAATGTTGCTGGCGCTACCCCACCGCGCCCCAACCGTTGATCCCGGCCGCACCCACGGACCGACATCCGGGCCGCCAGTGAAGAGAAAACCGTCGAATTGCTGCGCGCACTGGCTGACAACGGCCGGGTTCCCGCTCAGCGGCAGCATCACCGGCACGCCCCCGGCTCGCTCAATCGCCTTCATATATCCGGGAAGCATCCACAAGCTATCCCGACCGTAATCCATGAGCGGACTCAAGGCAATCATCGGACGTTCGGCGGTCATAAACCCTCCCCAAGCTGCAGGAGCCAGTAAACGAAGCAACTACCTGTAAGCGTAAGCGGCTCATGTAACAACGACTACGGCAAAACGCGCTCAGATCTTCCGGCGCTGCGCCTTCTGAGCCTCAAGCTTCATGCGCATACGCATGGCGGTCAGCTCGTCAATTGGGCGGACCGACGGTCGAGACGATGCCGATGTGTGGCCCGGGGCTTCAAGATCGACATGCGGCTCACGCTCAAGCGCCTCCTCGATCTGATGCCACAGCGATCCAACCGACACGCCGAATACGGCGCGTCCACTGTGCACCAAGTCGATGACCTGCTCGTTCGTAGTGCATTCATGCACCGTATCGCCGTCGCACATGATGGTGACGTCCTCCAACTGCTGAACCGTTCGTTGAGTCAGAAAGCCGATGGCCGTGGTCACGTTCTGCAAATTCACGCCGGCGTCAAGCAGACGTTTGGAAACCGCCAGAATCACCACATCCTTGAACGAATACAGGCGACGCGAACCGGACCCGTGGGAGGGATTGATCGAAGGCTCGACAATTTGCTTGCGAGCCCAGTAGTCAAGCTGGCGATAGGTAATGCCTGCGACTTTCGAAGCGACAGTCCCCCGGTATCCGCGTTTGGCGTCCTGGGCGTCCTCGGGTCCGAACAGCTCGCCTTGAATGGCACAGGCATTGGAATCGGCGCGCTCATGCCGCGATACATGCGGGGCGGGTTCCGCCATATGCATCACATCTCCTTGTCACGACCCGGCGTCGCATCATAACGCACCGGTGAGGAAACCATCGGTGATTCCACAACACCGGTGCAGACAGACAAGCCCGCGTCAGACCTGCGGCGCGGCAAGCACGGCGGATTTGGTGAAGAAGACCAGCCTGAACTTGCCGATCATGATTTCGTCGCCATTGCGCAGCGCTTGGTCGTCCACGCGCTGTCGGTTCACATAGGTGCCGTTCAGCGAACCAGCATCGATCACATGGTATACGCCCTCGATGCGGCGGAATACCGCATGCGCGCGAGACACGGTGGAATCGTCAAGCAGAATATCGGCGCTTGGATCGCGTCCCACCGTCACCTCGTCCTCATCCAGCAGATATCGTGAGCCTGTCACCGCCCCCCTGGTGGAGATCAGCAGCGCGGTCCCCTCGGCAAGACGCGCGATGGTGTCGAGATCTTCCTGAGTGAGGGGGCGATCGCCGGTGGCGGTTGCGGTGGTAACGGGAATGGCAATGGCGGGCATCCCAATAATGGTGGTCTCGCCTGCGGTAGGAATCGGATCAGTCATACGAGCTATTCTACAGTCTTTGCATAACGATACGCCGTTGGCTGGCGCACCGATTCAATTTTCACATCATCGGATTGGGTGATGGTTACCGTCGCATTGAAATCCAGCTTCAGCGAGGAGCCCACTCCTCCGGCGATGTCAATGGCGCTCTGCAGCGTAGAGGGATCGCCGATGGCCTTCACGATATACGGGCTCGACAATGTCTGACCGTCGCAGACCAGCCCGCCGTTGCCGCGCGTGAAGGATGTGGACGTCACAACGCGCACGCCATCGAATTCGATAACCTCGGCTCCTGCATTCCGCAGTTCCTCGATGAGATGGAACATCGTCGCCGCGTCGATCGGAGTGGTTGAATTCTCGGAGATGGATATGGTGATCCCCTTGCCTTGGGCCGGTAGGCGCCCGGAGAGAATGCCGCTGGTCTGCTCGTTCTGTTGTGCGACGCGGCGAGCCTGCTCCTGCTTGTCGGCAGCCTCCTTGATTGAATTCAGCTGCGCGGTCAACTCGTTTTTTCGATCCTCAAGTTTGGAGACCTGCGTGCTGGTTTCGGTGAACAGCCGCCTGAGCTCGTCCTCGGTCATCGACTCGTACGACGATTGGGTGTTATGCATCTGGACCATATACCCGAAGCCCAGCAGCGCGCACAGGACCGCCACCAATACGCTGGTGAGGATGCGATTGCGCGTGGCGTTGCGATTGAGATCGACACGCCCGGACTTGCGACGCACCTTGGGGAATGAACCAGTCGCGGTCCGGTCGTTTGCCTCATCCGCGCGCCGTTGGCGATGGAATGTGTTTGACGCGCCCTTTTCTTCTCGCTCGTTGTCCCTCACGCTATCATCCCCTGAAAATGAACCGGCGGATGGCGGAGACGTTCGAGAAGATGCGAATGCCCATCACGACGATGACGGCCGTGGTCAACTGGGTTCCGACGCCAAGCTGGTTGCCGAGAACGACCAGCAGGGTCGCGGTGATGACATTGGAGAAGAAGGATATGACGAACACCTTGTCGGAGAAGCTGCGCTCAAAATACGAACGTGCGGCGCCCAGCAGCGCGTCGAGCGCGGCGACGACCATAATCGGCAGATACGGTTGCAGCACAATGGGAATATCGGGTTGCAGGAAGATGCCCACCACTACACCGATGATCAGTCCAAGTACCGCGGCCATTTACTCGACACTCCTTGCATAGGACAGATTCTTTGACTCCGCGGCTTCCAGTCTAATCGTCGTCTGATTGGAAATCTGCGGGTGAATGCCAGCTCCGTTCAGTATATCCGGCACGGTTCCCGCGACGTTCGTGTCAACGGCCTTGCGCAGCGCGGTTTTATCGCCGATGGCCTGAATAATATACGGGCTTTCGATCTTCGTGAGATCGACGAGAATGGTGCCGCCAGCCCTGCGGATGGACGTCTGCACGCCGAGACGGCACCCGTTGACGGCGATGGCCTCCGCACCGGCACCCCAGAGCTGCGAGACATACCATTGCAGGTCGTCGTCGGATACCACGCGGATTTTAGTCCCCGATGCCGTTTTCCCGTCCGTGTTTGACGCGGAAACCGGATTGGTGAGCTGGACGGCGATGCCGGGGCCCTCCACTGCCAGCGAGCCGATGCCGAGTTCGTCGCGCGTCAGCGTCTCGTCCGTGGACGACGCGCCCACCTGGTCGGACAATGCATTGATCTGGGACCTCAGATCCGCGAGATCCTTGGTCAACGCATCGGATTGCGCCGAAACGTCTTCGATACGACTGATATACCAGTCGCGCTGCTGCTTGCGCGGATCGGAGTGCAGCCGCTGGACCACGACGGAACCGGAAATGCCGACGACGATGCAGATCAGGAACACGATGCAGCGTGTGCCCCAGATCTCCACGGCCGAGCGTGGACGCTGGTCGAGCAGCGAATCGGCATAGAGCGAATCCATGGGCCTGTTCGTCAGATCATCGACGAGACGCAGCGAATCGTCGGCGAGTCGGCGTCGCCGGGTCGAATCCTGGGCATGAATGCCAAGGGGCCCTTGGGGGTGGTGTCCCGTCAGGCGCCAGACGTCCGATGAAAAAACAGCCCTGCGATGCACAGGCATCATATCGACGGCAACGGGCAGTTCGGGAGGCATGCGCTCCGGCAACACGTCGCTCATCGCCGCGGACGTTCCGATCGGGCCGTCTTGATGATGTCATAGCCCTGCTTGAGATAGATGATCCCGGCCATCCAGTACAACGCCGCGCCCCATATCAGTCCGGCGATGCAGATCAGATGCAGGCCGAGTGTAAATGCGCCCTGCCACATTTCCGCGATAATGAACGCGGGGATCGTCATCATCAGCACCGCGGTGCCGGATTTTCCGACAAAGTGAACCGGAAGGGGACCGTAGTCGTACTGGGCGAGCACCAGAATCTCGATGCCCATGACCAGATCCCGCGCGCCGACGACCAGAAGCACCCACCATGGGATGATGCCGGCGATGCCGAGCGCGACCACCGAACAGAAAATAAGCAGGCGGTCGGCGATCGGATCGAGAATCTGGCCGATTTTGCTCACCTGGTTGAATCTGCGAGCCACCAGACCGTCAAGGCCGTCGGACAGCGCCGATACGGCCAGGACGAACAACGCCCAGACCATGTCGCGCCGGGTAACCAGCACTGCGAACAACGGTATCGACAGGATGCGCAACAGACTGATGGCATTCGGCACCGTCCAAATAAGATCTCTGGCTTCCGGACTGTACGCCGTATCCTCGCGATGCGCTCCCATCGACACCTCCCATACCTTTGTGCGCGACGTTCGCCTTACAGATCACCCAGTTTACATGCGTGAGGCCTGAAGCGCGGTAACGATGATGCCTCGGGCGCCAACCTCGTAGAGATCGTCCATCAGCTGGTTCACCGACTTCTTGGGAACCATGACGCGCACCGCGTTCCACTGCCTATCGTGCAGCGGGGAGATCGTCGGGCTTTCAAAACCGGGCGTCACAGCGACCGCAGCCGAAACCTTGTCAACGGGGATGTCATAATCCATCAGCACATACTGGTGGGCGGTCAGCACGCCCTGCAGACGACGGGAGAACACCACCAGACGTGGATCGTCTTCGGCAAGACGCGGCGAACGAATCAGGCAGGCCTCGGAATGCATCAGCGGCTCGCCGAAAATACGTAGGCCGGCGTTGCGCAGCGTGGTGCCGGTGGACACCACGTCGGCAATGAGATCGGCCACGCCGAGCTGCACGGAGGATTCCACGGCGCCGTCCAGATGAATGGTCTGGGCATTGATGCCATGATCCTTCAGATAATCCTGCACCAGCTTGTCGAAGGTGGTGGCGACGCGCTTGCCCTCAATGTCTTCGAGCTTGCTGATCGGAGACTCGTTCGGAGCGGCGAAGCGGAAGGTGGAGGCTCCGAAGCCAAGGGGCATGTGCTCGAGGGCGGCGGTGCCGGAATTCTTCAGCAGGTCCTCGCCGGTGATGCCGCAGTCGATGGTGCCCGCACCGACATACACGGCGATGTCGAGCGGACGGAGGTAAAACAGTTCGATTTCGTTGTCGGGATCCTGCACCACCAGCTGACGCGAGTTGGTGCGCAGGCGATAACCAGCCTCCGACAGCATATTCCAAGCCGGTTCCGACAGCATGCCCTTATTGGGCACAGCGATGCGAAGCATGATTCTCCTTGTGATTTGAACGAATCCATGCAAAGCCTTATGCGGCCTCGCGGTTACAGGTACTTGTATACATCCTCGAGGGTGACGCCATGCTTGATCATCATGACCTGCACGTGATACAGCAGCTGGCTCATCTCCTCGGCCATGCGGTCGTTGCCCTCGTATTCGGCGGCGATCCACGTCTCGCCGGCTTCTTCGACGATCTTCTTGCCGATGAAATGCGTGCCCTTGTCGAGCTCGCCCACGGTCAGGGAGCCCTCCGGACGGGTTTTGGACTTTTCGAGCAGCTCGGCGTACAGCGACTCAAACGACTTCATACTATGCTTTCACTTTCTGATCGATGCTAACGAACAATTGAACGTCTCAGGCCCTGAATGCGGCCTGGGCCTTGCTTCGAATGGATTCGATGGCCCCGGCCGGGTTGTCGGCGCCATATACGGCGGAACCGGCGACCAGCACATCGGCGCCGGCCGCCGCCACAACGTCCGCGGTGGCGGGGCTCACGCCGCCGTCAACCTGAATGTTCACGTCCAGACCGCGCCGGGTGATTTCATCGCGCAGACGGCGCACCTTGCCCATCTGATTGCCGAGGAATTTCTGGCCACCGAAACCGGGCTCCACGGTCATGACCAGCACCATGTCGAACTCGTCGAGAATGTCGAAAATCGGCTCGACCGGTTCGGCGGGACGAACCGCATATGACGCCCTGACGCCCATCTCGCGCAGCTGGCGGGCCAGACGCACCGGGGCATGCGTGGCGCCGGCATGGAAGGTGACCGACGCGGCGCCGCATTTGGCGAATTCCGGTGCCCAGCGGTCCGGATCCTCAATCATCAAATGAACGTCGACCGGCAGATCCGTCACTTCGCAGATGCGCTTGACGATTGGCTCCCCAAGGGTCAGGTTCGGTACGAAATGATGGTCCATAACATCAACGTGGACGAGATCCGCATTGGCGATGGCCTTGAGGTCTCGCTCAAGGTTGCAGAAATCAGCGGATAGGATGCTGGGGGCGATCTGAATGCTCATGGCTCCTCATTCTATGGATGGGTGGGTACGTCAGGTTCGGCCGGCATCGCGGCGTTGTCCGCGTCCGCGTCGGCCTGGCCGGCCGGCGCCGACGGGTCGACGGGTGCCTCCAACTGGGTCTCCATCTCAGTGACGGTACGCAGCTTCTCGGCAAGTAGTTCAACCGGCTTGCCCAGCTGCATGATCAGCGCGAACGCCACGGCGGCAAGCACGAACACCACCATCGACACCCACACATTGATGCGAACGCCGAGGAAGGTGTGGGCGAAGTCGATGCGCAGCATTTCAATCCAGGTGCGTCCGGCCGTATACCACATCACGTATATGGCGAACAGGGATCCGGCCTTCAGCCTCTTGACGGCCTTCGAACCGATCCAGATGATAAGGGCCGCTCCGATCAGGTTCCATATCATCTCGTACAGGAAGGTGGGGTGGAACAGCGTGCCGGTGGGACAGGTCCGCCCGTCATAGCATTGCTCGGTGGAGCCGATCGCCGTGCCATCGGTATTGAGCTTCAGCCCCCATGGCAGCGTGGTCGGGGCGCCATACAATTCCTGGTTGAACCAGTTGCCCAGACGTCCAATGGCCTGGGCAACCAACAGTCCGGGCGCGATCGCGTCTGCCAACAGCGCCATCGGATAGTGCCTGTGACGGCACCATGCCCATGCGCCCAATGCGCCGAGGAGGATGCCGCCCCATATGCCAAGTCCGCCATTCCAGATCTTGAACATCTCGACCCAGTTGCCGTTGGGACCGAAAAAACGTTCCGGCGTGGTGATGATGTGGTACAGCCTGGCACCGACGATGCCGCTGGGCACTGCGACGATGGTGATGTCAAACACTTGGTCGAAAGTGCCGCCGAGACGCTGCCACCGCTTGGTCGTCATCCATACGGCGGCGACGATGCCCGCGAGAATGCACAGGGCATAACAGCGTATCGTCACCGGGCCAAGCGTGAAATACGATATCGACGGTGAGGGAATGTATGCGAGATTCATAGCCTCATCCTAGCGGGCCGACGCCACGCCGCCGGCAAGCTCATCGGCCTTGGCGGCCAGCAGGGCCAGTCCCTCGCCCTCGTCAAGGGCGTGGCGACCCGATTCGTCAAGCAGCTGATGCACCAATGCGGATCCGACGATCACGCCATCGGCATAGGAACCGACTGTGGCCGCCTGCTCGGCGGTCGACACGCCGATGCCGACGCACACGTGCTTGGCGCCGGCGTTGCGGGCACGGTCCACCAGCCGTTCGGGGGAATCGGTGATGGTGGCGCGTTCGCCGGTCACGCCCATGCGGCTGGCGGCATAGACAAAGCCCCGAGCGTTGTTTGCCACGACGGCGAGACGCTCGTCGGAGGAATCCGGGGAGACCAGGAAGATGCGGTCCAGGCCATGGCGGTCGGAAGCTTCGATCCACTCCCCCGCCTCATCCGGAATCAGATCCGGCGTGATGAGCCCGGCGCCGCCGGCATTGGCGAAATCACGGGCGAAGCGCTCGACGCCATAGTGATAGATGAGATTCCAGTAGCTCATGATCAGCGGCACGCCGCCGGCATTGGCCACGGTTTCCGCCGCCTTGAACACGCCGTTGATGGATTCCCCGCTGTTCAG
>DBKS01000010.1:14133-28057 GCA_002298605.1 Bifidobacterium sp. UBA744 | reverse complement strand
GCGATCTGGCTGGCGGCCTGGATGACCGGACCGTCCATAACCGGATCGGAATACGGCAATCCGATCTCCACCGCGTCGACACCGTGGTCCACCAACGTCTTGAGGGCCTTCAGCGAAACCTCGGGGTTGGGAAAGCCATATGGCAGGTATCCGATGAATGCCGGACGGTTGGCCTCGGCGAGACGATCGAACAGTTGCTCGGTTTTGCTGGGTTCGTGGCTGATGCCCAGCGGCTGACCGGAGGGCGTGGTTGCTGCGTTAGTCATGCTTGTTCCTTCTCGTTCCTCATATGCTCAATGTCCTTCGACCGAACGGATCGTCGCCGGTGGTCAGGCGACGCTGTCGCCATGGGCTCCGGTGACTTCAAGCGCCTTGGCCTGGTCGTCGGTCAGATATCCGAACCATTTGCCGGCGGTGGCCATATCCTTGTCGCCACGTCCGGAGATGTTGATGATCATCACCGGATGCTCATATCCCTTGGCCTTGAGATCCGCGGCGGCCTTGTAGGCGCCGGCCACGGCATGGGAACTTTCGATGGCCGGGATGATGCCCTCGGTCTGGCTCAGATCGCGGAAGGCGTTCATGGCCTCCTCGTCGGTGGCCCACGAGTAGTTCACGCGGCCGATTTCCTTGAGCCATGCGTGTTCCGGGCCGACGGAGGCGTAGTCGAGACCGGCTGAGATGGAATAGGTGTCGCGTGTCTGGCCCTCGTCTGTTTCCAGCAGGTAGCTCTTCGCGCCCTGGAACATGCCGAGCTCGCCGGTGCCGGGAGCGAAACGGATGGCGTGCTTGCCTGATTCCGGGCCGTTGCCGCCGGCCTCATAGCCGTAAAGATTCACGCGCTCGTCGTCCAGGAAGGCGTTCATCACGCCGATGGCGTTCGAGCCGCCGCCGACGCAGGCGCAGATGGCATCGGGATGATCGATGCCGTACCAATCACGCAGCTGCTGCTTGGCCTCCTCGCCGATGATCTTCTGGAAGTCGCGGACCATTTCGGGGAACGGATGAGGACCGCACACCGTGCCAAGCAGATAATGGGTGTCCTTCACGTTGGTCACCCAGTCGCGCAGCGCCTCGTTGATGGCGTCCTTGAGAATCCTGTCGCCGAGGGTGACCTCCACGACTTCGGCCCCAAGCATGCGCATGCGGGCCACATTCAGCGCCTGGCGACGGGCGTCGATCTGCCCCATGTAAATGCGGCATTTCAGGCCGAGCATGGCGCATACGGTCGCCGTGGCCACGCCATGCTGCCCGGCGCCGGTCTCGGCGATCACGCGTGTCTTGCCCATGCGCTTGACCAGCAGGGCCTGGCCGAGCGCGTTGTTGATCTTATGCGCGCCCGTGTGGTTCAGGTCCTCGCGCTTGAGGAACACGCGGGGCAGGATGCCGACCTTGTCTTCAATGAGCTTGGCGAAGCGCGGTGCCTCGGTCAGGGGGCTGGGACGTCCCACATAGCGCTGCTGCAGCGTCATGAATTCCTTCTGGAATCCCGGATCGTTCTTGGCCTGCGTATAGACGCGCTCCAACTCGTCAAGCGCGGTGATCAGCGCCTCGGGCACATATCGCCCGCCGAATTGTCCCCAATACGGTCCCTCATGCGTGCTCAGCGGGGTGGTGTCGGATGCTTTCACTCTTGCTCCTGCCTTTACTAGTCGTTCAACTGCAAGCTCATGATTGTCCGCGGTGGCCACGCCTTCGCCCACCAGCACGGCGTCGGCACCGGCGCGGCCGTAGTCCTCGACCTCGACGGCGCCGAATACGCCGGACTCGGCGACTTTGATGACGTCGTCGGGCAGGTCGGAGGCCAACTCGCGATACCTGTTGACATCAACGGCCAGGGTCTTCAGATTACGGGCGTTGATGCCGATCACCTTCGCGCCGGCCTGTTCGGCTCGCTTGATCTCCTCGGGCGTATG
Organism: Bifidobacterium sp. UBA744; assembly: GCA_002298605.1. Taxonomy (GTDB): domain Bacteria; phylum Actinomycetota; class Actinomycetes; order Actinomycetales; family Bifidobacteriaceae; genus Bifidobacterium. The sequence goes on along the minus strand of DBKS01000010.1, from coordinate 26,141 downwards.
GGTTTCCACCAGAACCGTCATGCCGAGCTCGTGCGCCAGATCAAGCAGATGCCCGAGTCGGGTGTCGTCGAGCGCAGCCACGATCAGCAACACCATGTCGGCGCCATGCGCTCGGGCCTCCCAAATCTGATAGTCGTTGACGATGAAATCCTTGCGAAGCACCGGAATGCCGACGGCGGCCTTCACCTGGTCGAAATCGTCAAGGCTGCCCAGAAAACGTCGTCCCTCGGTCAGGCAGGAGATGGCCGATGCGCCACCGGCCTCATATTCGCGGGCCAGTGCGGCGGGATCGGGAATATCGCTTAAATGGCCTTTGGAGGGGCTGGCCCGCTTGATTTCGGCGATGACCGGAATATGGTCGGGCCGTTTCAGCCATCGCTTGGCATCGATCGGGGCGGGGGCCTGAGAGGCCAATTCCTTAAGTCGTTCGAGGCTGATTCTGCTCTCGCGAGCCTTGGCGTCTTCGACAGCGCCCGCCACCAATTCGTCAAGTACCGACATAGTCCTCCCTTTGGTTGTCCTGAGGCTGCACCGCAACTGTAGACTGCGATGCGTCACACGGTCTTCAGTTGGGCCGCGATTTGGACGGCTTCCACGCTGGCTTCGGCCTTGTTGCGCGTCTCTTGCCATTCGTTGGCCGGCACGGAGTCAAGGACCAGGCCGGCACCTGCCTGGACGCTGGCCTCGTGGTCGCGCAGGAAAGCGGTGCGGATGGCGATGGCCATATCCATGTTGCCCGAGAAGTCGAAATAACCTACGGTGCCGCCGTAAATGCCCCGATCGGCCGGCTCGAGCTCGTCGATGATTTCCACGGCGCGCGGTTTGGGAGCGCCGGACAGCGTGCCGGCGGGAAATGCGGAGGTGAACACGTCGAAGGCCGACAGGTCCTTGCGCACATGGCCGGTGACGGTGGAGCAGATATGCATGATGTGGCTGAACCGCTTGATATCCATCAGGCTGACGACCTCGACGGATTCCGGGTCGCAGACACGGCTCAGGTCATTGCGCGACAAGTCCACCAGCATGATGTGCTCGGAACGCTCCTTCGGATCCGCCAGCAGCTCCTTGGCGAGGCGCTCATCCTCCTCCGGCGTGGCGCCGCGGGGACGCGACCCGGCAATCGGATATGTCATGGCGTGGCCGTTGTCCACTTTGATCAGCGTTTCCGGACTGGATCCGATAACGTTGAAATCACGTCCCCGGGCGTCGGTCAGCGCCATGAAATACATATAGGGGCTCGGGTTGAGCGTGCGCAGCACCCGGTACACGTCGAATGGGTCGGCCGGCGAATCAATGTCGAGGCGCTGGGAGACGACCACCTGAAAGACGTCGCCGTCAATGATATGCTGGCGGGCCGCCTCAACCCACTGTTCGTACTCGTGCTTGGCCGTGCGGAAGCGCAGCTCCGGCTGACGCACGGACCGATCGATCACCGACACGCGCGCCTCTCCCGGCGTGGGGGTCGAGGCGCTGCGCTGCATACGATCCAGACGATCGACTGCCTGATCGAAGGCCGAGTCCGCCCGGGCCGGCTTGTCGTCGACATTCACCGCGTTGGCGATCAGCCATACCGAACCGGAGACGTGATCCACCACGGCCATGTCCGTGGCGAGAGCGAGCACCAGTTCGGGCTGGCCGGTTTCATTCGGGGCGTCGCCGCGCAGCGTCGGCTCCCAATGACGGATGGCGTCCCAGCCGACCGTGCCCACCAAACCGGAGGTGAGGGACGGCAAGCCGTCCACATGTGGGGACTTCAATGTGGCGAGCGTGGCACGCGCCACATCAATCACGTCACCGTGTTCGGGAACGCCGGCAGGAACCTTGCCAAGCCAGTTGGCCTGTCCGTGCTCGTCGGCGCGCAACTGCGCCAGCGAATTCACGCCGATGAAGGAATAGCGGCTCCAGTTGCCGCCGTATTCCGCGGACTCAAGGATGAAGGTGCCGCTTTTGCCCCCGGCGAGACGTTCATAGAAACCCACCGGCGTCAGCGAGTCGGCCAGCAGCCGACGAACGATCGGGATGACGCGATACCCCTCGTCGGCAAGCTGATGGAAGTGCTCGCGGCTCGGCCACGTATCCCCCCATCCGAGATCCTTTACGCTATTGGCGTTGGCTGCTCCACTCATCATTGCTTCTGCTCCTCCCGCTGCTGCGCAGTACGATGCCCGACCTTCACCGGCAGCGGGCCGCCCTCCAGGAAGCAGCTGCGTTTGCCGGTATGGCATGCCGCGCCCACCTGGTCGACCTCAACCAGCAGCGCGTCGCCGTCGCAGTCCAACGACACGGATTTCACGTACTGCACATGACCGGAGGTGTCGCCTTTGCGCCAGTACTCCTGGCGGGACCGGGACCAGAAGGTGACGCGGCCGGTGGTGAGCGTGCGGCGCAGCGCCTCGTCGTTCATATAGCCGACCATCAGCACCTCGCGGGTGTCGTACTGCTGTATCACCGCCGCCACCAGGCCTTTGCCGTCGCGCTTCAGCCTTGCCGCGATACGCGGGTCAAGGGCGGAGCTGTTGTCGTACTGCATTGTTGCGTCCTGCGTCATTTCCTCATGTCCTTTGTGTTTCCGGTGTTCGGAGCACCACTCATCGAACCGTATAGCCGGCTTTTTTCAGTTCGGCTTTCACGTCGCCGATCGTCAGCTTGCCGTAGTGGAACACCGATGCGGCAAGCACCGCGTTCGCGCCGGCGGCGATGGCCGGGGGAAAGTCCTCGACCTTGCCGGCTCCGCCCGAAGCGATGATCGGAATGCCGACCTCGCGCCGCACCGCCCTGATCATTTCAAGATCGAAGCCCTCCTGCGTGCCGTCCGCATCCATGGAGTTCAGCAGGATCTCGCCGGCGCCGAGCTCCTCGGCCCGTTTCACCCACCAGATAGCGTCAATGCCGGTGGATTTTCGACCGCCCATCGTCGTCACTTCGAATCCGGACCGCGTATGCTGCTCGCCACGCTCGCGGCGAGCGTCCACCGACAGCACGAGCACCTGATTGCCGAACCGATCCGCCACCCGGCTGATAAGTGCGGGATCGTTGATGGCCGCCGTATTGACGCCCACCTTGTCGGCTCCGCAGCGCAGCAGGGAATCCACATCCTCGGGAGTGCGCACGCCGCCGCCGACCGTCAGCGGAATGAACACCTGCTCGGCGGTACGGCTGACAACATCGATCATGGTCTGGCGGTGTGAGCTTGAAGCGGTCACGTCAAGGAAGGTGAGTTCATCGGCGCCCTGACGGTAATACTCGCCGGCAAGCTCCACCGGATCGCCGGCATCCCGAAGATTTTCGAAATGCACGCCCTTGACCACACGTCCAGCATCCACATCCAGGCACGGAATCACTCGTACCGCCAGCGACATCACACTCTCCCTTCGGCTTGGACCAGGCATCCCCGCAAAACGGATGCCAGCTGCTTAAGCCTACCCACCGCACGTTACATGGGTCCGTATTCCGGACAGTCCCGCCCTGATGCGGGTGCATCAGCTCCGATCGTCATGCTCCTTGGCCGCCAGCTGCCCGCAGGCGCCATCGATATCCTGTCCGCGCGTGTCGCGCAGTGTGGCGGTGATGCCGGCATGATGCAGAATATCAAGGAAGCGGCGTTCGTCCTCCGGTTTCGAGGCCGTCCATTTCGATCCTTCGATCGGGTTAAGCGGGATCGGATTGACATGGGCCCAATTGTCACCGTAATGGTTGATGCGCTTGGCCAGAAGACGCGCATGCTCGGCCTGGTCGTTGATGCCCCTCATCAGCGCGTACTCGATGGAGACGCGGCGCTTTGACGCAAGGAAGTAGTCATGCGCCGCATCGAGCACCTGTTCGGTGTTGAAGCGCTTGTTCATCGGCACCAGCTCGTCGCGCAGCTCATCGCTTGGAGCATGCAGCGAAACGGCCAGGCGTACGGGGATTCCCTCGGCCGCGAGTTTTCTGATGCCCGGCACCACGCCAACGGTGGACACGGTGATATTGCGCGCGGAAATGCCGAAGCCGTCGGGAGGCATGGCGGAGATCTGGCGAACGGCGGACAGCACGGAGTTGTAGTTGCCCATCGGCTCTCCCATGCCCATGAACACAATGTTGCTCAGGCGCCCTTCTCCCCCGGCGACTTCGCCGTCGTGCATCATTTTTGCCGCCACCCGGACCTGTTCGACGATCTCGCCCGCGGACATATTGCGCGTCAGTCCCAGCTGCCCGGTGGCGCAGAACGGGCAGCCCATGCCACAGCCCACCTGCGAGGAGATGCACAGGGTGGTGCGATTCGGGTAGCGCATCAGCACCGATTCGATCAGCGAGCCGTCGAAAAGACGCCACAGGGTTTTGATGGTGGTCCCCCCATCCGCCACCTGACGCGTCACCTCGGTAATCAGCGTGGGAAAAAACTCCCTGGCGGCCTCTTCACGCTTGGCCGCGGGAAAATCGGTGAATTCGGCCGCATTCACGTCGCAATGTCCGAAATAATGGCCAGCCAGCTGCTTGATGCGGAATTTGGGCAGTCCGAGACCCTGCGCCGCGGCCACACGCGCCTGCGGGGTCATATCGACAAAATGCAGCGGCGGCTTACCCCGACGGGCATGATCCTTGGACAGGACGTCGCGGAAGGCGCCGGTGGTGCCGCCGGGAGTGATGCCCGTTTCGGGGGTTTCAACATGCGATACAAGCGATTCAACAGCCATAGTGGTCTCCACTATACGGCTCGCCACGGCCAGCGCGAAGTGGCAGACGGAGGGGTGCGTCACAAACCCGTGGCGAACAGCAGTCCCGCGATGAATGGCGCACACATCAGGATCGAATCGACGCGATCCAGCACGCCGCCATGACCCTTGAGCAGATGCCCCATGTCCTTGATGCCGAGATCTCGTTTGAGCAGCGATGCGCACAGGTCGCCGTAGGTACCCACGACACCCACGACAACGCCGAGCACAATCGGAACCCACCAATGCGACGCCCAAACCCGCGTCCCGTAGGTGCAGGCGAAGATGGCGAAGGCGCCGGCCATGGAGAAAAGAATGGAACCCAGCAATCCCTCATAGGATTTCTTGGGACTGATCCGGGGCGACAGCCGATGCTTGCCGAACGCCGCGCCGAAGAACAATCCCCCCGTGTCCGACAGCGCGGGCAGGAACACGCTCATGATGGCGTGAGCCGCCGGATGACCGCCGAAAGTAAGCGGGAACACCAGATAGCACGCCAGCACCGGAATATACAGGATGGCAAGCAGGGTGACGCCGACATTGGCGATCCTGCTGGCCTGCGGAGCGTGGTCACCGTTGCCGAACGACGACTTCGCGCGAATGGCGGCGTCTGAAGCGGATAGCTTCCTGGCCACGGCCAGCGGCACGCGGTTGCTGAAATTCAGCCGAGCCGTGGAACAGGGCACGGCAACGATAATCGTGGCGATCACGCTCAAACTCATCGCCGCATAATGCCAGGGAGCATAATACGTCGCCAGCATGGCGGCCGCCGAGCACATCCACAACGCCACCACGGGAATATGCAGACCCGCCGTGGCGAAATCAATACGCAGCTCCCACAAGGCGAGCATCATGAACAACACGATCAGACAGACGAAACAATCAATGCGAATCAGCAGACACACCAGTATCAGCGCGATAAGCACGGCGGCTGTGGCGACGGCCTGGGGCATATTGCGTCCGGTGCGCTTGTTGATGGCATCTATCTGATCGTGACTGTCCATAATGCGATAATGGTTGAGACGAAACGACTGCGAACGGCGCTCAGACCTCGAGAATTTCCTTCTGTTTGGTTTCGAGCAGCGAATCGATCTCATCCGTGACGTTCTTGGTGACCTTGTCGAGCTCCTTGAGCAGACGATCGCCCTCGTCCTCGCCCATGTCGCCGTCCTTCACCGACTTGTCGATGGTTTCCTTCGTCTTGCGGCGAATGTTGCGCACCGCCACCTTGCCGTCTTCCGCCTTGGACTTGGCGAGCTTGACGTAGTCCTTGCGACGCTCCTCGGTGAGCTCCGGCATGGTGACGCGGATGACGTTGCCGTCGCGGTTCGGACTCACGCCAAGATCGGAATTGCGGATCGCCTTTTCAACGGCGGCGGCCTGGGATGCGTCGAAGGGGGTGATGGCAAGGGTGCGGGGTTCGGGCACGCCAATGGAGGCGACGGCCTTAATCGGCGTGGGCACGCCGTAGTAGTCCACCATGATGCCGTTCAACAGCGCCGGGTTGGCTCGTCCGGTCCGGATGCCGGCAAAATTTTCCTTGGTGTTCTCGACGGTTTTCGACATCTGCTCCTTGGCCTGGTCGATAACGGTAGCCATGTGTGCTCCTTTGTTGTATTGCTGCTGTGATTGCTGTGTCGTTCTTCGTGTGCTTGGGCGCGACGCCGTCCGCTACTCGGCTATCGCCGATTCGGCGGTGGAGACCAGCGTGCCGAGTTCCTCGCCGATGAGGGCGCGGGTCACGTTGCCGGGCTCCTCAAGGCCGAACACACGGATACGCTGCTTGTTGTCGCGTGCCATCGACAAGGCCGCCGCATCCATCACGGCGAGATTGTCGACCAGCGCGCGTTTGTAGCTCAGCGTGGCGAAGCGCCTGGCATCGGCATGCTTGCGCGGATCGGCGGTATACACGCCGTCAACCCCGTTTTTGCCCATCAGAACCTCGTCGCAGTGAATCTCAAGGGAACGCTGGATGGAAACGGTATCCGTGGAGAAATACGGCATGCCGGCGCCGGCGCCGAAGATCACCACCCGGCCCTTTTCCAAATGGCGGATGGCCTTCAACGGAATATACGGCTCGGCGACCTGCCCCATGGTGATGGCGGTCTGCACACGCGTGGCCTGGCCTTCCTGCTCGAGAAAATCCTGCAGGGCGAGGCAGTTCATCACGGTGCCGAGCATACCCATGTAATCGCCGCGCGACCGGTCGATGCCGGCCTGCTGCAGTTCCGCGCCGCGGAAGAAATTGCCCCCGCCGACGACGATCGCGACCTGCACGCCCTTATTGACGGCCGGTACGATCTCTTCTGCGATGCGCCGGATCACATGCGTGTCGATACCGACTTTGCCGCCGCCGAACGCTTCCCCGGACAGTTTCAGAAGAACCCTGCGAGGGTTGTCACCCGCTTCTTTGCTAGCCATAATCGCCTTTCTGCTCAAGGCCTACGATATACCGGTACCCAAGCATATCGGTCCAGCACGACGGGGTGTGCAGCGACATGCGCTGTTAGCCGCGACGACTCACCCGCAGATTGATAAGCGATCCAACGACGACCAATGCCGCACCGCACCAAAACGGCAGCGACAGCGTCAGCCGCAGCATGACCGCGCTGGCCGTTGCGGACAATATCGGCGTGGCATACGAGGCGACAGCCAGGGTGTTCAGGCTGCCGTGCAAAATGCCATACCCCCAGCATGCATAGCCTCCGGCGATCACCGCGCCCGCGCCGACGGCCGCAAGCCAGGCGATTGGCCCGGGCGCGGACTGCGGCCAGCCCTGCGAGGAAGCGAAGTGAATGACCCATAACGCCACGGCGACAAGGGGGAAGAACACGGATGTGCCGTCATAACCACGAGCCATGCCGGGAGTGATCACGGCGTAAATCGACCAGGCCAGGGCCCCGGCAAACGCCAGGGCGTACGGCAGCGGATCGGCGGTCACGTGTCTGAGGGCGGCGGTGGGGTCAAGCCCGGAGTTGCCGCCCACGGCCAGGATCACGCCCGCCGTGGCGACGACGGCGCCCGGCAGCGCCCGGCATACCGCTCCTTGCCGTTTCGGCCGCGCAAGTGCGGCGGAGAGGAGCACCATCATCGTCGGCCACATATAATTCACCAGGCTCACCTCCACCGATCCAATGGACGTCGGGGCAAGTCCAATCGACAGGGAGATGGCGGATTCATAGAACACGAACAGCGCTCCGCCGACTATCAGATAACGGCGCGGCGCCAGCCTCAGGGGCGCGGGACGGTGAAAGATCATCAGCAGCGCCACGCCGAAGGTATAGATCAGCGCAGAGCCGAGCGTCGCCCCGAACGCATCGGCGACGATACGTACCAACGCGGTCATCAGACTCCACAGCAGAATTGCGCATAATCCCACCACGGTGGCGCGCGCGGCCGGCACATGGGCGCCTTGCTCGACCTGATTCATCCTGTTCTCCCCATTCTCGCAGTGGTCCGGGCGCATGGTTGCTACGGGCCGGGCCGGCATATATGCAGAGGCAAGCCGCCCATGGGTCCGATGCCATGGGCGGCCAATATAGTGAAAGGGGCTCCGCACTGTGGATGCAGAACCCCTCAAGGACTTGTGACGCACCCGGGGCCGTCGATCCTCTCTCGGAATCTCAGATCAGCCCGCGCAGGCGTTCACATGAGATCGTCACTCCGCGTCCTCGCCCTTGCCGACTTCGATACGGGCGAAGGCGAGAGCCTTGCCGCCCGCTTCTTCAAAGAGCTTGCCGACGGTCTTGGAAGGATCCTTGACATAGGGCTGCTCGAGAAGCACGACTTCCTTGAAGAACGCGTTCAGACGGCCTTCGACGATCCTGGGGACGATCTTCTCCGGCTTGCCTTCCGCGATGGACTTCTCGGTGGCCACGCGGCGCTCGGACTCGACCACATCGGCCGGAACGTCCTCGCGGGTGAGCCACTTGGCGCCCATGGCGGAAATCTGCAGAGCGGCTTCGTGGGCCACGGCGGCGCCGGCCTTGTCGGTGGCGATCATGGCCACGATGCTCGGCGGCATCTCCACGGACTTCTTGTGAGCGTAAACCTCGACATGTTCGCCGGAGATCTTCGCGAACTGGCCGATCTTGATATGCTCGCCGAAGGTGGAGGATTCCTCCTTGATGAACTCCTCGACGGTGCCCTCCTTGGCGGGGGCGGCGTCGGCGGCCTCGGCGGAATCGGCGTCGGCGGCGACGGCGTAGCCCAGCACCTCGTCGGCGAACTCAACGAACTTCGGCGTCTTGGCCACAAAGTCGGTTTCGGAGTTCACTTCGACCGCGTAGCCGGTTTCACCGTTGGCGGTTTCGACGACCTTGGAGGCGATGGTGCCTTCCTGGGCCTTGCGGCCTTCACGCTTGCCGGCCGCGGCGATGCCCTTGGCTCGAATGATTTCCTTGGCGCGGGCCACGTCTCCCTCGGCCTCGGTAAGGGCCTTCTTGACGTCGAGCATGCCGGCACCGGTATCCTCGCGGACCTGCTTGATCAGAGCGGCGGTAATTGCTGCCATGTTTTCTCCCTAGTTATATGAAACAACTCATGATGCCGTTATGTGCCGGCCGCGGCATCGGAAACGTCGCGTTCGGCACATAACGAAGAGGTCACTCAGCCTTGGGGGCCTCGGTCTTGGCCGCCTCGGGCGCAGCCTCAGCGGTCTCGGAGCCCTGCTGAAGCAGATCCTTCTCCCAAGCTGCCATCGGCTGCTCGGAGGATTCGCCTTCGGCCTTGGCCGCCTGGCCGGAACGCTCGAGCAGGCCATCGGCGACGGCGTCGGCGATCAGGCCGGTCAGCAGTTCGACGCCGCGAATGGCGTCGTCGTTGGCGGGGATCGGGTAGTCCACGGATTCCGGATCGGCGTTGGTGTCCACCAGGGCCACCACCGGGATGCCGAGCTTGTGGGCTTCCTCAACGGCCAGGGCTTCCTTGTTGACGTCCACAACGAACATCGCGGAGGGGGTGCGGTTCATGTTGCGGATACCGCCAAGCTGCTTGGCCAGCTTGTCCTTCTCGCGCTCGAGCAGCAGCAGCTCCTTCTTGGTCAGACCGGAACCGTGCACGTCGGAGAAGTCCATCTCCTCGAGCTCCTTGAGGCGGGCGACGCGCTTGGAGACGGTCTGGAAGTTGGTCAGCATACCGCCGAGCCAGCGCTCGGAGACATACGGCATGTTCACGCGAGTGGCCTGGCTGGCGATGGCCTCCTGGGCCTGCTTCTTGGTGCCGACGAACAGGACGGTGCCGTTGTGCGCGACGGTGGCCTTGATGAAGTCATAGGCCTTGTCGATCAGTTCGAGGGACTTGAACAGGTTGATGATGTGGATGCCGTTGCGCTCCATGAGGATGTACTGCTTCATCTTCGGGTTCCAACGGCGGGTCTGATGACCAAAGTGGACGCCAGCCTTGAGCATCTCGCTCATCGTGATTTGTGCCATAGCACTACCTTTCTGTCGGTTCTTGCCTGGTCATGTGCATCCGTATGCAGCCATTCTCCGAAACCGGATTGGCCGACCGACACGGACCGTCGCGGACATGACGCGAATTTGGTGTGTGCCGTGTAGACAATACGGGTGGCTTCAGCACCTGCGACTGCGCTTCGGCCGGGAGGGCACACGAAGGATAAGAATACAGGACTACTTGGACTGCTGTCGGCGCATATACCGCAGCGCCTCGCGGCGCTCCTGCCGTTCCAGTCGGTCCAGATAGACATGCCCGTCGAGATGGTCCGTCTCGTGCTGCAGCATGCGTCCCATGATGCCGGTGCCTTCAAGCACCACGGGCTTGCCGTCCAGATCGATGCCACGCACGCGGGCGTAGTCCGCCCGCCGGGTTTTGTACCACAATCCGGGCACCGACAGGCATCCCTCGTCGCCGTATTGCTCGCCCTTGGTCTCTTCCAGCACCGGATTGAGCACATATCCTATCTTGCCGTCGATGTTATAGGAGAACGCCCGGAGGGAGACACCGATCTGGTTGGCCGACAAACCCGCGCGCCCCGGATCGTCCACGGTGTCGAGCAGATCCCGCACCAGACGCCTCACCGCCGGGGTGATGTTGGTGATCTCGTCGCACGGCGTGCGCAGCACAGGATCGGGAACAACTCTGATTTGACGAATGGCCACGGCGCTACTTCTCCTCTTCTTCGCGTTCTTCGCTTGCCCCGGCGTGATCGGCCTGTTCCTCGGACGGGACGTCAACCGGCTTCTTCATTTTCCCTTGCACGCTAGCAAGCGAATCCGACACATTGGTTTTGGCTCGATCGATCGCCTGACGAACCATCGGGCTCACCGTTTCGGAGGCCTGGCGCACCGACTCGGCGGCGCGCTGCACGGTCACCGCCGTGTCGTCGAGGATCTTGACGGTGGCGGGCAACGGCTTCGCGACGCTTTTGGACGCGTAGATCTCACCATCGATCACATCGGCATACCGCGACAGCACCTTGGGCCGCACGACCTTCAGGCTCGGGGTCAGCGTGCCGTCCTTCTGATTGAACTGGGTGGAAAGGATGGCGAACTTGCGCACCGATTCGGCACGCGACACGCTGGCGTTGGCCTTGTCGACATACTGCTGGATGAAGGCCCGCACCGCATCGTTCCCCCTTGCCTCCTCAAGAGGCATGGTGTCGTCGAGCCCCTGGCTGGCGAGCCAGGAACGAAGCATGTCGGGCTCAAGCTCGATCAGGGCGGAGACGAAGGGCCGTCCGTCTCCCACCACCACGGCGTGCTGCACGATCGGGCAGGTTTCGATCACATCCTCGAGGGGCGCCGGGCTGATGTTCTTGCCGCCTGCAGTGATGATGATGTCCTTTTTGCGGCCGGTGATGAACACAAAGCCACGATCGTCTATTTCGCCGAGGTCGCCGGTTTTCAGCCAGGTGTCGTCGGCTCTGGCCTCGGCGGTCAAGCGGGGATTGTGATAATAGCCGAGGAACACATTCGGGCCGCATACCTGCAGCTCGCCGTCATCTGCGACGCGCACGCCCATGCCGGGACCCGGCTTGCCGACCGATCCGACCTCGTTGTCCTCCTCCCAGTTGACCAGCATCGGCGCGGCGGTTTCGGTCATGCCGTAGCCCTGGATGAAGGTGATGCCGTCCATCCCGTTGAAGAAATGGGCCAAATCGACATTCAACGGCGCGCCGCCGCAGGCGAGGAACGCAAGGTTCGGCCCCAGCGCGTCCCTGATCGAGGATCCCACCGTCGCCATAAAGAAGGAATGCTCAAGGCGCCGGACGACGCCATGCCCGCGACCATCCTGCTGATCCTTGCTCCACTGCACGAAGTGGCCGAACGCCTTGGCGAAGACGCGTCCCCTGATGCC
>DBKS01000010.1:2816-14050 GCA_002298605.1 Bifidobacterium sp. UBA744 | reverse complement strand
TTGAAGCTGCGCAAATCGGCCAGCAGGCGTTTGGCGCCCGGCAGATAGCCGATCACTCCGTGGCCGCCGATCGCCACATATTGAATGTATCGGGCGAAGCAATGCGCCAGCGGCAGGAACAGCAGCAGGCGATTGTCGTTATACAGCATATTCGGCAGGATCTCATATCCATTGAGCACGATATGCGTGTAGTTGCGGTTGGAGAGCATCGCCCCCTTGGGACGCCCCGTGGAGCCCGACGTGTACACGATGGTGAGCACGTCGTCGGCTGTGATGGATGCAATCGCGGCATCCAGCGTGGCATCCGACACGCCCCGGCCGAAATCGGCGACGGCATCCAGCCCCTCCGCCTTGAAGTTGAAGACGTTGCGCAGCGTGTTGCCATGGTTGTCGCGGATCTGCTCCAGCGCCTGGGCGTGATCGAAATCTCCGCAGAACGCGACTATGGGCTTCACCTCGTCGATGATGTTGGAAGCCTGCTGAATGGAATCCGTCTCGTAGATCGGCACCAGCACCGCACCGATGGCGGCGCAGGCGAAATCGACCACGCCCCACGAGTAGCATGTCGGCGAATAGACGATCACCCGTTCGCCTTTGGTCGCCCCCAGCGCCAGCAGCCCCTTGGCCACCTCCCTCGCACGGCCGAGCATCTCGCCCGCACTGACCTGATGCCATGCGAAGGTCTTCTCATCCTGCCATTCGGCGACGGTTTCGTCGGGATTGCGTTTCGCGCGGCGCGCCAGCAGCGAAAACACGGTGTCGGCTTCGGTGGTTGTGTATTTGATCGGTTCGACAAACTCCTTGAGCATGGACACCACTATAAAACAGCGTCCTGTCAGTGCGGCGCCTATTTCATCCCAGATCGAGCGCCGTGCACATCCACCGGGTGCCGACGTAATCGAAGATCACCGTCGACCAGTAGCTGGTCTGGGCGATGGTGAGATGCACCCAAGCCTCCACGTGATCGGAAGCCCGGACCACTGCGTCAATGCCGCGGGGCTCGACCGGCAGCTGCCAAGCCCGCTGACGCAATTCGGGATGCCGCTGCAGATGGCCGCGGTACAGCAGCGCCATCGTTTCCAGCTTGCGCGCCGCCGTGGGGCTGACCGCATTGGCGAGGCGGCTGGCAGGCAGCTTGCCACGCACCACGTCCATGGCACGCCACGCCAGGCGCGCCGCGGCGCCGCCCAGTCCGATGCAGTCGCGCTTCGACAGATCTTCGGGCACATAGCGGCAAATGCGCAGATGAACGGATTGCCCGTTGGGCAAGATGGGCAAGTCCACTTCAAAGGTGTCCGGCTGGCTCATAGTAACTCCTTCGTTCTTCTCCCGGCCCTCACTGAGGCCTTACTATGAGCTCTAGTACGACGAAGCGTCCCGGTCAATTCCCGACCGGGACGCTGTGGATAAGTGGACAACCGTGGATAACTTACACGCCCGGATCAGTGGGCAGCGTATGGCGTAACCACCATATCGCAGCGCTGGAAGTCCTTGACGTTCACGTACCCGGTGGAGGCCATCGCACGACGCAGCGCGCCGATGAAATTCACACGGCCATCGGCCTGATGGCTCGGCCCGAACAGGATCTGCTCCAGCGGCGCCACGGTGCCCACATTGACGCGATAACCGCGCGGCAGGGTCTGATGGCGGGCCTCGGCGCCCCAGTGCATGCCCTTGCCGGGCGCCTCGGCGGCACGCGCCAGCGGAGTGCCCAGCATAACGGCGTCGGCGCCAAGCGCAAAGGCCTTGACGAAATTGCCGGAATCACCCATGCCGCCATCGGCGATAACCTGCACGTAGCGCCCGCCCGACTCGTCCATGTAGTCTCGCCGGGCCTCGGCGACATCCGAAATGGCGGTGGCCAGCGGCGCCTGGACGCCGATGGTGGTGCGTGTGGAGGACACCGCGGTGCCGCCGAATCCAACCAGCACGCCGGCGGCTCCGGTGCGCATCAGATGAAGGGCCGCCGTGTAATTGGCGGCGCCGCCCACGATCACCGGCACATCGAGATCGTAGATGAACTTCTTGAGGTTCAGCGGTTCATGCGTCTGGGAAACATGCTCGGCGGACACCGCGGTGCCGCGAATCACGAACAAGTCGACTCCGGCATCGACGACGGTCGAATAGAACTGCTGGGTGCGCTGCGGAGACAGCGCGCCGGCCACGGTCACACCGGCATCGCGGATCTCGTGCAGGCGCTGCGTGATGAGTTCGGGCTTGACGGGCTCCGCATAGATCTGCTGGATGCGCTCAATCGCATGGGCGGAATCCAATGCGGCGATCTCGCCCAGCAACGGCTGCGGATCCTCGTAACGAGTCCACAATCCTTCGAGGTCAAGCACGCCAAGGCCGCCGAGCTTGCCCATGGCGATGGCCGTGGCGGGACTTGTCACCGAATCCATGGGCGCGGCGATCACCGGGATGTCGAACTCGTAGGCGTCAACCTGCCACGAAGTCGAGACGTCCTGGGGATCGCGGGTGCGACGGGAAGGCACGATGGCCACATCATCAAGGGCATAAGCGAGGCGAGCCTTCTTGCCCAAACCGATTTCAATTTCCTGAGACATGCTCCCTAGGCTAATGCGGCACTGTGACTTTGCGGCGGGCATGCGCGTGGGGCCTTCCCCCGTCCGTTCCGAATACCGTCCCATATGTTGTGCGTTGAAACATACATCTGGTATTGCTGTCACCAATGGGCCCACCGACATTACAAGGAGGCATGTATGGGCAAGATCAAAGTCGAAGGCACGGTTGTGGAACTCGACGGCGACGAGATGACCCGCGTCATCTGGAAGGACATCAAGGACAAGCTCATCCTTCCGTATCTTGACATCAATCTCGACTACTACGACCTTGGCATCGAGCATCGCGACGAAACCGACGACCAGGTGACCATCGACGCCGCCAACGCCATTCTCAAGCACCATGTCGGCGTCAAATGCGCCACCATCACCCCGGACGAGGCCCGCGTCAAGGAATTCGGCCTCAAGAAAATGTGGAAGTCCCCCAACGGCACCATCCGCAACATCCTCGGCGGCACCATCTTCCGCGAGCCGATCGTGATGAGCAACGTGCCCCGTCTGGTCCCCGGCTGGACCAAGCCGATCGTCGTGGCCCGCCATGCCTTCGGCGACCAGTACAAGGCCACCGACTTCAAGGTTCCCGGCGCCGGCACGCTCACGGTGACCTTCACCCCCGAGGACGGCGGCGAGCCGATTGAGCATGTGGTGTACAACTACGGTCAGGACGGCGGCGTGGCGCAGGTGCAGTACAACGTCAACGACTCCATCAGGGGATTCGCCCGCGCCTGCTTCAACTACGGACTCATGCGCCACTACCCCGTGTACCTGTCCACCAAGAACACGATCCTCAAGGCGTACGACGGCCAGTTCAAGGACATCTTCGCCGAAGTCTTCGAAACCGAATACAAGGATCGCTACGAGGCCGAAGGACTCACCTACGAGCACCGCCTCATCGACGACATGGTCGCCAGCTCGCTCAAATGGCACGGCGGCTACATCTGGGCCTGCAAGAACTACGACGGCGACGTGCAGTCCGATTCCGTGGCCCAGGGCTTCGGATCGCTGGGACTGATGACTTCCGTGCTCATGACCCCGGACGGCCAGACCGTCGAGGCGGAAGCCGCGCACGGCACCGTCACCCGCCACTACCGCCGCTGGCAGAAGGGCGAAAAGACCTCCACGAATCCGATCGCATCGATCTTCGCATGGACCGGCGGCCTCAAGCACCGCGCCGACCTCGACAACACCCCCGAGGTGCGCCATTTCGCCGAAACCCTGGAGAAGGTCATCGTCGGCACGGTGGAAGGCGGCCAGATGACCAAGGATCTCGCCAGGCTCATCGGCCCCGACCAACCTTGGCTCGACACCGAGGGCTTCATGAACGCACTGGACGAGAACCTCGCCAAGGCGCTTGCCGAGTAGCGATTCTCGTCGAACGATTCCGGAGGCGCTTCGAGGAGGGGGGCGCCTCCGGAATCATCCCGTCCGGCCCTCGTTCGCCCACGGGACGGCCTGTCTTCTCGAATGGCAATCGGTAGTAAGGTGGATCGTGCGTAACGATTGGCCGACCGGTGAGGTGCGAATTCCTTGAACTTGACATCAGCCAAGAGGCTGCGGCAGTGGATGCGCCGCGCCACGGCATGCTTGGCGACCCTGTCCATGGCGGCGGCGTTCGCCGCCTGCTCCCCCGTCGGCGGTACCGGCGATCCAGCCGTCTCGAATACCACGGCCGCGACTTCCACGGGGACCGCTGCCGGCTCCGACGCATATAATCTGGCCATCTTCACCCCGGCGGACGGCATAACGCTATCCAACAACACACCGATCAACAAATGGGCGGTCCTCACCTCGGACATCCAAAAAGCCGTCAAGGACGCCGCCGCCGACTCTTCCGAGACCGCGGCCAACGTCACAACGAAAACCAGCACCGCGACCGATCTCGACAAACAAAGCCAGGACGTGGAGGACTACGTCGTTTCGCATCTTGCCGACACCAACGCCATGGCATCGACCACATTGATTGTGGCGCCCGTCAGCCAGACGGACGAGGTCACGCGGCAATATGGCGATTACGTGCGGCAGGACGTCACATGGAACGCCGAACCGGTCGACGGGGAAACCGACCAGCAGAAGACCCAGCGCCAGGCCGGCGAACGACTCGTGTCCGCACTCACCCTCGCGCACGAGGCCGGCGCGCGCGTCGTGATACTGTCAAACCAGCTTCAGGGATTCACCCCCGACCTCTATGTCCCGTTCACAACCGCCAAAGCCATCGGCCACATCCAGGCGGAGCAATTGGCCCGCAAACTCAAACTCGACGCCACCAGCCCGCAAAATCCCAAATCCATCGAAGTCATGATCCCGCTGAGTTCAACGGGCGCAGATGGCAACGGAACCGTCGACACGACCTTCGCCCAGGAAGCATTCGCCGGCATCTGGGAAGTGCTGGGGCCGTATTTCTCCGACGGACGCGCGGTCAGCCCATCCGGATACCTCTCATCCGCCACCACGGACGACGACTGGAAGGCAGTCACCTTCGACCCGTCATCCGACGATGCGGCCGGCAGGGAACTCACCAGACGTCTCGGCAATTCCCAGGCGACAAACGCCTCACAGCTCAAACACATTGACGGCATTATCGCCATGAACGACTACGTTTCCTCGCAGGTGGTCACGGCGCTGACGGACCTGGGGTACACCGGCTCCTCGGCCGACATCAACCCCGAGATCAGCATCTCCGGCATTGTGGGAAGCCTGACGGGAAAGATCGACCTGTCGAAACGCGCCGTGCCCTCGCCACGCAAGGCGCCGTCCCCATCGCCCGGCGCATCCGCCTCCTCCGGCATCAAACTGCCGTTCTCCTCGACGAATGACGTCTCCTCGGCCACCGCCTGGCCGATCGTAACCGGATATGGGGCCTATGCGGACACCATCACGCATATCGTCAACGGCAAGCAATGGATGACCGCGCTCGCCAACCGCAAGGACACCGCCACGCTGCTGGCGAAGGTCGTGGCCGCATACGCCGCCAACGACGACCCCAGTCAGATCGACGGGCTGACCGCCGCCGACTACCAGGGGACTTCGGTCGCTGCCATCGTCAAGGACCAATTGGCAGTGGCCGCATCAAATCTCAAAACCATGCTGATCGACACCGGATACATCACGCCAGCCGACGCCGGACTGTAAGGGACGGGCGCTTTCAGCGCTTGCCCGTATAGATACGCCGTTCGATCAGGTCGCGGTATCGTTCGGTAATCGCCTCGCGCCGGGCCTTCAGGCTGGGCGTGACCATGCCGTTCTCCTCATTCAGGTCGTCTGTGAGAATCTCGTATTTGCGGATCGATTCGGCACGGGACACCTGGTTGTTGGCCGCGTCCACAGCCCGCTCCACCTCCGCCCTGACAATCGGGTTCGCCGCCGCCTCCTCGAGATCGGCGGCCGGATGAGCCCCCTGAGCGGTGAGCCAGGCATTGGTCTCGGCAAGGTCCAGGGCTATCAGGGCGGCGATGAACGGCTTCCGGTCGCCAATGACCACGCATTGGTTTACCACGGGGGAAACCATGACGGCGACCTCAAGCTCGGAGGGCGACACGTTTTTGCCTCCGGCCGTGATGATGAGATCCTTCTTGCGCCCGGTGATTGTGATGAACCCCTCGTCGTCGATGTCGCCGAGGTCACCGGTATGCAGCCAGCCGTCCACCAATTGACGGGTGGTGATTTCAGGATGGTTGTGGTATCCGACGCAGACGCTGGGTCCTTTGATGCACAGTTCGCCATCATCGTCCACACCAAAGCTGATGCCCTGCATGGGCAGGCCGATCGTGCCGATTTTGTAGCCGACCGTGGGATTCACGCTGGCCGGGGCGCAGGTCTCCGTCATGCCATAACCCTCCAGCAGCGGCAGCCCCACGCCGTTGAAGAAATGCGCGATCGAGGAATCGAGCGGGGCGCCGCCGGAAACCGCATACTCCACATGTCCGCCGAACACGCTCATGATGGTCGAGTAGACCAGCCTGGCATACAGCGCGTGCTTCGCCGCAACGGGCAGCGGGATGCCTTCGCCTGCTTGCTGCGCACGGGACCAATCGCGTGCGGTCCGCGCCGCGTCGGCAAACAAACGGCCCTTGAATCCCCTGCCGGCCTTCTGCGAGGCCGCGTTGTAGATCTTCTCGAAAATACGGGGCACCGCAAGCACGAAGGTGGGCTTGAACGAATTGAAATCCGCGAGGATGGTTTTCAGATTGCTTGACAAACCAAGCGTGACGTTGCCGGCGAAACAGAAGAACTGCATGTATCGGGCGAACACGTGGGCAAGCGGCAGGAACAGCAGCAGCCTGCGATCGGGCTTCATGGCGATATCCGGCATGGAACGCACGCCCGAATAGGTGATGAAGACGAAACCGCCGTGCGACAGTTCAATGCCCTTGGGGGTTCCCGTCGAACCGGAAGTATAGACAATGGTGGCAAGGTCGGAGCCCCTCACCGCGCGCTCCCGCTGGTAAAACTCCTCGTCGGACACGGTATTGCCGAACGCCCGTATCGTTTCAATGGCCCCAAGGTCGATCACATAGACGTCGCCGAGATCGGTCACCTGATCGCGAATGGATTCGATTTTGTCGCGCTGCGCGTCATTTTCGGCAAAAGCCATTTTGACCTTGGAGTCATTGAAGATCATGCGCACCTGAGCCGGGGAATTCGTCTCGTAGACCGGTACCGTGAGCGCGCCGATCGACATGATGGCCATGTCAAGGGCGGTCCATTCCCACCGCGTCTTCGACAGGACGGACACCGCGTCGCCCTGTTCGATGCCCCGGGCCATGAGCCCCTTGGCCAGCGAGATCACCAGATCCCGAAACTGCGTGGCGGTAAACGATCGCCATACGCCGTCCCCGTCTTTGTATTCGATCAGGGAGTCGTCGGGCGTTCGCGCAACGCGCTCCTCCAAAATCGAAAAGATATTGGCGTCATAGTCAATGGCTTCCGGCTGCGGACGAGTGAATTCTCTCTTCATGTGCGCTCCTCGCTAGCATATGTTTCACATCATACCCGTTCGTTGGGCGGCTTATCGTCCATACAGCCTTTGGACCGGTTTCAGGACAATCCGATGCGGCAGGGCTGCGGACGCCGGGTCGATATAGGAGCCGGCTTCGGTTTTTACACCCCAATGCAGGCAGATCGCATCACAATGGTCGCTACGTCCCTCCACTCTCGCCATGGCATCGCCGCGATTCACGGCGACCCCCACCGCGAGGTCGGTTTGCGCAGGTTCAAACGTCGACGTACGCGTCGCATGACGCACACTGACCACGTTTTTGCCTGCGACTGTGCCCGCGAATGACACAACGCCATCCATCGGCGCATAGATGATCGTCGGTTGATCCGCATCCACCTGCAGATCGACGCCCCGATGCCCCGCGAGCCATGGCTGAGGAGGCGACTTGAACGGCTTGACGACAGTAGGGACGGACGAATCCACGCTCAACGGCCAGCTCATGGATGTCCGGCATCCCGACACGCCGTCGACCTCCGTTCCGAATGCGGGGCGAACCTCTACCGCGTTGATCGAAACCGCGGCGGATACAGTCGCCGCGAGGCATAGCAGCATCGCATATTGCATGCTGGCCAAGCGGCGTTGCCGCTCACGGCGTAGCTGATATTTCCGCTGTCTCGCCGCCACTCTTCGCTGCCGTTTCCATATCCAGTCGGTGTTCCGCCCCATGATTCCTCCAGGCCGTCGCAACCGCCACCTCTGATGTCATCATGCCTGCCGAATCGTCGGGGGTCCAATGCTCGTAACAGTGTGGTCGAATGTCGGCGTGTTCTTCATGCCCGTTTCTTGTGCCCCCGCACCGCTTGCAGCCGGCGAATTCGCGGAATCCCCGGCGTTGGAGATGGCAAGTACAGCCTTGCAGGCGACATGCCGACATGCGGGTAATTTGCATTCTTGAATGAACGCGGTATTGTATGTGACTTGTGCGCCGAAGAAAAGGCCACTGCCTATTCCTGCGTAGCTCAGTTGGCAGAGCATCCGACTGTTAATCGGACGGTCGCTGGTTCAAGCCCAGCCGCAGGAGCGAATAGCAGAATCCCCCCGAGATGATCAGGGGGATTTTTTATATTCGACGAATGCCGGATGCGGACGCGGGTCGCAGACCATTCCCCGGACGGATGGCATACCATGGATACACACGAAAAATCTATGCAGACGGAAGGAGTCCACTATGTGCACTGGTGTTCGTTTCTCGGACGATGAGGGCAACATGTATTTTGGACGGAACCTTGATTGGGGATTCTCCTACGGAGAGACCATTCTGGCCACGCCCCGCGGCTACCGCTACGATTATGCGTTCGGCGCCATCGGCAGCAGCGATCCGAACGCGGTGCTGGGCGTGGGCGTGGTTATAGCGGACCGTCCAATGTATTTCGACTGCGCCAACGAGCACGGACTGGCCGTTGCGGGGTTGAATTTTCCCGGATATGCCTCTTTTGCGCATGAGCCGGTCGCTGGCACCGAAAACGTCGCCACGTTCGAATTCCCGCTGTGGGTCGCCCGTAATTTCGACACGGTGGATGAGGTTGAAACGGCATTGAAGAATGTGACGCTCGTCTCCCAGATCGTTCCAGGCCAGCAGGAATCCCTGCTGCATTGGTTCATCGGCGACGGGAAGCGCAGCATCGTCGTCGAGCAGATGGCCGACGGCATGCATATTCATCACGACGACGTCGACGTGCTTACCAACCAGCCGACGTTTGATTTCCATATGGAGAATCTGCGCAATTACATGTGTGTCGACAACGAAATGGCCAAGCCGAGCACGTGGGGCAAGGCCGAACTCACCGCATGGGGCGCCGGCGTGAGCATGCATGGCATTCCAGGCGATGTCAGCTCGCCGTCCCGCTTCGTACGCGTAGCCTATACGAACACGCATTATCCGCAGCAGGGCGATGAGGACTCCAACGTGTCTCGCCTGTTCCACACACTTGGCTCCGTGCAAATGGTCGAGGGCATGGCCAAGATGCCGAACGGCCAGTTCGAGCGCACGCTGTTCACCAGCGGGTATTCCTCGAAGACCAACACCTACTACATGAACACCTATGAGGACCCCGCCATCCGCTCCTACGCCATGGCCGATTTCGACATGGACTCCGATGGATTGATCACCGCCTGATCCGCCTCCCCGGCGCGTTCCCCGCGCCGGGCCATCCTCCTCGACATTTGTTCGGGTATACACAAAGGTCCCCTGATGAGCTCGATTCATCAAGGGACCTGATATCCGCTCCTGCGGCTGGGCTTGAACCAGCGACCGTCCGATTAACAGTCGGATGCTCTGCCAACTGAGCTACGCAGGAATAACGGCCACCGCTCTTATCGAACGGCAACAGATGGATAATATACGCGAAATGTCGCAACGATGCAAGTCGTTGCTTCCCGGCGTGTCTTATGCGTCGCCTAGGCGATCACATCGCAACCCGTGTCAACGGCATCGCCGAGTCAATGGGGAAATCGGGTGCGCTGGGAGCGACTCCGGCTTCGACCAAATTGACGCCAAGCATGGCGACCATAGCGCCATTGTCGGTGCACAGCTTGAGCTGCGGGATGCGCACCTCGACGCCATGTCGTTCACCGTATTCAAGCAGCTTGGCGCGTAATTGCGAATTCGCGGAGAAGCCGCCGCCGACAATCAGCGTTTGCGAACCATACTGTTCGCATCCGCGCATCGCCTTTCTGGCCAGCACCGTGGCCACGGAATCCGCCAGGGACGCGCACACGTCATCGACCGGGATGTCGACCCCCATCGCCTGCCGCTGCTCAACCCAACGGGCAACAGCGGTTTTCACGCCGGAAAAACTGAAGTCATACGGATGCTTGGCGCCAGCCTGACCCTGGGTCAGCGCCTGGGGCACGGCGATGGCCTTCGGATCGCCCTGCCGCGCATGCCGGTCGATGTACGGACCTCCCGGATATGGAAACCCCAGCAGTCGGGCGACTTTGTCGAAGCATTCCCCCGCGGCGTCATCCAATGTGGTGCCCACCACGCCGATCGAGCATGGCATATCCTTCACGTGCAGCAACGAGGTATGGCCGCCAGACACGATCAGGGCCAGGGTATCGGCGGGAAACGCCCCGAACTGCAACTGCGTGACCGCAATATGGCCGATCACATGGTTGATGCCGTAGATGGGCTTGTTGGCGGCCCATGCCAGCGCCTTCGCGCCGGAAACGCCAACCGCGAGACATCCGGCCAGGCCGGGGCCGGCGGATACGGCGATGGCGTCCACGTCGTCAAGCATCATATGCGCATCGGCCAGCGCCTTGGATACACACGGCACAAACGCTTCGGCGTGGGCCCTTGAGGCTATTTCGGGAATGACGCCGCCGTACCGTGCGTGTTCCTCCATGGACGATGCCACGATGTTGGACAAAAGTTCGCGCCCTCGCACAATGGCGGCCGCGGTTTCGTCGCAGGTGGATTCGATGCCGAGTACGATTGGTGCACTCATCTTGCTCCTTCGATGGTCGACTGCTTGGGGCTGGCGGCGAATCCGACGATCCGTG
The DNA here is from genome assembly GCA_002298605.1 of Bifidobacterium sp. UBA744. GTDB lineage: Bacteria > Actinomycetota > Actinomycetes > Actinomycetales > Bifidobacteriaceae > Bifidobacterium. The sequence goes on along the minus strand of DBKS01000010.1, from coordinate 2,968 downwards.
GCCTAAGGTCGAGGCTCATGGTGTAGGCGTCCACACCTTCCGGCTGGTAATAGCGCTTCCTCAATCCCATGCGCTGGAATCCGAACCGATGATACAACGCCAAGGCGGGCTCGTTATCGACTCGCACCTCTAGCAGAAGGCGGTTGGCCCCC
>DBKS01000010.1:1528-2794 GCA_002298605.1 Bifidobacterium sp. UBA744 | reverse complement strand
CGCTGCAGAAGCGCGGCGGCGATGCCCCGCCGCTGGTAGGGCTCACCCACGCCGATGGTCATGAGCTCGGCGTCGTCGCCGTCATACCAGAATCCCGCATAGCCCCGTATGCTGTTGGCCGGGACAGTTTCGGAATCGTCATCAGATGCTATGTCAACGACATATGTTCGGGCCGGGGCGTCAAGCTCCTGCCGTATGGCGCTCTCGCTCCATGCGCCGCGCCCGAACAGCTCGGATTCCAGCCTCGTCATGGCGGCTATCACGGATTCGCGGTCCAGCGCGGAGATGTCTGTAATCATTCCCGCTCCCCGCCTTTACCGCTTGTTGGCTGCGCCGCCGTGGCCAAGCACGTGCTTGAGTGGATTGGGTACGGCGGCGTCAGGACGACGCAGATACAAAGGCTCCACCGGCATATCGGGGAATACGCGGTGCGTGCGCTCGGCGGCCGAAGCGAATATCGACAATCCGGCACGGCCCTGATCGAGTACCGAATCGTCGAGCATTGCGCCGACATGTGCGATCCGCCCCAGAATCTCGGCGTATTTCGCCGAGCCGTGACCTACGACGTCAACGGTCAGTCCCTGCTGGTTGGCCGCGTTCACGCGTTCGACGATCCGCTGTGGATAGTCGATGTCCATGGCGATGAGAGGCTCCTTCCGGACGTCCCGGTGCGTGTCGTCGCCGCAGGAGGCAGCATCGAGCAATTCGAAATACAGTTGCCTGCGTCGCGCATCATTGACGGCGAGTGTCAACGTATGGCGCCCACGGTCCTCGAATGTCTCTGTCCGGCGCTCCGCTTCGAGCCGTTTCAGATTCCACAGCGCCTGAGGCTCGAGGATGTTCTGCCCGATCAATTCGGCTCCTGTGGCGAAGGCCAGGGCCTTCGCCGCGACGATGCCGGCGCGCAATCCGGTGAACGGCGCCGGGCCCGTGCCCACGATGATGCGGTCAAGGTCCCGCGGAGCGAGGCCGGCATCGGTGCAGGCACGTGCGATATTGGCCTGCAGACGTTCGACATGCGTGCGCGAGTCGGTTTCCACAATCGGCTCATGGCCGACAATACCGACGGTTGACCCATACGACGTGTCGATCACCAGCACATTGTGCGCAGCGCCCAAAGCAGCCGCCTCAGCCATGGTTACTCCTTCTTGCCGAATTGCGCGATCCGTGCCTCCCAGTCCGATCCCAAAGGCACCAAGGAAACGATTCTAACGCCAGCGCTGGTCGGATCCTCCATCGGCGATTGCCCGTCCACGGAGCGATCCA
>DBKS01000010.1:1257-1474 GCA_002298605.1 Bifidobacterium sp. UBA744 | reverse complement strand
CCATCTGCTCGCCCCATTCCATGAGGATGACGGTGTCTTCGCCGGGATCCTCGAGTTCCTCGTCCAGACCAAGGGATTCCAGTTCGTCGAGCAGGCGGCCCACCGCATCCTGTCCGGGCGCGTATCCGTCGCCGCCCAGCCGGTATGCGTCGACATGCACCAGATGCGCGCGCGAGCCATCGGCAAAGACTCCCTCCAGTTCGCGTGCGATGGTGAA
>DBKS01000010.1:920-1248 GCA_002298605.1 Bifidobacterium sp. UBA744 | reverse complement strand
ACGATCGGCTCCTCGATGCTCAACCCCTCGCCTATGCCCTGCGCCAACGTGGTTTTCCCGGCGCCAAGCGGCCCGGACAGCAGCAGGACATCACCGCCGCGAAACTTTCGGGCGAGGCTAGCCCCAAGCGCGCGCATATCCGCATCCGTAGGCACTGCAATTCGAACACTCACCTGATATTCCTCCCCTGTCCTTTCACCGCGATCAAGTCAATGCTGCGCTCCAACGCATACACGGGATCGCCGCCATTCGTTTTACTCTGTTCGTCCGCCCACGCAAGCATCTGGATGCACGCCCCCAAGCCCCGGGACGTCCAGCCGCCGAGTTG
>DBKS01000010.1:673-905 GCA_002298605.1 Bifidobacterium sp. UBA744 | reverse complement strand
GCGTTCTTCAGCACCCAGGGATTGGTTTTCGCCTCCGCTGTGGAGATCACGCCCGAACGCACCGCGGATGCTTTGGCCAGGGTCCGCAGCTTCATGGCCAGAGCGCCGATCAGGGCGATCGGGTCGACGCCTTGCTCCACGGCGGACCGCATGGCGATGATCGCCTCCGCCGTCTTGCCTTCGATCGCCTTGTCCGCAACGGTGAAACCGGTGACCTGCGGACTGGAGGTCA
>DBKS01000010.1:242-656 GCA_002298605.1 Bifidobacterium sp. UBA744 | reverse complement strand
ATACTGGTTCACCCGGTCGATCGGCATGGGATCGTCGTCGAAGTCAAAACACAACTGGTGGCACATGGCCGCCAGCTCACCGGTTTTGTCGCCCAGCACGCTCACCAGCTGCTGGGCCGCCATGGGCTCGCAGCGTCGCCCGTCCCGCTCGAAGCACTGGTAGACGAAATTGAGTTTGGCGTCGGCTTTCTTCAGATCGGGTACCGTTTCCTTGACGCCGCCGGCCTTGAGGATCTGGTCGACGATGCGTTTGCCTTTCACGCCGCCTTCATGCTGGCAGATCACGATGCTCGAGCCGCCCGGATCTCTGACGCACTGGCGGGCATAGGAGGCCAGGGCATCGCCGAGTTTCTCCCCGGCGTTCTGCAGGTTGTTGATCCGCACGACGGCCGTGTCGGACAGCAACGAGGGGCT
>DBKS01000010.1:0-126 GCA_002298605.1 Bifidobacterium sp. UBA744 | reverse complement strand
GTTCAGGTACGAGTCGCCTCCGAAGACAACCCGGAACGGCGGTTTGCTGTCTGCTATTCGCGCCATGCAGTCCAATCAAGCCGCATCGCTGGACAACATGCGGAGGGTTTCACTCATCCATTCCCC
>DBKS01000008.1:6235-10879 GCA_002298605.1 Bifidobacterium sp. UBA744 | reverse complement strand
TCGTCGACCAGATCAAAAGCCTTCAAGCCGTGGGCATGAACATTGGCGACGTCAATAATGTGGTGCTGTTCAACCAGTATCTCGACGTGATGCGCTCCCTTGCGGAATCCGACAACGCGAAAACCGTGGTGTTGCCATCGTCGACCCCGGGAGGCTACCAGGATCTGTACGAGCAGGTCACCAAGGCGATGCTCACCGCCAACGAGGCCGGCAATAAATAACCCGTTAGGCAAAAAGGACGTAGGCCAGTTCATTTATTGCTGTGATATGCAAAGGGGCGGCAGGCTACAAAAGATGCTTGCCGCCTCTTTGCATATGTGTTCAGCCGGCCAGAAATTCCGGTATGGCGTGGGCCGACGCATATCCCTTGCGATACATCAGTTCAAGACCCTCGAAGGTCTTGCTCAGCGTACTTAGTCCGCACAGATCATCCGGCGCGAGGATCAGCACGCGTCCGTCGGCCTCATAGCGTTTTGCCAGCGACACTTCATCGTTATACGTCTGATAGCGCTGCAGCAATCGTTCTGCGGCCTGCGGGTACCGATGCCGGAGAATGCGCGCCGGAGCCACGTCCTTGTTCTGCGACCGTATCTCATCACGCAGCCTGGTGAGGATCAGCACGATGCGGTCATAGCCGTCATCGATGGCCTTCTGCACCGGAACGGGGTCGGCGATCCCGCCATCGTAGTATGGCACGCCATCCACCACATACGGCTCGCAAGCCACCGGTACTGCGGAGCTCGCCTTCACGATGTCGTAATCATCGAAATGAATGCGCGACTTGTCGAAGTATTTGGTGCTGCCGTCCTCGGCGTTGCACGCCACTACCGTGAAACCCGTCGGATTGGATGTGAAGGCTTCGTAATCCAACGGATATTCGCCGTTGTGATTGGTGAGCGTGCCGTAAATATAGTCCAGATTGGCGAAGTTGTGGTTCTTGAAAAAGCTTTCGGTGCTGGCATATTCCTTACGGAACGCGTATTCGGTGTAGAACTTGTGATTGCGTCCCAACTGACGCGCGATGAACGAGGTCATATTGGCGGCGCCGGCCGATACGCCATAGCACCGGTCAAAACTGATGCCTTCCTCGAGCAGGTAATCCATGACTCCGCACCCGAAGATCGCACGGAATCCTCCGCCGACATCAATCAGAGCGGTTTTGTGCCGGCCTTCATATGAGAGACGGTCGGGCTGCATGAGCTGCATGGATTCGATGTTCTGCGTCATATATTCCCCCTTGCCGGTCAGCTACGCCATGCCAGTAGTCGTTGGGCCAATGCGTTCATACGGGGGCTGGTGTCGGAATTGCCGAGTTCCACGTCGCCCTGCGCGTCGTCGGGCGCAAGCTCGCCCAAGGACTCAAGCACTACTTCAAGGTGGCGTATCGTGCCTTCGTTGCCGTCGATGAGTGCGGTCGTCTCGGGCAGCAATTCACGGAAATAATCTCGGTAGAACACAAAATGAGTGCAGCCGAGCACCACAGAGTCAATGGTGTCGAGGTCGTAGGTGTCAAAATACCGGTGGAGCGTTTGCAGCACCAACTCATGATTGTCAAGCTGCCCGGACTCCACCAGTTTCACCAGATCGGGACATGGCTGTTTGAAAATGGTGTGCTGTTCTTTGAATCGGTTCATCAGCGTGGAGAATTTGCGTTCGCGTAGCGTCAGCGGGGTGGCGGCGACAATAATGCGCTGGCGGTGTCCGTGACCGGCATCGCAGGCGACTTTGAGCGCAGGTTCCATACCGATGATGGGGATGTCGAACTGCTCGCGCAGGCTGTTGACCGCGGCCGAGGTGGCGGTGTTGCAGGCGATGACCATGGCCTTGACGCCTTGGTCCGCAAAGCGCCGCGCAATGGCGAAGCTGAGTTCTTTGACCTGCTCGGGCGGTTTTGTGCCGTATGGAGCGTGGGCGGAATCCCCGTAATAGAGCACGTGTTCGTGCGGCATATCGCGGACGAGCTGGCGAACGACTGAAATGCCTCCTAATCCGGAGTCGAATACGCCCACCGGTGCTGTGGAAGCCATAATGAAACCCCTTTCAGGCGAGTTCGATCGTGCCGACCGTCGTTGCGTTGCCGGTGAGATGAACGTCAGTGTCGGTGACATCGACGCGCAGCACCCCGCCTCGTACGGTGATAGTCCAGTGCCCGATGCCGGTGAGCGCACGAAGCGTCACGGCTGAGGCGCAGAGGCCGGTGCCGCATGACAACGTTTCTCCGCAACCGCGCTCGTTCACGCGCATGGTGGCCGTTCCGACGCCGGATGATGCATCCACGGAGTCAATGCGCACGAATTCCACGTTCTGGTCGCTGGGCAGCTCCGGCGACACCACGGGCTTGGCGGTAAGGTCAAGATCTTCGATATCAGGCAGCGTATACGCGCCGATGCGGTCCGGAACCCCGACGAAGCCGGAAAAATCCCGGACGGCCACGACGTGTGGATTGCCCATGTCGACGAATGTGCCGTGCGCCGAACCCTGGGCGGAGGGAATCGTGACCTCGTAGGAGTCGGGCGTCTGCGCGCGCCATGCTCCCATGTCCACGCGGAATATGTCGGAGCCAAGCCCGTCCACCGCGCCGAGCGACGTCAGCGTTTTCACGCCGGCCCGGGTGCCCAAGCGGAAGGGCGCGCCTCCCGGAGCGTCGGCGAATCCATGTCGCTGGGCGAACAACGTGATCGCCCGGGTGCCATTGCCGCACATTTCCGCCAGCGATCCATCCGCGTTACGGTAATCCATGAACCATTCGGCGCCGTCATCACCGCAGGCGTCGATCTGCTCCCGGGTGAGATCGGATACGTTCTTGGGCGGCGCCAAACGGATCAGGCCGTCCGCCCCCACGCCAAAATGCCGGTCGCAAAGCCATCGGGTTTCATCGGGAGTCGGCTCGTACGCTCCGGTCGGATCGGCATACACGACGAAATCATTGCCGGTGGCATGCATTTTGGTTACGGTCTGTGGAATGCTCATGCCGCCAAGCCTACACTGGCCCTACGCCTCCGGCGGTTTCGTCCGCGCCTAGAACAGGACGTCCCCGTATTGCAGAAGGATCAGGGCGACCAGCACCACCAGCCAGAGCGCGTCGATCATCAGATCGTAATTCAGTCGATAGTATGTGCCGAGTCCATGCGGCACCGACGGCGTGAATGACGTGTCTGATCCGTTGCCGGACTCCTCACGCTGCTGCGCGCCGCGCGTCCCCCGACGCGTCGCAGGAAGCTGCTGCACGGCGACGGTGGCGTGGCTGAGCGCCATGAACTGGATGGTGGTGGAGAACATAAGTGCCAGGCACCATGGGCACAGGGCGTGAATCACATACATGGACTGCGTGAACAGCCAGTAGGCGTAGGCCAACGCGGAGAGGCCGCCCAACCATGTGCAGATGGCGAACCAGCGGGGAACGGCCACGCGAGCCATGCCGATAACCGCAACCGTGACGAACACCGATTCCGCCGCAATGCCGAAGAAAGCGTTGGGGAAACTCAGGCCGGCGAATTTGATGATTTCCGATTGCCAGGATTGCGCTACGGACGAACACGACACCACGCCGTTGACGTCGCAACCGAGTTTCATACCGGGATTGCGGGCCATAACCAGCGTCTCCGCAGACAGGACGAACGAGACGACCAATGCCGCGGCGGAGGCGACCAGCATCACCGCGTAGGTCCACAGGGCGCTGTGGCGCCAGCCGGTGAGCCGCATGGCCCGCTGTGAGCCCTGCAAATTCGTTTCGGCGGATTCGATGGCATCGGAGCCTGTCGCCGGTCCGGACTGATTGTCGTGCATGGTGCGTGTCATTGATATGCCCTCCTGCCGCCGCCTCGGATATTCGACCAATGCGATGATGGATGTCCGCGATGCGCCAACCGTGGCGGCGGCGTTCGCTTCCGACTGCCCTACAGCTTACGATGGTGATATGACTCGCGAGGCCGAACGACTTGAATCACCGCGCTGCGGATGGGACATACATTGCCACACCGCTTTCTCCGATGGTACGGAAACGCCGCATACGTTGATTCGACAGGCGAAGGCGCTTGGCCTGCATGGCGTGGCCATTACCGACCATGACACCACCGCCGGCTGGAAGGAGGCCGAACTCGCCGCTCGTGAGCTTGGCATGCCATTGCTTCGCGGCACGGAAATCACCGCGGCTGACAGGAATGTGAGCGTGCATATGCTGGCGTTCCAATATGATCCGCGCTCGCAGACCATATCGCAGCTGTTCGCCGGTACGCGCGCCGCCAGGATGGCTCGCACCAAGGCGATGGTGGAACTGATGTCGCGGGACTATCCGATTACTTGGGATGATGTGCTGGCGCAGGTGAGGGAGGGGGAGCGGACCACCATCGGCCGTCCGCATATAGCCGATGCCCTGGTTGCGGCCGGCGTCTATGCAACGCGATCGGACGCCTTTGCCGGCGCGGTGTCCGCCACCGGCAAGTATTACATTCCGACTCCGTCACCCACCACGCACGAGGTCGTGCGGGCGGTGGGCGACGCGGGCGGTGTGGTGATCATCGCGCATGCCGGCGGCCTGAACCGCAACCCCGTGCTGCTCAGCGATGAGCAGATTGAGGATCTTATTGATGAGGGTCTGGACGGTCTGGAAGTGTGGCACCGGGACAACCCGCCGGAGCAGCGGCG
>DBKS01000008.1:5828-6060 GCA_002298605.1 Bifidobacterium sp. UBA744 | reverse complement strand
TCCGAACCGATGATGGCATAGCCGAGCGCAGTCGCCGGGACGATGATGCGGCGGCCCTTGTCGTCAGTCAGGTTGATGGTCGTGCCGTTTTGTATGGCGCCCGCAATGGCCGCCCCCACTTCGTCGGCGCCGGCGTTGGTGCTGAAATTCACCGGACGGGTTACATGCTGAATGCCCAGTTCAATATCCATATCGCTCCTTGGTTATGTTGCGTTTTTCTTGCGGCACAGTG
>DBKS01000008.1:5482-5714 GCA_002298605.1 Bifidobacterium sp. UBA744 | reverse complement strand
GGTTTCCAGATCGTTCACCACATTGGCGACCGGTACATCCGGCATGGTGGGCACGCGCGGGGTGTTGGGGCGAATCTCGGTGCGTGCGGCGTCGGGCGCGGTGGTTGGGTTTGCGCTCCCCGCCCTGTCCGCGGTGTCGGGCGATCCGATGCCATTGCCCAATTTGGCATCAGGATCCATCGGTTTGCGGTCGTTGCCGAGCAGGGTGCCCACGGTGATGGTGGATGGCGAC
>DBKS01000008.1:2884-5471 GCA_002298605.1 Bifidobacterium sp. UBA744 | reverse complement strand
TGTCGTCCGCCCTGGCGGGGCCTGCGGCGTTGCGCTCCTCATTCTGGGCGGCGATGATCGCTAGCTGATGCGCCAGTCGTTCCACCTGCGCCTTGAACTTGACGATGCGGTTGTTGTCGCCGTGGTCAATGGCGCTGATGAAATCGCCCACCTGTTCCATCTGCAGCCACAGATTGGCCCTGAGCATGATGAGATCATCCAGGCGGGAACCCATCATGCGGCCGTAGGCGGATAGCACGGCGTTGCGATGGGTGTCGTCCAATTTCCCGAAGATCCAGGCGAGATCACGGGCGGGATCGTTGATCTGCATGCCCTGCCAGTGATAGATGGCGCTCAGGCCGGATCCGGTGAACAGCAGATCGCCGTCGTCGAACCCCCCATGAACCGGGCATGTGGTGAAATTCCACAGGCCCTCGGTGGCGACAATACGGGTCCAGCTGCTGGTGATTTCCGCCGGGACATGGCCCGCCTGCTTCAATCTGGCGATCCAGGCGACTAATTGGTCGTGAATCTGCCCGGTGGTGTAGGAGGGGTAGTTCCCCTCGGACAGGAATGTTCCGCGCAGCCGGTGAATGGCGCCGATGGCGGTGCCAACCGAGGAGCATTCGTCCAGTGACAAGGTGTCGAGGGGTTTGGCGTAACCCTCGCGATGCTGCATGATGAGCAGCGCGGTGTCGCCGGTGGGACTGTCCCCGCCTTCGCCCGGCACGTATGTGAGCACCCGTTCCATGCCGAAGCTCAGGCCGGCCGGCTCCTTGGCCTGTGCGAGCGCGCGTGCGGCCTTCACGCGTCGAGACAGCCGGGCGCGCGCCTTGTCTCCCTGCGCCGCGACTACGTCGTACAGTTGCCCGGTGGCATCCTGAATGACCGCGGAGCGTATGCCGAGCGCTGAGTCGGTGGCGCCGAGTTGGACACCGTCCTTCGCTCCGGCCACGGCGAGGCCGGGAGCTGCCGCAGAGGCGAGCGCGGCAAGCGTGTAGTAGCTAGAAAACGTCACGCTCCAACACTAATACACATCTGCCGGCAAGGGCGTGAAACCGGTCGGCGCGTTGAGATACGGCATGGCCGCGTTCATCGGTTTTGTCACTTGCGGCACGCGGTTTTGTTCGGTTGCGGCGGTTGCCGCCCGGGAAACTGACACAATGGTGGGTATGAATGATCAGGCGGAACACATCCTTGACTCGCTTGATGACGCACAGCGCCAGGCGGCGACTGCCGTTGACGGGCCGGTGCGCATCATAGCGGGGGCCGGCGCGGGCAAGACGCGTACGATCACGCGCCGCATCGCCTACGCCTGCGCTTGTGGCGATTGGGATCCCTCGCGCGTGCTGGCCGTAACGTTTTCGGTCAAGGCGGCAGAGGAGATGCGCGCCCGCATCGCCGGGCTGGGCGTGGAGGGTGTGGCGGCGGCCACATTCCATTCGGCGGCGTTGCACCAGCTCAACCGAGTCTGGACCGGCGTCACCGAGGCGCCGTTCCCCGATCTGGTCTCCGACAACAAGCGGCTTGTCGCGACGGCGTTTCAGCGTGTGACCGGTGCAGAGGCTCCCGATCCGCTTTCCGTGCGTGACCTGGAGGCGGAAATCAATTGGACCAAGGTGTCGTTGATTGCGCCGCGTGATTACGCCAAGGTCTGCGCCGCCACGCATCGTCAGCCTCCGGCCGGTTTGGACGCCGACCGCATGGCCGATCTGATAACGGCATATGAGGGTGATAAAACCGCCCGCAACCAAATAGACTTCAACGATATTCTGCTGATGGTGTGCCATCTGCTGGAGGATCCCGAGCTTGAACAGGCTGCTGCCGCCATCCGTGGTCGTATCGGATGGCTGACTGTGGACGAATATCAGGATGTGTCCCCCCTGCAGCATCGGCTGATGCGTTTGTGGATGGGGGACGGGCGCAATCGCGAGGTGTGCGTGGTGGGTGATGCCGCGCAGACCATTTATTCCTTCGCCGGAGCCACCAGCTATTATCTGCGTTCGTTCGGCGAGGAATTCGGTCCTCTGGCAGCCGACGTAACCCTGAATGTCGATTATCGTTCGACCGCCTCGGTGGTTCGCTATGCGAATCGCGTGCTCGCCGCCAGCCCGGAGCGTGCCGGATATATCAAGTTGAGGTCGGGCCGGGATCAGGGGCCGGGTGCGCGGGTGACCACGTTGCGGTATCCGAGTGATTGGGATGAGGCTCGAGGCGCGGCGGCCCGTCTGCGCGCAATGGTGCGGAAAGGTGCCAAGCCGTCGGACTGCGCGGTGCTGACCAGGCTGAATGCGCAGCAGGGACTGGTGGCGGCGGCCCTGAAGGAGCTGGGCTTCTCGTATCGTATCCGCACCGATGCCGGTTGGCAGTCTCAGTCGCTGAGCGTTGAATCGTTGCGCACCGATGGCTTGGACGCCGGCGCGGTGACGATATCGACGATTCATGCCGCCAAGGGATTGGAATTCGGCCATGTATGCATCGTTGGCTGTTCGGAGGGGCTGCTGCCGTTCGGCTCGCCCGCGCCCGGCGACCTGCTGGAAGAGGAGCGCCGTCTGATGTATGTGGGCGTGACCCGTGCCGAGGACACGCTTCAGCTGTCGTTCGCCGA
>DBKS01000008.1:0-2688 GCA_002298605.1 Bifidobacterium sp. UBA744 | reverse complement strand
GCGTCGTCGGTTTTGGCGTCGGAGGCCGAGGAAGTGCCGTTCGTCGCGGCATTGGGTTGTTCGGCGCTGTTGGGCGGCATCGCGCCGTCGGCGGTTTCCGAGGCGTTGCCGGCGGCGGATCCGGAACCGTTGTGGTTGGCGTCGAGTGTGGGCAGCAGATCGGGATGCGACCACTTGGCGTCGCGAGTCTCCACTCCTTCGGCCGCTGTAATGCGCTCCCACATGCTGGCGGCTTCGCGCTGGCGCTTGGGGTGCAGATGCAATCCCAGCAGCGATTCGAAGGTGCGTTCGGCGGGGCCTCCTACGGCGCGTTCGCGTCGCAACATTTCCCGCAGCTGCTCGATATGCGCGATATGCGCCATGCCGGCGCGCCACACTACGCAATCCACCCAGCCTGCAACGGTGGCGAGCAGCGTTTCCAAGCTGTCCAGCGCCTCGCGCTGCTCAGGCGTGTCGGACATGCCCACATTGGTGAGGTTGACCGCGTCGGCAATCGATTCTGGACTCATGTCGCGCGCCTCGCGGAGATGATCCTCCATGGCGTCCATGTCAATGGAAATGCCACGGGCGTATTTGCCGATCAACGCCTCGAAACGCGGCATCAGCCATGGGACGGAGGAGAACAACCGCGCATGGGCCGCTTCCTGCAATGCCAGGAACGCCATGACCTCATTGCGGGGCAGATCGAGCGAATCCGCGTATGCGTTGATGTTCTGCGGAATAAGCCCCCCCGCGGGCGTCGCGAGCAGTGCGATGCCCTGGTCGAAGCTCCCTCTCACCTCTTCGGAGAGGTCGCCGGCCGCCTGGCCAAGTTGCATGGCGAATGAGGTGTTGCCCAGCAGTTTCATCAACTGGCTGGGATCCTTCATGGAATCGGGGATCGGAATCGGCACGGGACCTGCGAACATTCCCGAGATTTCGCCGGCCTCGAACATGCCGCCCAGTCGTTCGGAGATCACCGACGACAGTGAATCGGCCATGGAGGCGGCCACCGGAGCGGCGAAGGCCGCCCATGCGCCAATCGTCTCCTCCACCCAATCGGCTCTGGTGAGCACCCGGGCCTCGCCTGCGGGAGGGTTCATGGCGCAGGCTGTGTCGAGCCACAGATTGGCCTCGCTGAGCGCCCGACGGGCCAGCTGCCCGTCTTCGGCGCTGACCGTCGCCTGCGCGTCGCCGCCGTTGACCTTGGTCAGCGCTACCGACTTGGCCAGTTTGACGTTGATCGGTCCCTCGTCCATGGTGCGCTGCATGTCGCCGATGGTGTTAAGTCCGCCAGCGGAGAGCGCGTGAATGAGTGATTGGACTTCGCCGGGTTTCGGCAGCCCGTTTCTGCTTTGGCTCATAATCTGATCGCGAATGGCCGACGGCAGCTGGGAGAACTGCTGCCAGGCCATCTCGCCCTCCACCGGGCCGAAGCATTCAATGAGCCATTGGCGAATCTCGTTTTCTTCCATGCTCTTAGTCTAGACAGCACCCCTACACTGTGTGCTTATGGCTGATTTCAAGAATGTCGTCAGGATGGCGTCCCGGGCTCGCCGCTGGTTGCTGTCGCGTTCGGCGCGGTTTCGGCTCGGAACGCTGGTGTGTGTGCTGTCGGTGGTGCTTTTGGTGCTTCCGAGCCCATATGTGGTGGAACGTCCCGGTCCTACGGCCAATGTGCTGGGTGAGCTCGATGGCAGTCGGGTCATAGACATCAGCGGTGCGGATACGCATGACGATTCTGGGCGGCTGCTGCTGACTACCGTCAACGCCTCCGGAATGCCGGGATCGTATGTGACCAATGCCGAGGTGCTGGTCGGCTGGCTGCGTTCCGATGAGATCGTGATGCCTCGGGAGGCTGTGGTGCCGTCGGGCCAGACCGCCGACGAGTACAAGCAGAAAACGGAACAGCAAATGACGTCTTCGCAGGACGCGGCTTCCAGCCAGGCGCTCGCCTTTCTCCAGCGGCGTGGCATGGATGTCAGCGGCATACGGGTTTCCATGCATGTGAACGATATCGGCGGCCCCTCGGCCGGCATGATGTACGCGCTGGGCGTGATCGACAGGCTGACCCCCGACAACGAGACCGGAGGCCAGATCATCGCCGGTACGGGCACTATGAACGAGGACGGGTCGATCGGCGCGATCGGCGGCATCCAGCTCAAAATGCAGGGCGCCAAGCGTGACGGCGCCACATGGTTCCTCGCTCCGGCCGACAACTGCTCCGAAGTGGTGGGACATGTGCCAAACGGCATGCGGGATGTCAGGGTGTCGACGCTTGAGGAGGCCTATGACGCCTTGGTGGCCATTGGACAGGGCAACGGCGAGACGCTGCAGCATTGCGCGGCGTGAATAAGGCCGGAGTCCGCATTCTGGTCTTTTCGGCGCGCATGCCGGCGGTGTTACACAGTATTTCTCAATGACTTGTTATGCTGTTCCTCGTGACTGAAACGGCATCCCAGAAAGCGGAAGAATTCGGTTTCCATCCCGGCAGCATCGTACAGGAGTGGCTGTGGGATGATGACGTAGACGACGCGATCCGAACGAGCATCGAGGACCTGACCGGCGAGGAGCTGGTGGATGAGGACTATGACTCGGCGGTTGACGGCGTCATTATCTGGTGGCGGGACGGCGATGATGAGGATGAGCTGTCCGACACCATCGTGGACGCGTATTCGGTGTTGGGAGACGACGGCCCGCTGTGGGTGC
>DBKS01000057.1:32443-41442 GCA_002298605.1 Bifidobacterium sp. UBA744 | reverse complement strand
CGAATCCCCTTAGCTCCACAACATGAAACCGGTGGCTCAGGCCGCCGGTTTTTTTATTCTCTCTCTGGAATTTCCCTTTATTTGATTCTCCTGACACCGCGTTCAGCGTCGTGTCCGGCTGCCTTCATGCCGGCCGGACACGACGCCACGACGCGCGGTCGAAAACCTCAGAAATCCCTGCGCGCCTCCGGACGCTGAGCGCTCTGCAGCAGCAACAGACTGCGAGGTTGGGCGGTGATGGCGAAATTGGCCTCATAGCTCAGCTCGGGACCGTGGGGATTATAGGTGTCGACGACCAACTGCCACTTGGTGCCGTAACGCTCATCCGGCAACGTGAACACAATCGGCTCGTAATAGGCGTTGAAGATCAGGATGAAGTCATTGTCGACCATCGGGGTGCCGAACCAGTCCTTCTCCGGGATGTCGCCGCCATTGAGATACACCATGACGGAAAAGGCGTGCGTGTTGTTCCAATCGATGCGATCCATGATCGAACCGGTGTGGTCGAACCATTCGACCTGTGGAATCACGCCGGAGGTGTCGCCCGCCTCACGCCCGGTGAAGAACCGGCGTCGATGCAGCACCGGATGACTCAATCTCAGGTGGATGAGCTTTCGGGTGAACTCGAGCATCTCCTGCTGGGGCTTGTCCAGATTCCAGTTCGTCCACGAAATCTCGTTGTCCTGACAGTACGCGTTATTGTTCCCCTGCTGCGTCCTGCGGATCTCGTCGCCGCCGCAGATCATCGGAATACCCTGGCTAAGCAGCAGCGTCGCCATCATGTTGCGGCATTGGCGCGCTCGAAGCTCATTGACGTCCTTGATGGTGGTGTGGCCTTCAACGCCGCAGTTCCACGAACGATTGTGGTTCTCACCGTCGCGGTTGCCCTCCCCGTTGGTCTCATTGTGCTTCTCGTTGTAGCTGACCAGATCGTTCAGGGTGAAGCCGTCGTGCGCGGTGACGAAATTCACCGACGCCACCGGACGTCGGCCGTTGACCTGGTAGAGGTCGGAAGACCCTAACAGCCGACTGGCGAATTCCGGCAGGGTGGACGGCTGCGAACGCCAGAAATCGCGGACGCAATCGCGATAGCGCCCGTTCCATTCCGACCAGCTTGAGGGGAATCCTCCCACCTGGTATCCGCCGGAACCCAGATCCCAGGGCTCGGCGATCAACTTGACGCGGTTGATGACCGGGTCCTGCTCGACGATGTCGAAGAAGGCCGAAAGCTTGTCAACCTCCTGGAACTGCCGCGCCAAGGTGGCGGCCAGATCGAAGCGAAAACCGTCCACATGCATTTCCGTAACCCAGTAGCGCAGCGAGTCGGTGATGAGCTGCAACGCGTGCGGGGAACGCATCAGCAGCGAATTGCCGGTGCCGGTGGTGTCGAAGTAATGCCGTGGGCTGTTGTCCACCAGACGGTAGTACTGCTGGTTGTCGATGCCTCTGAAGCTCAGGGTCGGCCCCAGATGGTTGCCTTCGGCGGTGTGGTTATACACCACATCGAGGATGACCTCCATGCCGGCGTGATGGTAGGCTTTGACCATCGACTTGAATTCGTTGACCTGCTCGCCGTGCTCGCCCGAACTGGAATACCCATTATGAGGGGCGAAGAATCCGATGGTGTTGTAGCCCCAATAGTTTGACAGGCCTTTTTCCTGCAGGAAGGAATCGTTGACGAACTGGTGTATCGGCATGAGTTCGATGGCCGTGATGCCCAGCTTCTTGAGATATTCGATAACCGTGGGATAGGCGAGCCCCGCGTAGGTGCCGCGGATCTCCGGGGGCACGCTCTCGTTGAGGTTGGTCATGCCGCGCACATGCGCCTCGTAGATCACGGAATCATGGTAGGGAATGTGCGGGTGCTGATCGTTGCCCCAGTCGAAATAGGGGTTGATCACCGCCGATTTCATCATATGCGGCGCCGAATCGAGATCGTTCATGGCGTGAACGTCTTCGGGGCTTTTGAACCAGTAGGAGTAGAGGCTCTCGTCGCCGTCGGTCATGCCGGAGATCGCCTTGGCGTAGGGATCGAGCAGCAGCTTGTTCGGATTGCAGCGCAGACCCCGCTCCGGATCGTACGCGCCATACACGCGGTATCCATACAGCTGACCCGGCTGCAGTCCCGGTACGTAGTTATGCCAGACGTATGAATTCTGCTCGGTCATCTGAATGCGCTTTTCATTGCCGTCATCGTCGAACAGGCACAATTCGACTTTCTCCGCGGCCTGGGAGAACAAGGCGAAATTCACGCCGGCCCCGTCGTAGTTGGAGCCGAGCGGGTACATTGATCCTGGTCTGATCTGCATGGTTCTAGTATCCCACTGACGACGAACGTTTCATCCGAGGAAGCTGCACGTCGTCTGAAGAACGCCGGCATGCCAGCCAATCGCCCCTGAGAAGCGGCCCGCTTATTTCGCCCTGCGCAAAGCCTCGTGCAGCAACGCGATCTGGCTGTTCGACGCCGTGACGCCGATCGCCGTCAGCGTGCCGAAATCGACCCACGCCGATTCCACGTGCTCATCGGGGTCGAAATGCCGCGGGCCTTGCCGCCATGCGGACAGATGGATCACCATGATATGCGCGAGCTCGTCGCTCATACCTTCCGAGGAGTAGAAATCGCCCACCGCATCGATGGTGAACGAGTCGTCTCCGGGCTCGGGAACCACCCCGGTTTCCTCACGCAGTTCGCGCAGGGCGGCCTGATCGACGTCTTCGCCCTCGTCGATCAGGCCGGCGGGCAGTCCGTAGGCATAGCGCTGCGATCCCGCCCGATATTCGCGTTCCATCAGATATTTGTCGTTGCTGACGTCGTGGACCAGCATGACCACGCACGGACGATGACGCGTGATCTGCCGGCGGATACGGACCGTGCCGCCGTCGGCGCGATGCAGGTCGATCGTCATGTCGTCGACGTCATATACCTTTCCCCGCCAGACGATGTCATGGGTGGCCACGGTTGCGGGCACGTTCATGTCGACGCCGTCGCAGGAGGCGTCGAGTTCGCGGAGCGTCGAATCGCCGATGTGTCCGGCGCCGCCGTCCCGGTCCGCGGAGGCATTCCCGCGAACGGCAACGTCGATCCGCGTATCCGGCCAATGAATCGTCTGGCACCAGGGGTCGGTGGTGTCGCGGATCCATGCGACGTCGGGCCGCTCCCCCGTCGCCCGTTCGATCGCATTGGGAACGTCCTCGAGGGCATAGTTGAACCAGATCGATTCAATGGCGGCATGCGGCGTATTGATGAATGCCAGGTCGCCATGGCCTATGGCGATCCCCCGCCGTGCCACCCGGGCCTCGTATCGCGCCTGCTCGATCGCATCGGTGACGGGGTGATGGCGCAGATCCGAGGTGACGTACACATCGGCGTCGCTCGCCCGCACCTCGTCGAAGAGGGAATCGCCGGAACCGGGCAGCACCGCCACCGTATGCACGGGCATTGACGGGTCGCCGCACATCTGCACGCCCAATGCCGTGGGCATGCCTTGGCAGTGAACGGCCTGCGCCACACGCATGGCGAAATCCCCCAGCGTCATGGGATGCTCCAGCACGCCTATGCGTCCCAATCCCACCGGGTGGCTCGCCTTCGGATCGTCAAGCGGCACCAATGGCCTCTGCTCGACCAGCCGCAGCGCATCCGCCGCGGCCTGTCCGACACCGCGCCATGCGGCATCGGCATTCGTGTGCCCCACCCACAGTGCGCAATGGCCCCGGTTCAGCTTGCTGACGAGATTGCCGCGAAATCCCAGGCCGGAAACCTCGTGAACCGACCGAAAGAACAAAGGATGATGCGTGACCAGCAGATCCGCTTCCATGGCAAGGGCCTTGTCGACGATGGCGTCGGTCGGATCGGCGGCGAAGGCGATCCGACGCACCGGCTCGGTCGGATCGCCGACGATCAGCCCCGGTTCATCCCATTGTTCGGCGTATCGCAGCGGATACAGCGTTTCAAGGACGTCGACGACCTGTTTGAGATTCGGCATGCTGTCATCCTTTCTTCGGTGCCGGTTGTCAGTGCGCGGCAAGCTGCCAGTCGGCGCCGATGCCCGTCGATACGTCCAACGGCACGGCCAGCTGCACGGCATGCTCCATGGCGTCTTTCACGAGCGAGGTGACCTGTTCGGCTTCGCCGTGAGCGATCTCAACCACCAATTCGTCGTGGATCTGCAGAATGATCCGGCTTTTCACGCCGGCATCCCGCAGCGCCCTGTCGGCCCGAATCATGGCGATCTTCATGATATCGGCCGCGGATCCCTGGATCGGGGCGTTGAGGGCGCCCCGCTCGGCGGCATCGCGAACATTGCGGTTGGTTGATTTCAGGCCCGGGAAGAAGCGGCGACGGCCAAACATGGTCTCGGTGTATCCCCGGCGTTTGGCGTCGGCGACCAGTGACTCCAAATAGTCATGCACCTTGCCGAATGTGGCGAAATACTTGTCTTTCAGCACATCCGCCGCGGCAGGGCTGATTCTGAGCTGCCTGGCCAGCCCATACGTGCTCAGGCCGTACGCCAGCCCGTAGCTCATCGCCTTGACATGGCTGCGCTGGTCGGCGCTGATGCTGTCAATGGGCACCTGATAGACCAGCGAAGCCACATACCTGTGGAAATCCATGCCGGACCGAAACGCTTCGATCAGCGCCTCGTCGCCCGACAAATGCGCCATGATGCGCAGCTCAACCTGCGAATAGTCGGAGCTGAGGAGGGACTCGAAGCCCTCGCCGGGCACGAATGCCGACCGGATTTCCCGGCCGGCCGCAGCCCTGTTCGGAATGTTCTGCAGGTTCGGATCCACCGAGCTCAACCGACCCGTGGCCGCGACGGTCTGCTCGAATGTGGTGTGGATCCGTTGGTCTTCGGGATTCACCGTGTCGATCAGCGACGTGACGATCTGCTTGAGCTTGTTGGTCTCCCGGTGTCTGAGCAGCGCGCCCAAAAACGCATTGGCGCGGTCGTTGTCGACGGATTTGGCGTAGAGGTCCTGCAATGTGGCGGCATTGGTGGTATACGAACCCGATTTGGTGCGCCGTGAGGGCTTGAGACCCATATCGTCGAACAGCACCTGCTGCAGTTGCTTGGGGCTTTGCAGGTTCAGACGTTTGCCGGCCGCGTCCCATGCGATCTCCTGCGCCTGGTTCGCATCGGCGGCGAAGGTGTCGCGCATGGCGGTGAGGCGGGCCAGATCGATGGCCGCACCGCGGGTTTCCATGCCGTACAGCATGTCGGACACCGGCAGTTCCAAGGACGTCAGCAATCCGTACTGTCGGCGTTCGTCGAGTATCGGCGCCAGATGTCCGGCGAGCTGACGCACCAATGTCAGCTCACGCAGGATCGCGCGATTCAGGGCCTCGTCGTCGGCTTCGGGATCCCCGGAAGCGGCGTCATCGAGGTCCAATTCGCCTTGGGCCGGTTTGGATTCCTCATCGTCATAATGGATGTCCAGGAATTTGGAGGCCGCCTCGTTCAGCGTTTCGGCATGGAAATCGGGCAACGCCAAATAGCCGGCCAGCTTCGTGTCGAACAGGGGCCTCGCGACCTGGTTCACACCTATCGAGGCCAGCAGATGGCGTATTTCCTTATACCCGTGCACAATCGCCGATCCCATATTCGAGGCGATGAACTCGCGCAGCGGCGACGGGATCTCGCCGGCCATGGCGACCAGAACGTGGCCATCGGCGGCCATCACTCCCAGCGCCTGGGCTTTCGCCTGGCCGGGTTTGGCGGATCCGGTTACCACCAAAGTCCATGCACGGTTGAGGGACTCGTCGCACATCAGGTCAGCGGGCACGCTGAACGCCTGATGCGCCCCGTTCCCGTCCGCGGAAGCGCCATCATCATGCGCATCCGCGCTGCCCGCACCGTTCGATCCGATATGGGCCGCGATCCAGTCGGTGACGCCGGCGGCATCGGCGGGCTCATCCAGCACCGCTTCGACCGTTTCCCGCATCGGCTGACCCGTCCGGCTTGTCGACGACGACAACGCGGGAAGCCGTCCGTTGTTAAACGTCTTCAGCACGCGGTTGCGGGTCCGATCGCCAAATTCGAGCGAGGCGAACAGCGTGTTCACCTCGTCGGCGTCCAAAGCCCCGAACGTCAGATCATCCACCGTCACGCCAAGATCGAGATCCCGAACCAGCGCATTGACCTTGCGGTTCAGCTTGACCTGGTCGATGTTCTCGCGAAGCGCCTCGCCTTTTTTGCCGCCTATCTCATCGGCGTGCCCGATGATGCCATCCAGCGAGCCATACAGGTTGATCCATTTGGCGGCGAAGCCGTCGCCCACGCCGGGAACCCCGGGAATGTTGTCGGCGGTTTCGCCCCTCAAGGCCGCCAGATCCGGGTATTGGCCCGGCGTGACCTTGTATTTCTCCTCAATGGCCTCAGGCGTCATATGCTTGAGGTCTTTGAAGTGATGGCCGGGATACAGCACGGTGATGTCATCGTCAATCAGCTGGAAGGCGTCGCGGTCGCCGGACAGGACCAGCGTGCGGTACCCCGCCTCCTCCCCCATGGTCGCCAGGGTGCCGATCACGTCGTCGCCCTCGTATCCGGGTTTCTCGATGTAGGTGACGCCCAGGGCCTTGAGCATGCGCTGGATCAGCGGCAGCTGGGTGAGCAGTTCCTCGGGCGCGGCGTCACGCGTGCCTTTATACTGCGGCAGCAACTGGTTGCGAAAGGTCCCGCCCTTCACGTCGAACGCCACGGCAAGATGCGTAGGCCGCTCCGAGTCGATGACCTGGGAAAGCATGGTGGCGAATCCCCACACCGCATTCGTCGCCTGACCGGACGATGTTGAAAAGTTCTCAACCGGCAATGCAAAAAAAGCGCGGAACGCCAAAGAATGGCCGTCAACGACCAGCAGCGTTCCGCGTTCGGTGTTCTGCGAATCCATGCGCTTCAGCGATCACCCTCAACCTGCGCGATGACCGCATCGGCCACTTCCTGCATCGTCAGGCGACGGTCCATTGAGGTCTTCTGAATCCAACGGAAGGCCTCGGACTCAGTCAGGCCCATATTCTCCATGAGCAGGCCCTTGGCACGGTCAACGCGCTTGCGTGCCTCGAAACGGGCCTTCATGTCGTCCACTTCGTCCTTCAGCGCATTGATCTGGTCGAAACGTGAAATGGCGACTTCAAGGGCGGGCAGCAGTTTCTCGGGGACGAAGGGCTTGACCACATACGCCATGGCACCGGCGTCGGCGGCCTTCTCCACCAGACTCTGCTGCGAAAAAGCGGTCAGCATCACTACCGGGGCGATGTTCTCCTTGGCGATCTCGGTGGCGGCGGTAATGCCGTCCTTCCCGGGCATCTTCACATCCATCACAACAACATCGGGAGTGAACTCGCGGGCCAGCTCAACGGCTTCGTCCCCATTGGCCGCCTGACCAACCACATCATAGCCGGCATCCGTAAGAGCTTCCACGATATCCATGCGAATAAGGGCCTCATCCTCGGCCACAACAACCTTGCGACGGTCGGACCCGTTCTCATATTCGTCAGCCATGCAGACACTCACCTTCCAACACCCATTTTTGCTAGCACTTCTTTTTATTACACTTTGGACTTTTAGCCAAGGCGACACGCCGTTGGCCGGTGCGCTCTTCGGACGGAACCGAGAACGTTTCGGATGGCGTCAGGGTCGAACCGGCTCCAGTCCTCCGCCAGTCTGCGCGGCATCCGCCCTGCCCCTTCGAACCTGGTATCGACGGACAGGTTGTTGTTCGCAGCCCATGTCGTCGCGGTTCTGATCGAATCCAGAAGAGCAACCGGAATCTTCAACGATGAAGTGAACCGAACTTGCCATGTCACGTGCCCTCGGTGGGACTCGAACCCACACTGCGCAGATTTTGAGGCTGCTTCCTCTACCAATTGGGATACGAGGGCTTTTCGCGCCTTAGAAAAGATACCATATCTTCCGGACTGATATGGCACGCGACACGGCTTTTCGCCCTACAATGAACATGAGCGTCCTATCAGGCGCGTTGCCTAACCAAAGGAGTTTCCATGGCAGATAAGACTTTCCGACCGTTCGATCCTTGGCGCCCATCACCGGTGAAGGAGATCTCCCGCGACCAAATCGTCGAAACGCACTATTTCAATGTCGACCATGTAGCGTTCGAATCCTCGCAGGTCGGATCGTTCGAACGGTACTTTATCCACGAAAATAACGGGGAGACCGTGGCGATACTCGCCGTGACCGACGATATGAAGATCCCGCTGATCGAGCAGTACCGCATCGCCAACCATCGTTGGACGCTGGAATTGCCTGCCGGCCATGCCAACACGCCTTCGGAACGTCCGCTTGACGTCGCGATCCGCAAATTACGCGAGGAGGCCGGATTCGAGGCCAAGCACTACGCCCAGTTCTCCAGGTTCCTCAACACGCCCGGATACTCCACGCAGCACACCTGCCTGTTCTACGCGACCGGCTTGACGCCGGTGTCGCGCGAGGACATCGGACCGGAAAGCCCCCGTTCCAACGTGCGCATGGTGTCGCTTGACGATGCCTATCAGATGGTGCTCAATGGCACGATCTGCGACGCCAAGTCCATGATTGCCATTCTGCGCGGCCATATGGGACTGCGCGATCTCGACGCATGACAGTTCGTCCGGAAAACGAGATTGGCCTCCTCACCGCGATGCGGCGAGGAGGCCAATCAATAATCATCAGACAGGTGCAGTATCTACTCCAGTCCGGTTACCACACTGCTCACTCGGCGGTGCCGACGGTGTGCACGTAGATGGAGTCGGTGCTGCCCGGCTCGTGCTCGCCCTGAGCGGAGCTGAGGACCACGATCTTGTCGCCGTCCTCGACCTTGCCGAGGCCCTTGAGGGTCTCGTCGGTCAGAGCCATGAGATCCTTGCGGGACAGGTCGTGGTAATCCTTCTCCAGCAGCACGGGCACGGTACCCCAGCTGAGGTTCAGCCAGTGATAGGTGTGCTCGTTGGTGGTCAGGCCGTAAATAGTGGCGGCCGGACGCTCGCGGGACACGCGGTGCACGGT
>DBKS01000057.1:0-32435 GCA_002298605.1 Bifidobacterium sp. UBA744 | reverse complement strand
TGGAACCGGTCTGGGTGTAGGCGACGATGGCCTTGGCGCTGACCTTGTCGGCGAGGTCGACGGCGGCGGAGGAGACGGCGCCGGACTTGTCCATCTCGAGATCGGACAGGGCCGGGATGCGCTCGAAACCATGCTCGGTGGCGTAGTTGGAGATGCGGGCCATGGTCTTCACGGTGTCCACCGGGTAATCGCCGACGGCGGTTTCGTTGGAGGTCATGGTGGCATCGGCGCCGTCGAGAACGGCGTTGGCGCAGTCGGAGGCCTCGGCACGGGAGGGAACCGGGGCGTGGACCATGGAGCCGAGCACTTCGGTGGCCACGATCACGGGCTTGGCGTACTTGCGGGACAGCTCGATGATGCGCTTGGTGGCCAGCGGGACCTCTTCGAACGGGCACTCGACGGCCATGTCGCCACGGGCGGCCATGATGCCGTCGAAGGTCTTGACGATGTCCTCGAGGTTGTCGAGGGCCTGCGGCTTCTCGATCTTGGCGACGATCGGGACGCGGCGGCCTTCCTCGTCCATGATCTCGTGGGCGCGGTCGATGTCGGAGGCGTACCGCACGAAGGACATGGCGATGATATCGGCGCCGATGCGGATGCCCCAGCGCAGATCCTCCTCGTCCTTCTCGGTCAGGGCCGGGGTGCTCACGGCCACGCCCGGCAGGTTGATGCCCTTGTGGGAGGACACGGGGCCGGCCACGACGACCTTGGTGTACACGTCGTTGCCTTCGACCTTGGTGACCTCAAGGCGGACCTTGCCGTCGTCGATGAGGATCGGATCACCGGGATGGCAGTCGCCCGGAAGACCCTTGAAGGAGGTGGAGACCTTGTGCTCATCGCCAACGATCTCGTCGGTGGTGATGATGAACTCCTGGCCTTCCTTCAGGAACACCTTGTCGGAGCCGTCCATGCAGTCCACTTCCTTCACCCAGCCGGTGCGGATCTTCGGACCCTGGATGTCAACGAGGACGGCAACGTTCTTGCCGAGGTTCTTGGCGGCCTGGCGGATGTTCTTGTATACCGCCTCATGCTCTTCGAATGTACCGTGGGAACGGTTGATACGGGCAACGTTCATACCCGCTTTGATGAGCTCGGTGACCTGCTCCAGCGTATTGCTCGCGGGACCGAGGGTATCTACAATCTTGGCTTTGCGCATTCTTGCCTGCCTATTTCTTGTTGATGGTATCGGGGCCTCGAAAGGCCCTCGCAATTGCCAAGGGACAGTTTACTAGTTCTTGGCGACTACACCAGCATCCTACTGCCCAGCGTGTTGTGAGCGCTCACAGAACATATGGGGAAAGCCGGTCCGGGCCCGTCCTCAGACAGGGGCCCGGACCGGCTCGGGGTGCAACGGGGGTCATGCCTCCTTCGAGGAGTCCATCCGCCTCATCTTGACCACCGAGGCGACGGCCGCCGTGCCGATCGACACCACGATCACCGCCAGCGACAGGAAGGTCGGGATCTCCGGCACCCAGGAGATCGGCTGCCCGCCGTTCAGGAACGGCAGGCTGTTGCCGTGCAGCGCCTCCATGATGAGCTTGACGCCGATGAAGCCAAGCACCACCGCCAAACCGAGCGGCAGGTACACCAACTTGTCGAGCAGCGCTCCGAGCAGGAAGTACAGCTGCTGCAAGCCGAGCAGGGCGAACACATTCGAGGTGAACACGATGAACGGGTCCTTCGTCAGGCCGAAGATCGCGGGGATGGAGTCGAAGGCGAACATCACGTCGGTGGTGCCGATGGCGATGAACACAATCAGCATCGGCGTCCAGTAGCGCACGCCGTTCCTGGTGGTGCGCAGCTTCTCGCCGTCATAGTCGTCGCTCACCTTGACGAATTTCTTCATCGTGCGGATCACGGCGTTCTCCTGATACTCCTCATCGGAGTCGTCCCCCCTCACCAGACCAATGGCGGTGTAGATCAGGAACGCGCCGAACAGGAAGAACACCCAGGTGAAACGCTCGATGATGGCCGAACCGACGAGGATGAAGCAACCGCGCAGCACCAGCGCGACCGTGATGCCCACGGACAGCACGTACTTCTGGTATATCTTCGGCACGGCGAAATTCGACATGATGATGACGAACACGAAGAGATTGTCGATGCTCAGCGAATATTCGGTGAGCCATCCGGAGTAGAACTCGATGGCCGGGCTGGACCCCGCGAAGAACCAGATGCATCCGCCGAAGATCAGTGCCATGACCACAAAGAAGGCGATGTGCTGGATGCACTCCTTGGTGGAGGGGATGTGGGGGCGGCGCCCAATGATCAACAGATCGACAACAAAGAAAATACCTAGTACCACGAATGTGGCAATCATGAACCAAGTGGGGGTTTCTGCCATGATTCACCACTATAAGGCAGGTATTTGACCGGGCGTTCCGAACAACACGACTCGCCCGCGGCCCGTCGCCGGCCTATTTGCCGGCCTCGGTCATCTGGCGCAGTTCCTTTTTCAGATCGCGGATTTCGTCACGCAGTCGCGCCGCAAGTTCGAATTGCAGCTGCTCGGCGGCGGTGTGCATCTGTTCGGAAAGCTGCCGGATCAGGTCGGCGAGATCCTGCGCCGGAAGCCCCGCCCTGAGAATCTCCTCATGGCGTTTCCGCGTCTCGTCCGCGTTGAAGTTCGGAACGCCCAAATGCGAATTGCCGGCCTTGTTGGCATTGCGGTACCCGCCCTCGAGCAATGTGGCGGTGTCCACATCCTCCTTGGCGAGCATGTCATTGACGTCGCTGATCTTTTTGATCAGCGGCTTCGGGTCGATGCCGTGCTTCTTGTTATAGGCGATCTGCTTGTCGCGGCGGCGGTTCGTCTCGTCGATGGCGTGGTGCATGGCGTCGGTAATCTGATCGGCATACATGATCACCATGCCGGAGACGTTTCGC
This sequence comes from Bifidobacterium sp. UBA744, assembly GCA_002298605.1. Lineage (GTDB taxonomy): Bacteria > Actinomycetota > Actinomycetes > Actinomycetales > Bifidobacteriaceae > Bifidobacterium. The sequence goes on along the minus strand of DBKS01000057.1, from coordinate 29,549 downwards.
GCGGCTCGGCCAATGGTCTGGATCAGCGAACGATACGAACGCAGGAACCCCTCCTTGTCTGCGTCCAATATGGCCACCAGAGAGACCTCCGGAAGGTCGAGTCCCTCCCTGAGCAGGTTGATGCCGACGATCACGTCGATCACCCCCTCGCGCAATTCGCGAAGCAGCTCGACGCGCCGCAGGGTGTCCACATCGGAGTGGAGGTATTCGACCTTGATGTCGCGTTCAAGCAGATACGCCGTCAGGTCCTCGGCCATCTTCTTGGTGAGGGTGGTGACCAGTGTGCGTTCGTTCCTGGCGACGCGATCCTTGATTTCCGCCAGTAGGTCGTCGATCTGCCCTTCGGTCGGGCGAACCTCGATCTTCGGGTCCACCAAACCGGTCGGCCGGATGATCTGTTCGACCACCCCGTCGGACAGGCCGAGCTCGTAGTCGCCGGGCGTCGCCGACAGATAGACGGTCTGGCCCACGCGATCCAGGAATTCCGGCCATTTCAACGGACGGTTGTCCATGGCGGACGGCAGGCGGAACCCGTGCTCCACCAAGGTGCGCTTGCGCGAGGCGTCACCCTCGTACATGGCGCCGATCTGGGGAACCGTGACATGCGATTCGTCGATGACCAGCAGGAAATCGTCGGGAAAGAAATCAAGCAGGGTGTGCGGCGGGGTGCCGGGGGCGCGGCCGTCGAAGTGGCGGGAATAGTTCTCGACTCCGGAGCACACCCCGATCTGCGTCAGCATCTCCAGATCGTAGGTGGTGCGCATCGTCAGGCGCTGGGCCTCAAGCTCCTTGCCCTGCTTGCGCAACTCGGCCGTGCGCTGGTCCAGCTCCTCCTTGATGCCGGCCAGCGCGCGCTCCATGCGTTCCGGCCCGGCCACATAATGCGACGCCGGGAAGATGTGCACTTCGCTTTCATGGGCGATCTCGTCGCCGGTGAGCGGATGCAGGGTGGAGATGCGGTCGATCTCATCGCCGAAGAACTCAATGCGCACCGCGAGCTCCTCGTACACGGGGATGATCTCCACCGTGTCGCCACGCACGCGGAATGTGCCGCGCGTGAAGGCGATGTCGTTGCGCTTGTACTGCATGTCCACAAACTTGCGCAGCAACTGGTCGCGGTCCATCTGCTGCCCCTCCTTGAGGAACAGCATGCGTCCCGCGTATTCCTCCGGCGTGCCCAGTCCGTAGATGCAGCTCACCGTGGCCACCACCACGCAGTCGCGCCGCGTCAGCAGGTTGGCCGTGGCGGCATGACGCAGACGTTCCACATCGTCATTGATATTGGAGTCCTTTTCGATGTAGGTGTCCGTCTGGGGAATATACGCTTCCGGCTGGTAGTAGTCGTAATAGGAGACGAAATAGCTCACCGCGTTGTCCGGCATGAGCTCGCGGAATTCGGCGCACAGCTGCGCCGCCAGCGTTTTGTTGGGTTCGATGATCAGCGTCGGCCGCTGCAGGCGTTCGATCAGCCACGCGGTGGTCGCCGTTTTGCCGGTGCCGGTGGCTCCCATCAGCACCACGTCGTTTTCGCCGTTCTCCAGCCTGGTCGCCAGTTCCTCGATGGCCTGCGGCTGATCACCGGACGGCTTATACGGGGATTTCACCACGAACGGCTTGTTGCTGCGTTCTATATTGAACCCCATCGCGGTCCTCCTCCTATATACGCCGCTACCTGCAGGCGGCCCGGCTCCGCCGCTCGTCCAGCCAGCGTCCGACCAGTCTATCAAGACATTCGTACGTTTGTTCGATCGGTCGCGTCGTGTCGATGACCACGTCGGCAATCGCCTCGCGTTCGGCGCGGGTGGATTGATGCCGTATGCGGTCCTCCGCCTGTCCTCGCGTCATGCCGCGCTCATCCATCATGCGGCGGATGCGCTCCCCGACCGGTGCCTCCACGGTGATGATATGGTCGAAGGCGAACGGAATGTCGCCATTCGCCAGCACTTCGGCCAGCAGCGGAACGTCATGCACCACCAGCACCGCCCGGGGATGCGCCTCCTCGATGCGCTTCGCTTCGGCGTAAATCAACGGATGTTCGATCGCATCCAACCGCTCGCGGGCTCCTGGCGCCGCCGCTGCGCCGAACACACGCTCGGCCAGCCACGCCCGATCCAGCGATCCGTCGGGCGACAACGCCTCCGAACCGAACTCATCCACGATGCGGGGCAGAGCCGCCCCGCCGGGTCTGACGACGGCATGCGCGATGGCGTCGTAGTCGATATGCAGCGCACCCAATTGCCGCAACCGTTTCGCCGCGGTGCTTTTGCCGGCCGCGATGCCTCCTGTCAATCCCACTCGTATCACGGTGTCCATTGTGCTCGCCCGACAGACAACCCCGTCCGAACGACTCCGTCTCAACACCCCCAGACGCCTGCAAACAAATGGGCCCGATCGCATAGCGATCGGGCCCATGGCGCTATTGCCGCGAGCGAGTCAGTCGACTAGCTCACTTGTTCTTGCCGAGCAGCTGGTCGCGCAGGGCGGCGAGCTGATCGGAGTCGGCGAGGGTGCCGGTGGAAGTGTTCTCGGAGGAGTAGTTGGACACCTCTTCGACCTTCTCTTCCTTGGTGGCAGCCTGACCATCCTCGGCAGCGGAAGCGGCGGCGTTCTCGAGCTCCTTGGCGACGAACTCCTTGTGCTGCTCCCACAGATCGTGAGCGGCGGCATACTGGGCTTCCCACTCCTCGCGCTGCTTCTCGAAGCCGGCGATCCACTCGTTGGTCTCCGGATCGAAGCCTTCGGGGTACTTGTAGTTGCCCTGCTCGTCGTACTCGGCGGGCATGCCGTACAGCGCCGGATCGAAGTCCTCGGAAGCCGGATCAACGGAATCGTTGGCCTGCTTGAGGGACAGGGAGATACGACGGCGGTCGAGATCGACGTCGATCACCTTGACGAACACCTCTTCGCCCGGCTTGACGACGGTCTCCGGGTTCTCGACGTGACGGTTGGCGAGCTCGGAGATGTGGACCAGGCCCTCGATGCCGTCTTCGACGGAGATGAACACGCCGAACTGCACGATCTTGGTGACCTTGCCCTTGACGATCTGACCGGGAACGTGGGTGCGAGCGAAACGCTGCCACGGATCTTCCTGGGTGGCCTTGAGCGACAGGGAGATGCGCTCGCGGTCCAGATCGACGTCCAGCACCTCGACGGTGACCTTGTCGCCGACCTTGACGACCTCGGACGGGTGGTCGATGTGCTTCCAGGACAGCTCGGAAACGTGGATGAGGCCGTCGACGCCGCCAAGATCGACGAAGGCGCCGAAGTTGACGATGGAGGACACGACGCCCTCGCGGATCTGGCCCTTCTTGAGCTGGGACAGGAAGGTCTCGCGAACTTCGGACTGGGTCTCCTCGAGGTACTGACGACGGGAGAGCACCACGTTGTTGCGGTTCTTGTCGAGCTCAAGGATCTTGGCCTTGATCTTCTGGCCGATGTACGGGGACAGGTCGCGGACGCGGCGCATCTCAACGAGGGACGCCGGCAGGAAGCCGCGCAGACCGATATCGACGATGAGGCCGCCCTTGACGGCTTCGATAACGGTGCCTTCGACGACGCCATCGGATTCCTTGATCTTCTCGATGTCGCCCCAAGCGCGCTCGTACTGCGCACGCTTCTTGGAAAGAATAAGACGGCCTTCCTTGTCTTCCTTGGTGACGACAAGAGCCTCGATCTGGTCGCCAACCTGAACGACCTCGTCGGGATCGACGTCCTTCTTGATGGAAAGCTCGCGAGAGGGGATCACGCCCTCGGTCTTGTAGCCGATGTCGACCAGGACCTCGTCGTGATCGATCTTGACGACGGTACCCTCGACCAGATCACCATCGTCGAAGTTCTTGATGGTGGAATCGACTGCCTTGATGAAGTCCTCTTCGGTGCCGATATCGTTGATAGCGACCTTGGCGACTTCAGTGTTGTTCTCTGCCATGTAAATATATGGTTTCTTGATAGTTGATGGATAATTACTCGATATTCAGTTATGTACGCGGCTCTTGCGAGCACACGCAAGGCATAAGGATACAGTGGGCTCTGTCCATATGGAGGGCGTCCGACACGCCCGGATTGCAAAGGCCTTCGGCCCGCGCGGTCACGACAGTGAGCGTTCGGCGATCGACACGACGTTCTCCAGCAACATGGCCCTGGTCATCGGCCCCACGCCACCGGGGTTGGGGGTATAGGCGGAGGCGATGTCGTAGCAGGCCTTGTCGACGTCGCCTTTGATGCGGTAGCGTCCGGCCTGTTCGTCGAATACGCGCGAGACGCCCACGTCGACGAGAACCGCGCCCGGCTTGACCCATTCCGGCCTGACGAATCCGGGCGAGCCCACGGCGGCGATGACCACGTCGGCGCGACGGACATAGCGCTCCACATGCCGCGTTCCGGTGTGGCAGAGCGTCACCGTCGCATTGACCTCGCGCCGGGTGAGCAGCAGGCCGATGGTTCGTCCGACGGTGATGCCGCGGCCAAGCACGCAGACGTCTTTGCCCGCCAGCTCGATGTCGTAGTGGTTCAGCAGGGTGATCACGCCGTTGGGAGTGCAGGGCAGCGGCGTCGAGATGGCGCCGTGCGGGTGCAGCACGAGCTCGCCGAGGTTGGCGGGATGCATGCCGTCGGCGTCCTTTCTCGGGTCGATGAGGTCGATGATCGCGTTCTGGTCGATGCCATCCGGCAATGGAAGCTGAACGATGTACGCCGTGCAGGCCGGGTTCCCGTTAAGTTCCCTGATGGTGCCGGCGATGTCGTCGAACGACGCGGTTTCCGGCAGATCCCGTCGGATGGAGGCGATGCCGAGCTCCTCACAGTCGGCATGCTTGCCCGCCACGTATTTCATCGATCCGGGATCGTTGCCCACCAGCACCGTGCCCAGCCCGGGCGTCACGCCGCGCTCCTTGAGTTCGGCCACGCGAACCGCAAGATCCGCCTTGATGCTTGCGGCCGTTTGCTTGCCATCGAGTTTGAGCGTCATGGTTGTCTGTCCCTTTGCTAGTGACTGGTATCGTGCGGATATTAGGATATCGTGTTTTACAATCGACCTAGAGTAGTACGTGGTCTCGGATAGTGAGAAAGAAGTGTTATGAATCGTTTTGCCAGGCAGTTCGCACGCATCGCCGCAGCCGTGACGTCCATCGCCGCGTTGGGCTTGGCGGCTGCGTGCGGCGGCGCCTCTTCCGCCCAATCTCCGACGACGGAGCAGCCCCAGACCCTGCCTGCCGAAGCAGCCCCGATCGAGATCGTGGCCACCATCAACCAGTGGGGGTCCCTCGCCAAGCAGATCGGCGGCGACTATGCCAACGTCACCTCCATTCTGGCCTCCAGCAATGTGGACGCGCATGATTTCGAACCACAGGGATCCGACGTCGCCAAATTGTCCAAGGCGAGCATCGTTGTGGCCAATGGCGCCGGATACGACTCCTGGGCTTCGAAGGCCGTTGGGAAAAACACCGTGCTGGTGTCGGCGGCCGAAACCATCGGCGCGTCTGATGGCGACAATCCGCATCTGTGGTTCTCGAAGGACGCGCGCAGCGCCATGGCGAAGGAGCTTGCCGACGCATGCGCCAAGCTCCGGCCGGATCACAAGGACTATTTCCAGACGCAGCTCAAACAGTGGCAGACCGACGAGCAGACCCTGGAGGAGACGATGGGCGCCTTCTCCTCCAATCACAAGGGCGCAAGCTACGCGGCGACCGAATCGGTGGCCAAGTACCTGCTGGCCGATCTGGGGATGAAAGACGTCACGCCCAAGGGCTACGAACAGGCGTCGGTCAACGGCGGCGAGTCGTCCCCGTCGGATCTGAACGACTTCACCCGATTAATCGAGTCGCATGCCGCCGACGTGGTGGTCAACAACCCCCAGGAGACCTCGGACACGACCAACATGATCACCGGCGTGGCCCATAAAAGCGATGTCCCGGTGGTGGACGTCACCGAGCAGATGCCCGAGGGCTACGCCACTCTCGACGACTGGATCTCCGCGCTGGTCGAAAGCTTCGACGGGGCGCTCGGCGGATCCTCCGCCACCGGTTCTCCGGAACCGTCGTCCGGCGCGTCGGGCGGGGACACGCCGTCATCCTCCGCCGCCGCCAGCGAAGGATCCGCCGACACCGGCACGCGGCCGGATCCGGGCAAATAGCGTTCGCGCGCTCCGGCCGCTTGGATCCCGTGCCCATTCTCAATAGAAGTCTGAAACTGATAACGATTGTCATCCGCTGCCAGCATACTTCAGTCCGGAACCAATGACAGGTGAGGCGAAAGGTCCGGGCGAATGAATGACTGCATCGTGTTCGACAATGCCGCGGTATCCCGAGGCGGCACGACCATATGGCACCATGGCAGCTTCGTCATACCCTCGGGAAGCGTGACGGCGATCGTCGGCACCAACGGCGCCGGGAAAACCACGATGATGATGGCCGAGCTCGGACTCGTCCCCCTGTCGCAGGGTTCGGTGACGGTGCTGGGGAAACCCGCCGGCAAGGCGAACGCGCGCATCGGATATGTGCCGCAAAGCTACGCCTCGGGCATCGATTCGTCGCTCACCGCCGAACAATCCGTGATACTGGGGCTCACCGGCACGCGCTTCGGATTCCACCCCGTAACCAAAAAGCAGCGAAGCAAAGCCCACGAAGCCCTGCGATTCGTCGGCGTGGACGACAAGGCATCCTGGCGGCTGTCGCAATTGTCCGGCGGTTTGCGCCAGCGCGTGGCCATCGCCCAGGCGCTGGTGTCGGACCCCGAACTGCTGATGCTTGACGAACCGCTGGCCAATCTCGACCTTGCCAGCCAGCGCGCCGTGGCACATCTGCTGGCACGGCTCAACCATGAGCTCGGCATGACCATTCAGGTGGTGGCCCACGATCTGAACATGCTGCTGCCGACCCTGACCGGCGCGGTCTACCTGCTGGACGGGCACCCGCACTATGCCGCGATGAACGACGTGCTCGACTCGCATCTGCTCACCCACCTGTACGGCACCAGGGTCCAGGTGGTCACCACGCCGCAGGGCGATATGTTCGTCACCCCGAACGTGGACGACGAGCCGGAGGGCATGGTCGCGGACACACACGATCCCGCCGAGGTGGCGGGCTTCCATGACCACGCCCATCACGGCGCTCGATTCGGAAAGGAAACGCAACGATGACATTCGCATTCGACCCGGATTGGATGGACACGCTGTCGGCGCCGTTCATGGTCAACGCCGCGATCGCCGGCATCTGCATCTCGGTGGCGGCGGGTGTGATGGGATACTTCACCATTGCCCGCCAATCCACCTTCGCCGCGCACGCCCTGGCTCACATCGGCCTGCCCGGGGCCACGGGCGCGGTACTGCTCGGATTACCGGTTTCGGCCGGTCTCGGCGCCTTCGCGCTGGGCGGAGCCCTGGTGATTGGAGCACTGGGCAAACGGGCCTCGCAGCGAGAGATCGCCACCGGCACCGTGCTCGCCTTCGCGACCGGCATGGGGTTGTTCTTCTCGAGATTGTCCTCCCAGGCCTCCGCCCAGATGCAATCCATCCTGTTCGGCTCGATCCTGACGATCACCCAGGATCAGATCCGCGGATTCGCGATCTTCGACGCAGTGCTGCTGATAGTCGTCGCGATCATCTACCGCCCGCTGCTCTTCAGTTCGCTCGACGAGCAGGTGGCCAGGGCCAAAGGCGTGCCGGTGGGCCTGATGAACCTCGCGTTCATGGCCATGATGGCCGGCGTGATCACCATCGCCGTGCCGGCGGTCGGCACGTTGCTGATTTTCGCCCTGGTCATCACGCCGGCCGCCACCGCCAACATCGTCACGGCCTCCCCGTTCGCCGCCATGACGATCGCCAGCGTCATCTGCCTGGTGTCGATCTGGGGCGGGCTGGTATGCTCCGCCATGTTTCCGGCGCCTCCGAGCTTCGTGATCGTCACCATTTCGACGCTGCTGTGGGCCGTCGCCAAGGCGGTGCAGCCACTGCTGGCGCGGCACTAGGCAGCCGACGCCTGACCCGAGCCGGTGCCGTCCCGCAACATCAGACAGTTCGCGATGGCCGCGACGCCTTCGCCCGAGCCGGTGAATCCCATATGATCCGTTGTCGTGGCCGTCACGCTCACCGGGCATCCCAGCGCCTCGCCGAGCGCCCGCTGCGCCTGGACTCGCCTGCGACCGATTTTGGGACGATTGCCGACGACGACCACGCTCGCCGACTGGGGGCTGCAGCCATGACGTCGCACGTATGCCACGGTCCGGCTCAACATGTCAAGGCCATGCATGCCCGAGCCGAGCGAGGCCGGCCCGACCCCGAACAGGGATCCAATGTCGCCCAAATCAGCGGCCGACAGCAAGGCGTCGACAAGCGCATGGACGGCGACGTCGCCATCCGAATCACCCTCGATGCCAGGCCCCTCGCCGGACCACAGCAGCCCCGCAAGCCACAATTCGCGTCCGGGATCCCCGGAAAAACGATGCGCGTCGAACCCCTGGCCGATCGCTAGCTGACCCATCACTCCCCCGATGTCACATGCTCCGGATGCCGCATGCCCCTCGGCCGCAAGACAGCCGGCGGGGCATGCGGGGCGATTCAGCGCTTCCTCTTGGCGCTTTCCAAACGCGCCAGCGTCTCCGTGGCCGGCTCCTCGGGCGCGAAGGTGTGATGCTTCTCGTCACCGGGCTGCGGGACCTCGTACCCCAGATTCACATCCAGCAGACGCTGGGCGGTGGGTTCGTCCAGCTTCTCCGACAGGGCGATTTCAGAGGTAAGGATCGAACGGGCCTTGGTGAGCATACGTTTCTCTCCCGCGGACAGGCCGTGCTCGTCCACGTCGCGCTGAGCCAGATCACGCACCACTTCGGCGATCTTGTTGACGTCACCCGTCGCGATCTTCTCGACATTGAGCTTGTATCGACGGGACCAGTTCATCTCCTTCTCGATGACCGGGGTGCGCAGGATCTCGAAGACCTTGGCCACCTCGTTGGCGTCGACGATGTCGCGAATGCCGACTTTCTTGGCGTTCTCGACCGGCACGTTGATAACCAGGCCGTCCGAGGACAGCACGGACAGCTGCAGGTATTCGCGCGTAACCCCCTTGACGGTTCTTTCGGTGATGGCCTCCACCTTCGCCGCCCCATGCCGAGGATAGACAACCATATCGCCGACTTTGTAATCCATGAGCCCTCCGCGCTACATACACATACAAAAAAACCTGATTAATTGTGCCATCCGGTCTGGACTTTGCCCAAAACCGCATTCCGCGACGCCAGGCTCACCGACGGGCCTCGGACCGGTCCGAATCGTTGTACACTCGCGTTATGAGCAATGAACGTCATCCCGCCAACATGAACCCGTTGCCAGTGGACTACGCCGTCCTTGACCAAGTGAGCAACGCGAAGTACTTCAGCCCCCATGATGTTCTCGGCGGCCATCTGATGAACGGCGACGACGCCGGCAAGGTGACCGTTCGGGTCCTGCGGCCCATGGCCAAGTCGGTGGCCATCCTCACCCTCGACGGCGAATACGAGACCTATCACGAGTTCAACGGCATCTTCACCACCGTCATCCCCGCGCAACGCACCGACGACGGCTGGTCGGTGCCCGACTACCGCGTGAAAACCGACTTTGGCGACGGCCTCCCCATCGTCGACGACGACCCCTACCGCTACCTGCCCACAATCGGCGATCTCGACATCTACTTCTATGGCGAGGGACGCCACGAACGCCTGTGGGAGATGCTCGGCGCCCATGTGCTGCACTACGACGACCCCATGGGCGACGCGCACGGCGAGGGCGGCAAGCCGGTTGTCGGCACTGCGTTCGCCGTCTGGGCGCCCAACGCCCACGCCGTGCGCGTAGTGGGCGATTTCAACGACTGGAACGGCCGGCGCCACGCCATGCGCGAACTCGGCTCCTCCGGCGTCTGGGAGCTGTTCGTCCCCGGGGTCGCCGCCGGCGAACGATACAAATTCGAAATCCTCAACGCAAACTACGAGGTCAAGCAGAAGGCCGATCCGCTGGAGCGCTCCCATGAGATTCCCCCGGCCACCGCCTCCATCGTGGTGGATTCCGACCACGAGTGGGGGGACCAGGCCTGGATGGACAGCCGTCGGTCCTCCGACCCGCACGCCGGTCCGATTTCCATCTACGAGGTGCACGCCGGCAGCTGGAAGCAGGGATTGAACTACCGCGGCATGATCGATGAGCTCGTACCGTACGTCAGGAGGATGGGCTTCACCCACGTCGAGTTCCTCCCTCTCGAGGAGCACCCCTTCTCCGGATCGTGGGGATACCAGGTCACCGGCTACTACGCCGTGGACTCCCGTTTCGGAGACCCCGACGACTTCAAGGCCCTGGTGGACGCATTCCACCAGGCCGGAATCGGCGTCATCATGGACTGGGTGCCCGCGCACTTCCCGAAGGACGACTTCGCCCTCGGCCGATTCGACGGGACCCCGCTGTACGAGGATCCGGACCCCCTGCGCGGCGAGCACCCCGACTGGGGCACCTACGTGTTCAACTTCGGACGCAACGAAGTGCGCAACTTCCTGGTGGCCAACGCCTGCTTCTGGCTGGATGAATACCATGTCGACGCGCTGCGCGTCGACGCCGTCAGCTCCATGCTCTATCTCGACTACAGCCGCGAGCCCGGCCAGTGGAGGCCGAACATCTACGGCGGCAGGGACAATCTGGAGGCCATCGAGTTCCTCAAGGAGGCCAACACCACCGCCTATGGGAACAACCCCGGCATCATGATGATCGCCGAGGAATCAACCGCATGGCAGGGCGTCACCGCCCCCGCCGACGCCGGGGGCCTGGGTTTCGGCCTGAAGTGGAATATGGGCTGGATGCACGACACACTCGAATATCTGCATGAAACGCCCATCAACCGCAAATACCATCACAACGAGATCACCTTCTCCATGGTGTACGCCTATTCGGAGCACTATGTGCTGCCGATCAGCCATGACGAAGTGGTCTACGGCAAGGGCTCGCTGTTCGGCAAGATGCCCGGCGACGACTGGCAGCGCTATGCGGGCGTCCGTGCGCTGTTCGCCTACCAGTGGGCGCATCCGGGCAAGAAGCTGACCTTCATGGGCAATGAAATCGCCCAGTACGGCGAATGGGACCACGAGGGATCGGTGGATTGGGGTGCGCTGAACTGGCCCGACCACCAAGGTGTCCAGCATCTGGTCCGCGACCTCAACGCGCTGTACCGGGCGAACCCGGCCCTGTGGAGCCAGGATTTCGACCCCGCCGGATTCCAGTGGCTCACCTCCGATGACGCCGGCCACAATACGCTCAGCTTCATGCGCATCGGCAAGGACGGCGAGGAAATGGTGGTGGTCGTCAACTTCGCCGGCACCGCATGGCAGGACTATCGCGTGCCCCTGCCGCACGGCGGCGAGTGGAAGGAGGTGCTCACCACCGACGACGAGCAGTACGGCGGCTCCGGCATCCGCAACAGCCACATCGTCGCGGTCGAAGGCGAGTACCATTCCAGGGATTGGTCCGCGACGCTCACTGTTCCCGCCCTTGGCGCGCTATTCTTGAAGCAGGATCAATGAGATGGGCGACGGGTCGTTCGGGCCGACGAGGCCGGGACGACCCGTCGCCGACACCACAGACAGACAAGGGTGACAAATTCAGTCATGATTACCAGCGCACACACTCAACGCGACTCTCGCACCGTTCTGGTCGTGGAGGACGAGCCGACATTGGCCACCGCCATCGCGCAGCGACTCACCGCCGAAGGATGGTCGGCGCGCGTCGCCTCCGATGGCGCCAGCGCCGTGCAGGCGGCTTCGCAGCTGAGACCGGATCTTGTGATCATGGACATCATGCTGCCGGTTATGGATGGCCTCGAGGCCACCAAACGCATTGTCGCCGAGCGACCCGTTCCCGTGCTCATTCTCACCGCCCGCGACGACGAGGCCGACAAGGTCACCGGCCTGGGGGCTGGCGCCGACGACTACATGACCAAGCCGTTCTCCATGCGCGAGCTGATCGCCCGCTGCAAGGCCCTGTTGCGGCGTGTGGAGCGCGCCAAGGTCATCGCCAAGAACGCCGAAAACGAAAAACTGCTTGATTTCGGCACCCTGGTCATCGACCCGGCCCAGCGTCTGGTGACGCTGAACGGCACGCAGGTGCATCTGACCCCCACCGAGTTCGATCTGCTGGCCACGCTGGCCCGCAAGCCGAAATCGGTGCTGACCCGCGAAAAACTCCTGGAGGAGGTCTGGGACTGGGTCGACGCCTCGGGAACCCGAACCGTCGACAGCCATGTCAAGGCGCTTCGCCACAAGCTCGGCTCCGAATTGATTCGCACGGTGCACGGTGTCGGCTATGCCTTCGAGCCACCGGCAGCATCCGACGCGACCCATCCGATCCGCTGACGCGAGCTGGCCGCCGCGATGCTGGATGATTCCCCCCGCCAGGACGCCCGTCCATCCGACGAGCGTCCCATCGTTCGCATGTCGTCGCTCAAAATCGAACTGAGCGTACTGATCGTGATCGCCACCGCCATCGCTTTCGTCATGGCGTGGTTTCTGCTCAAAGTCGGCTGGTCCGGCTGGATCGCCATGCCGTTGACGCTGATCGTGGCCCTTGGGATCACCTATTTCTTCTCCCGCGGCATGACCTCCCCCCTGCGTCAGATGCGCGACGTCTCCGAGGCCATGGCCGACGGAGACTATACCGCCCGCATCGACGAATCCGCCACGCTGCGCAGCGATGAAATCGGCCAGCTGGCGAGGTCGTTCAACGACATGGCCGACGAATTGCAGCACGCCGACCAGATGCGGCGCGACATGGTGGCCAATGTCAGCCACGAGCTGCGCACCCCCGTCTCCGCCCTGCAGGCCATGGTGGAGAACATGGCGGACGGGGTCACGGAACCCACGCCGGCGAATCTGGAGGGCATTCTCTCGCAAACGCACCGTCTGAGCGATCTCATCGCCTTCCTGCTCGACATGAGTCGCATCGAGGCGGGCGCCGCCAGTCTGAACATCGAATCCTTCGATTTCGCGGACTTTGTCGACGAAACCGTCGAACCCTTGGAAATCGCCGACTCCGGGCACGCCCACAGCATCCATATGAACATTCCCTCCGGCATCGTCATGGAAGGCGACCAGGACCGGCTGCGCCAGCTGTTCACCAACATCATCGGCAACGCCCTGAAACACTCGCCGGACGGCACCGAGGTGCTCATCGAAACCCATGAAGACGTCGAGGCCGGCACCATCGTCACCAATGTGGTCAACTTCGGCTCGCAGATCGAGCCGGAAGCGCGGTCCGACATTTTCCGCCGGTTCGTCAAGGGCAAGACGGGCCCCGGCACGGAATCCGGGGGCACGGGACTGGGACTGTCCATTTCGCGCTGGGCCGCACAACTGCACGGCGGCTCGGTTATGGTGGTGGACGATCCGCGGGGCGCCGATTTCGAAATCGTGCTGCCGAAACATCACAAGGCGTAACGGCCCGGCGCGTGCGTGCGGGCCAGTGCCACGGCGGCCACCACCGTTCCGGACTCCCGTTCGACCACCTGTGCGCACTGTCGAATCGTGGCGCCCGTGGTGATGATGTCGTCGACAAGAATCACCCGCGCACCCGCCATTGGCACCGGTCTGACGGGGACGATGCGTCCGGCGATTCTGCCGGCCCTGTCACGGCCGGATGCAGTCTGCACGGCCTTTGCGTGCACTCCCCTCATCCGTAGTGCCTCAACCGCCCGGGCTTCGACGCCGCAGGCGGCCAGCCCCTCCGCAACGGCATTCGCCAGCGGCGTCACCTGCCGACGGCCGCGTCGGGACACCGAGGCGAACGAGGACGGCGCCGGAACCACCAGGACAGGCGCCTGCGAACCGACGGGCACGCCGGAGCGGTCCAGCCGGCCGGCCGCCACGCAGGAGCGAACCATCCGCGCGATGGCGTCCGAGAACACGGCGTCAAGTTCCAGATCGCCATGGTCCTTCCAGCTCAGCACCGCTCGCCGCGCGAAACCCCGGTATGACGCGCAGGCATAGCAGGCGACGCCGCTGACGGGTTCACGCCATGCCTCGCACTGCCGAAATTCGGTCGCGCAACGCGGGCACAGCGCATAGTCGGGGCGGTCGCATCCGGCGCATCCCCGGGGAATCAGCAGATCCCGGATCTCAGCGAGCCACGCCCCCATCGCCCCCGGCACTCCGACCATGGCATACCCCTATTCGCCGGCCTGGCGTGCTGCGACCAGCCGCCGGATCACCGCAAGCGTGTCCTCCGGTCCATGCACCCTCACCGGCATGGTGCCGGCCTGAGCGGCCGGATAGTCATTGCCGTCGGGATCCATGCGATCGCCGATGAATACAATGTCCGCCACCTCGACGCCCAGTATGCGCGCCAGTTCATGAACCGCATACCCCTTGTCCACGCCATGGGCGGAGACGTCCACGCTGGTCGAGCCTCCGGAACGCACCAGCAGATCGGGCAGATCGGCGGCCACGGCGGCCCGCAGCGCATTCTTCTTGCTGTTGTCGGGGTCCCAGGACTCTTTGGCCTCAACCGGTGCGGACTGGCCCAATGCGGAGAAGGTGATTTGGCTGCCGCGGTCCTCGATGCGCTCCCCCCACACCTGCTCACGCCACAATCCCAGTTCGCGGGCATGGCGTTCGAGCGACTCCATCGCCGCGCGCCGCCGCGCCGCCGGCAGATCATGCCGGTACAGACAGACCCATCGGCCGTCGCGATACCGGTAATACCGCGTTCCCGAAGTGGGCATGAGGTGAAGGTTGCCCAGATCGGCACGATCACCGACAACGTTCAGAATCTGCCTGACGAACAGTTCGTAACTGCCGCCGGATATCACCGCGACCTGCATCACATGGGTCAACTCGCAGAACGCCTCGGCGATGTCCTCGCGCATGGGCATCTTCGAACGTGCCAGCGTGTTGTCCAGGTCGAATCCCGCCGCCTTCGCGCGCGCGCCTATCGCCCCAAGATCAAGATCCCTCCAAGAATCCTCTATGACGACTGCCATGCGACCTCCTGTACGTCCGAGCGTCCCCATCGAACTTTCGCTCCCATCAAACTTTTCAGTATCGTAACACCTTGCGACGTGAAACAGGCGGCGGGCCGACGTGCCGCACCACGTCTTATACGCCCATGAGACTAGGGTGACCGGCATGAGACAGTCATTCACCCCACCCTGGACGGACAAGATCTACCGCGACACCCACGGCCGTGGATGCCGACGCCCGACCTTCGGCGTGAGACTGCCGCGTTACCGCACCAGATCCGGCATGTTCGACGACATGGTGGCGGGCAATCTCAAGCGCCTGAACGGAGCATGGCCGGAACTGATCCGTCCCGTGCAGTTCGCCGTGGAGGATGTACCGGCCTCGGATCCCGCGCCATGGGAGGACGAGCCCAATTGCCTCTCCCGTGCGTTTCCGGCGAGTCACGGCATACCGGCGCGCATCGTGCTGTACCGCATGCCCATGCAGATGGAGACGCATAGCCGCATGGAGCTTCAGATGCTTATTCGCGACGAAATGGTGAGCCGAATCGCGGAACTCTACGGCAGGCGCCCGGAGGAAATCGACCCGGACTGGGGGATGTGACCGGCGCCACGGCTTATTTGACGACCCCCTGCCTCGGATTGGCGTAGATCGTGGCGTGCGCAACCGACAGGGGCGTCGACCCGATCGCCGCGACGGCGCCGACGCCCGCATCGGCGAGACTCTGGCGCTGCAGCATGACGTTCCATGAAACCGTTTGGCGCTCGTCATGCAGCCGTACGACGGCCACGTTGTCACCAAGATCGGACAACGATATGGTCTGGGCGCAATTGGCACCCAGGGTGACATCCTTCGCCCCCACATGCCTGCCATCCGCATCGTAGCCATCGAAGGTCACCGACGTATCGGCGCGGGTGACGTTCGACACCGCCAGGGATGCCTCGACCTGGTCGGGAACCGCCGCCGCGCTGTACACGGACTGCTCGCCGGAGGACAGCACGGCGAAATCGGACTGGCCGCCGTCCCCGTTGCGCGTCACCACCACCGACGCCCGCACCGGCTGATCGGCGGTGACGCCCACTCCCACCGCATCGGCCGGAGGCGCGCCAAGATCGACCACGCCGACCTGCGAGGCAGTCACGTCATGGGACGTCGCCGCGACCAGCCCATTGGGCGTGATCCACGACAACGACACCGACGTATTCTGATCGGCGAACAGCAGGACGCGCGCCGACGAAACGCCCTTCACCCCGGCGATGGCGATCATCTGCGAGGCTTCGGAAGTCTCAGCCACATAATCGCTGCCCTGCGCGGTCAAACCGTTCATCGCGACAACGCGCACCAGCGCATGCACCGGCGTTCTCTGGCTCGTCAGCGTGACGTACAGACCATCCTGGTTCGCAGCGGCGGCGGACAAATCGTATACGGTTTCGCCATCGGCGTTCACGGTCAGGCTGCCGCTGGTGGCAAGAGTCAATCCCCCGGTCTGGCTTGTTCCCCATACCTGAACGCTGACCGACGTGGCCTGGGAGGAGGAGTTGGCCACGACAATCTGCTGACTCCAGCCGGTTTGGGTGCCGGGAAGCAGGAAGGCGTGCGTCAGCGAGCTGTCTGCGCAGGAGGTGGCCGCCAATCCCCTCAGATCCCCCTGCGAAGCCCACGATGCGGTGGCTGACGCGACGCCGGTGCCCTGCGAAGCCTCTAGAAGCTGCGTTTGCTGCAGCAGCGACCCCTGATCTGCGTTGCCTGCCATCACATGCACCGCCGATTCGTCAGTCGGATCGGAATCCTTCAGATCATTGGAGTTCTCGCCCGACAGTGTGCTCACCGTGGAACGGTAGATCGCCCCGAACGCCGAATACCGGGAGGACGACGCGACGTCACCCTGGGAGACCTGGAACTCGCTGTCACCGTATTGCGACGTGTCGGCCAACGACATGCGTGCCGGACAATACGTCTCGACCATCCGCTGACTGACGGTTTGCTCAAGCGCCGACGAGGACTGCGCCGCACGGTCAACCCATGCCGGCAGCGGTCTCACCACCAACAGCGCCGCCAGACAGGCGACCAGAAGAACCAGTGTGACACCGGCCGCCAGCATCGTGCCGGCGGATCGTTGTGCAGGAAGTCCCTGTTTGTTCTTGCTCATACCCACTCCTGCTCTCGTTTGCGCGCGGACGGCAGCGCCACCAGACAGTACACCGCCACGATGAGGCCAAGGCACCAGAGCCATGCCAACCGCCAGCCGTTGGAGCGCATGGCGGTTTCGGATGCCACATCGACGCCCTGCGTCGTCGTGTCGTTCAAAGTCAGGCGGAAATACGTGCCGGACGATCCGCTCACCACGTTCTGCGTGCCCTCGGAGGCGGTGATATGGGACACCAGATCGTCATATGCCGAATCGACAGTGGATTCGGACTCGTCGGCAACGACGTATATGCCGCCGAATCCCAGATCGCTGAGCGTCTGCACCGCCTCGGCGTCGCTATTCGACAGGAGGCTGGCCAGCGCGGAAGCCATGGTCTCGGTGGATTGCTCCTGCCGTCCCGACGCGACGAAGGCGCTGACCAACGGGGAATTGTCGATGAGCTCCCCGCGGGCGGTGCGCATGACGGTGAAATCCATCATCGTGGACGATTCGGCCTGGACGGCCAGAATACGATGGGAGGGATCCTGCTGCAGATAGTCGACCGCCACCATCGGCAGACCCTGCCGGGCAACGGTCACACCTCCCGCCGACATCGTGCGCGCGTATCCGGACCAGCCCCACAGGCCAACGCAGCAGATCATCACGATGGTCAGCAGCATGCGGCCGGCGGACGGCCACGACAGCGACTGGCGGATGCCACGATCCGTGGCATGCAGGTCATCCAACGGGGCGAAGCGTTTGACCGCGGTACCGGCCACCATGCTCATGCAGGCAAGCAGACCCATGCACAGCAGGGCGAATCCCGGGAGCACCGATCCGGACACGGCCCCGTCGGCGTCCAGTCCCACGGCGATGCGCGGCGACACCAGGGACAGCGCGGCGCCGGCGACGATCGCCACCCACATCATGCGCGACACGCGCAGGACCTGCGGCAGCAGCAGCGCCACCACGGCGATCAGCGCGATGCATGCCATGGAAATCAGCAATCCCGCATGACGGGCAGGCGACTGGACTATCCAGGACGCCACCGACTCGGGGAACGCCGTTCCGGAGGTTCCGGACGCAGTCGACATGGAGTCCAAATCGACGCCAAAGGCCTGCATGATCACATCCATCAGGCTCATGGAGCGCGGGGAGCCCGCGGAGGCGGTCGACGCGACCATGGCGTCGGCGAACAGCTCGCGCCACTGTCCCGCACCCATGTTGCCCACCACGTTGACCAATGTCGGGGCCAGCGAGAAGGCGGCGGGCACGGGGATGAGCAGCAGCATCAGACGATGACGGCGCACCAGCACCATAATCGCCAGGAAGGTCACGGTCAGCGGCAGCAGCAGCTGCGGCTCGGCGTCGATCACGGGAATGAAACACAGCGAGGCCAGCGCGGCGCTCTGCACCGAAGGTTCGGGGCGAACGGGCTCCTCGGTCAGGTTCATGGCGACGGCCCGCAGTGTGAACGCAAACGCCGCCGGCAGGAAGACCATCACCACCATCATCGGCAGATCGCCGTCATGATACAGTCCCATGGCGGCCGCAAGGGCGCTCCACATT
Organism: Bifidobacterium sp. UBA744; assembly: GCA_002298605.1. Lineage (GTDB taxonomy): Bacteria > Actinomycetota > Actinomycetes > Actinomycetales > Bifidobacteriaceae > Bifidobacterium. The sequence continues at coordinate 10,894 of DBKS01000057.1, read as the reverse complement.
ACACCGCCAGCGACACGCACCGCATTGGAACGGGTGAACGTTCCCGCCAGGGCCCAGAACGACAGCGCCGCCAACGGGGCGGACAGCAGGTACATCAACGCGATCGCCACGGCGACATGACCGCCCGTGACGATGCTCGCCAGGCCAAGCACCAGCAGGAAGGGGTGGGGCGGTCCGCTGACGCCCAGTCCCATGCCGTAGCTCCATGCCGTCGTGGCGGATTGCCAGACCTGCGCAAAGGACGCGCCCGTGGACAGCAGGCGGTCGGAGACGAGGGATCCGCCGGAGAACAGAGCCAGCACCACATTCCATCGCGTCACGCCCATGGCGAGCGTCAGCCCCACCGTCATGGTGGCCGCCCAAGCCGCACGGATACGCCACTGGCGTTTGAGGTGCAGCTTGGCCAGAGGGCTGAGCAGTACGACGTCGCGCTGCGATTCGAACGCGAGCAGACGTTCCCTCCAACGCTTCATCTGCATTCGGTTGGCCACGAGCTGGTTCAATTGCGCCAGCGAAACCCGCGCAGCCCTCCTCACGCGGCGCCGCGCCGACGAGGCCTTGGGAAGATTGACCAGCGCCCGCCACGGCAGCGCCAATTCGCACAGCCCCTCATAGGGTTGCTTGTCGAACAGGCGGACGAGCAGCATCACGACGGAGCGCAGCAGCAGCCACAGCCATTGCAACGGCCATGCCGGCATGCCGATGTCGGTGATGCGGTACCGCCATTGGGCTGTGATGACCGCCAGATGGTAGTTGACTCGGTCGCCGTCGTCCAGCGGGGCGCCGGAACGGGACCGAACGCCTTCGAACCGCGCGCGACGATGCGCGATAACCGCCTTCGGTTCCACCAGGACGCGCCCTCCGCCGAGGCAGACACGCCGGCAGAGGTCCTTCGACTCCCCGAACGTCGTCATCCAGGGGATCACTCCCCGGTGCTCGTTCCACACGGACAGCGGCACCAATGCGCCGGCGAGCGAAACCGCGAACACGTCCTGACGGCCGTCGTACTGCTCCTGGTCCGGCTCGCCGTCCACCACCAGCGAGGAGACCTTATGCCCCGGGGCCGCATATGATCCGACGTCATGGAGGGTGGAGGCCTCCCAATCGAGCTGCTTGGCGCCGATGATGGACGCCGTCGGTGCGTTGCGATGAGCTTCGACGAGCTTTTCCAGGCAGGTCTCGGACGCCGGACGCGAGTCGTCATGCAGCAGCCACAGGTATTTGGTGCCGTCGCCGATATGGGCCCGGCCCAGCGCCTTGCCCACCGCGTCGCCGAACGACAGGGCTCCGGAGGCTCCGACGATCTGCACCTGCACGGAGGCGACTTCCGGGAAATGGTCAAGCCTCGTGGTGCGCGGACGGATCACCTCGAACGTGGAATACACGGAGGTCGTGGTCCGCCCCGAACAATCGGCGACGACAATGGTCCCGGGCAATACGTGCTGCGACAGCACCGCCTGAACGGTGGGACCCAGGAACCGCAGATCGTTTTCAACGGTTATCACGGCGGCCACCGTGTCGTCGACGTCCTGTTGCCCGGTGTGCGGACGCGTGTTCAGCAGGTTCGCCAACAGGTGCTGGACTCCCGCGGCTGCAGAAGTATTGAAAGTCATGGTTTCTAGTCTACGGCCCGTCATGCCTGTTCTTTGGATTGCTCCTTTTTGTAGCGGCGACGCTCGCGCTCGCTCATACCGCCCCAGATGCCGAAACGCTCGTCGTGCTCGATCGCCCACTGCAGGCACTGTTCGCGCACCTCGCACCGGGCGCATATCCGTTTGGCGTCTCTGGTGGATCCGCCCTTCTCGGGAAAGAACGCCTCGGGATCCGTTTGCGCGCACAGCGCCTTGTGCTGCCACGAAAGATCCTCGTCCGGTCTAAAGAGTCCCCACAGCTCGGATAGCGGATCGTCGGAAGCATCATCGTGCGCGCCCAGCATGCTTCCTCTCCTTGTCGCCGGAATAGTTACGCTCTAAATTACACACGTGCAACTTGCGGTTTGTCAAATTACGCTTGTGTCAATACGCGGTTTTTATGACATCTGTGGTATATTTCGCCTTCGGCCGACGCGGCGCGGCGAGAGGCGGTTGTGCCGTTACTGTCGAGGACTCGGCATCATCAACATTTCTTCACATTGATGTGTGTTACCACTGGCAACCAGTTACAGCAGTTTCGGGAGGTGCCATGACGAAGCCAACAGGCTCATTCGATCCGCGAGACACGCCTCCCAGTTTCATTCCCTCCGGGACGGCCCGCAGAAGTTCGACGCCCCCCAGTTTCTCGCCGGGCCGGGCGTCCGCATCCGGTCGGCCCGCCGCGCAACCGCGACGATCCGCGCACCGGGCCAGCGCGGCGTCCGGCGACGCCCAGACCCCGGCGGCCCCGGCGCGGCGGGCGACCCGTCCATCCCGTTCCAGGGTGGCGGCACGACGCAGACGACGTCCGGCGCATATGCTGCTGACGGCATTCCTCATAGTGGCGCTGGTCGCAGGCCTCGGCACCGTCTCCGCATGGAACTGGGTCAATGGACAGCTGGACAGGCAGAACATGCTGACGAGCGCCGCAAACACGGCGCCGCAAACCTGGTTGATCCTGGGATCCGACGAGCGTGACGCCGATGACGGCACCGGCATCAACGACGCCACCCAGGGATTCCGCAACGACACCATTCTGGTGCTCACCAAACCCACGTCGGGCAACAGTTCGCTGATCTCCATCCCCCGGGACTCCCTTGTCGAGGTCAATGGCAAGAAAATGAAGATCAACTCCGTCGCCCAGTACGCCGGATACCCGGCCCTCACCGGCGTGGTCGAGCGGATCACCGGCATGAAGATCGACCACGCGGCCATGATCCACTTCGGGGGCCTGCAGAACGTGGTGAACGCCCTCGGCGGCGTCGATCTCTGCTACGACCGTACGGTGCACGACGAAAAATCCGGGCTGAACTGGCAGGCCGGGTGCCATACCGCCGACGGTTCCACCGCGCTGGCCTTCTCCCGTATGCGCTACTCGGATCCGAAGGGCGATTTCGGTCGCGCCGAACGGCAACGTCAGGTAATCGGCGCCATCGCGTCGAAGGCGTCCAGCAAAGAGACGCTCACGAATGTCTCCACCGTCAGGTCGCTCATCCAGACAGGGCTCGGAGCGCTGACGGTTGACGAGCAGGCCAGCCCCTGGTCGCTGGCGCAGATGGCACTCGCCTTCAAAAGCGCTTCCGGCGAGCAGGGCGTGACGGGCAGCGTGTATTGGACGAATGCGGATTATCGCGGCGCAGGCGTGGGATCGTCGGTGCTGCTCGACGCCACCCGCAACACCGAACTGTTTTCGCAGCTGGCGAACGGAACGCACGCCCCCGGCACCGTTGGGGGCCAGTAGAGGGCGGGTTCAGCCACATTCGCGCACATTCCCTCCCCCATTTGACCCCCATGCCCTGAGCTCTCAGGATTGGGATATGGGATCGTCGGAGCGTCGTCATACGACATCGAAATCATCGCGAGCGGAATCGCCATGGCTTGTCATGAGCATGGCGGCCCCCGCCTGCGCCCAACTGGCAATGGCATCCTTCATGATCGCCGAAGGGCGGTGGATGATCCTGCCTCTGTGCCTGCCGACATTGATGGGATGCTTCGCCTCGCTGATGTTGATGCGTTCCCGTCGCCGCGGCCACGACGCCGGAGTCGACGATGCAGCTGTCCAATCACGTCACACTTTTGACCGGACCGCAATCCACGCCACGCCGGAATCCGCCACCGTCGAGTCGATCATGGCCATTCCGCGCAGTTCGTGGTATGCGCTTGTGGGACTTCCGGGGTCGGACGCCCTCACCGTCTGGCGCTATGCGACCCGATGCTGGCTGGACGCCCAACCATATGCCACGACCGCCGACGCCGACCGCCGGAGTCGGCACGCCCCGCCGCCCACACCCATCGGTCTGTCGCCCGACGGGTCGACGGCATGCGTCGATCTGGCGGTGGAGGGTCCCCATGTGCTGGTCGCCGGCACCACCGGATCAGGCAAATCGGTACTGCTGCAACAGTGGTGCCTGGCCCTGGCCGTGCGCAATCCTCCGACCTCCCTCGCCCTGGTGCTGCTGGACTTCAAGGGCGGCGCCACCTTCCGTCCGCTCGAGAAGCTGCCGCATGTGGTCGGATGCGTGTCGGATCTCGACCTCGTCCATGCTGGTCGTGCGCTGAACGCCATCGAATCCGAGCTGCACCGCCGGGAACGACTCGTGGCGCAGGCCGGAGCAAGCCAGCTGTCGCAACTTGCCGACCCGCCGCCCAGGCTGGTTGTGGTGGTCGACGAGTTCAACGCCCTGCGCCAGCTGCTGCCCGATATGATCGAACGGCTCGTCCGTCTGGCGTCGCTGGGGCGATCCCTGGGCATGCATCTGATCGCGTGCACGCAACATCCCATGGCGCAGGTCGGGGCGACCATGAAAGCCAACATCGCGCTCAACATCTGCCTACGAGTGCGCGATCCGCTGCAGTCGTCCGACATGCTCGGCACCACGCTGGCCGCCCGATTGCCTCCCGCGCACCCCGGAATCGGACTTATCGGCGACGGAGCCGGCATACGGGCATTCCGGTGCCCCGAACCCATTGACGCCGCGCCTGTCGTCGAGGGTCTGCGCGCCGCCGCGCGAACGGTTCACGGCAGCGTTCCCGCCAAACTGTTCAGCGCTCCCCTGCCCGATATGGTCATGCGATCCCGTCTGGGCGCCGGAAGCGACGGCAACGTGCGACTCGGCCTGCAAGACAATGGCATCGTCACCGAGCCGTGCGACATCGCGCTGGACTCATTGTTCCCCCTTATTGTCGTCGGAGCCCCCGGGCGGGGCAAGACGACGCTGCTGCGGCTACTGCGGCGCTGTCTGGACGAGCGGCATCTCAAGGGGCAATGCCGGGCGCTCGATACCGAGAGCCACGGCCAACCATCCGACTATCTGCTGCTCGATGACGCCGATGCGCTGGACGATCCACTGTGGGACGGCGCCGGGGACCGGGCGCTGCTGCATACGGCGTTGGCCAGGAGGACTCCCCTGCTCGCCATCGCCATGGCGTCCTCACGCAGGCTCGTCCATGACCAGCGGTTTGCCGCCCGTCTCGTCTTCCCGTCGGCCGACCGCACCCGAGATCTCATGCACGGCATTCCGGCCGACATCCTGCGAGGACTTGACGACGACTCCGCGCATCTCCCGGGACGCGCGCTGCTGCTGATTCACGGTCGGGCCACGCTCATTCAGCTGTGCATGGCGTGAAAACTCTTTGCCCCATGCGGTGATTGCCCTTGAAAAGTCCATCGATTCGTGCTTTGCTAGCTGTAGTGTTCGGATCATGGAACCGAATGAATTCGTTGAAAGAAGGCGACAAACAAATGAGTAGTGCTTTTGATTGGCGTGCCAAGGCGGCTTGTCGCGACAAGGACCCGGAGTTGTTCTTCCCGGTGGGCAACACCGGTGCCGCTTATCAGCAGATCGAGGAGGCGAAGGCCGTGTGCCGCACCTGCAAGGTGATTGACGCCTGCCTCAAGTGCGCTCTTGACACCAATCAGGATTACGGCGTCTGGGGCGGCCTGAGCGAGGATGAGCGTCGTGCGCTGAAACGTCGCGCGATGCGCGCCCGTCGTTCGCAGGCCATGCAGATGCAGTGAATCGGAGGCTGGCCGGTCAGACCGCCAACGGTTGAGGTTGAGGGCCTTGGAACCATAAGCGTTCCAAGGCCCTCAATCATGCCCATCCATATTTGCGGCGACGCGGTCGACCGGACTGATAGACAGATCAGATCCGTCGATCAGTCCTGGGCCGCGCGAAGCGTCATGTCAAGCACCACACGCGTGCCGCCCTCGCGCCGGGGCTCCCAACGCACCGTGCCGCCGAAATCGTTCGTCACGAAGGTGTTGATGATCTGCGTGCCCAAGCCGGAGCCTGACGAACGGGCCATGCCCTCATGCGATTCGGCGTTCAGGCCGTTGCCGTCGTCCTCCACCACAACGTTGAGGGTGTTGCCGCTGCGGCCGACGGAAATCGTGACATGGCCCTCCTTGCGTCCCTCGAACCCATGCTCGACCGCGTTGGTGACCAGCTCGGTCAGCACCAGCGACAGCGGCGTGGCGTCCTGCGCCGGCATCATGCCGAATTCGCCCAGGAAGCTGATGGAGATGTGCTGATCGCTCTCGGTGGCAAGATCAACGCTCATATGCAGCAGATTGTCGATGACCTTGTCGAAGTCAACCACTTCGTCGGCGCTTTGGCTCAGCCCCTCGTGAAGCACCGCGATGGTTTGCACACGCCGCTGCGCCTCGCCCAGCTCCTTCTTCACCTCGGCGTTCTTGGTGCGCCGCGCCTGCAACCGCAGCAGCGCGGACACCGCCTGCAGATTGTTCTTGACGCGATGATGCACTTCGGAAATGGTGGCGTCCTTGGTCTGGAGCTCCTTCTCGCGCCTACGCAACTCGGTGACGTCACGGCACAGCACGATGCCGCCCACGCGGCCGCTCGCGTCATACAGGGGCAGCGAGCGAAGGGAGACGGCAGACCGGTTGGCGTTGAGCTCCGAGTCCACCGGCGCCTTGGCGGTCAGCACCAGCGGCAGCGTCTCCGGAACCGGATCGTTCTGATGCAGCAGCGTCGTGCCGATTTCGGACAGATAGCGCCCCTGCATGACCTGCAGCGAGCCGAGCCGCCGGAAACAGCTGATGGCGTTCGGCGAAGCATATCGGACAATGCCGTCCGCATTGAGGATGATGAAGCCGTCCGCCACGCGGGCGTTGTGCCGCTGATTGAGCACGGAGTCCTTATAGGGGAACTGTCCGCGCGGGATCATCTCGAACAGCTGCTTGCCGGCTTTGATGCTTTCGGACTCGTATCGTCCGTTGGATTCGCGAGTGGCCATATTCGTTTCGCGCACCACCAGGCCCAGCGTCTTGCCATTATGGTGGATCGGGGCGAACACGTCGCAAATCGTATTGCGTCCCTGCGTGCGCAATCTCGTCGAGCGGAACACCACCTTCGATTCCATGGCCTGGTCGAGTTCGGGGATCAGATCGGCGGAGACCTCCTTGCCCACCACGTCGTCGAAGCGCAGCGACATCACCGTGGACGGACGGCACTGTTCGGCGACCACATACCTGCCGTCCCCGTCTTGAAGCACCAGCATCAGATCCGCGAAGCTCAGATCGGCGATCACCTGCCAGTCAGCCGCCAAATGGTGCAGCCATTCGCGGTCGTCGTCGGTCAGGTCGGGTCGTGCTGCGAGGATATGCGTGAAATCTGCCATAGGAATCAGTGTAGAAGACAGGCCGTATCTCGGAGCGTCGGGGACTTGCGGGAACGGCAATAGCTACGCTATCGTAGGTTACGCATGCGTAAGTTATGTGGTCGAATGGAGCGCCACAGACGGGAGGAGCATGTCCAAGCGCACCACCCCTCAGATAGAGGCCAAACGACAAGCCGTCATCGCCGCGCGGGAGGAGCATCTCCAGGCCAGGGCCAACGCCGTGCGCGCCACCGGGTTGGCCAAAGCCGAGGCCATCAGGCTGAAGGCCGAGGAACGGGCCAGCAAGGTGATCGCCAAATCGCAGGAGCGCGCCGCACGCATCGAAGGCATCGCCCCCGCCGAAGTCGAGCGCAAGGTGCGTCTTGACGTCCATGGCCGCCCCAAGCCGCTGCTGCGCGGCTGGATCCACGCAGTGGCCGCCCCGCTCGCATTGGCGGCCGGCATCGTCCTGATCTGCCTCGCCCCCTTCGCGGCGCTGAAATGGGCCTGCGCGATCTTCATGACATGCTCGCTGGTGCTTTTCACCAATTCGGCTGCCTATCATCTTGGCGATTGGAGTCCCCGCGTCACCGATGTGCTGCGGCGCATCGACCACATGAACATCTTTCTGCTGATAGCCGGCACCTACACGCCGGTGTCCTTCGCCCTCGAACCGTTCTGGCGCAATCTCATCATCATCGGCATGTGGACGTGCACGGCGATAGCCCTGGTGATCCACGTCATCTGGATCAATGCACCCCGCTGGCTCTACACCATCACCTACATCGTCTTCGGCGTGTCCGGCGTGGCCTTCATGGGACTGTTCTGGCTCTCCCCCGTCGCCGGCCCCGCCGTCGTGGTGCTGCTGGCCTCCGGAGGGGCGTGCTACATCGCCGGAGCCATCGTCTACGCGCTGCGGAAGCCGGATCCATGGCCCCGCGTGTTCGGCTTCCACGAAATCTTCCACGTGGGCACCGTCGCCGGCTACGCCTGCCACATGGTGGCGATCTACATGGTCATTGTGGCGCTTTGGTAGGCCGGGGCGGCGCCGCGGCGGCCCGATACGAATCGGCCGGCGGATGGGACGAATCCGTCGCCCCGCCCACCGGCCGGTTCCTGGAAATTCGCGTCAGGCCTCGAGAGGCTTCGCGTCCTTGATCGTCACGGTGATCTGACGGCCGTTCGGCGCCTGATAGCTCACCTCATCGCCCACTTTGGCGCCATTGATGGCGGCGCCGATCGGAGATTCGGGGCTGATGACGTCATAATCGGTCGCCACGGCGATATCGCGCGACCCCAGCACATAGCTCATTTCACGGCCGGCAAGCACGATGGTGACCAGCGAGCCGTTGCCCACGGTACCGGCCTTGGGCGCCTCGAGAATCTTGGCGTTGCGCAGCTTCACGATCAGCTCGTTGATACGGCCCTCGTTCTTGCTCTGCGCCTCGCGCGCAGCCTGATAGCCACCGTTCTCGGAAAGGTCGCCCTCCGCACGGGCCGCGGCGATACGCTCGGTGATCTCGTCGCGATACTCGCCTTCGCGGTATGCGAGCTCCTGCTTGAGCTTGTCATAGGCCTCTTGCGTCAGCAGAACGGTTTTTTCCTCTGCCATGATGAATGTTCCTTCCCCTTATCGCCAAGGCGCCGACGCACCGCGCCGACGCCCCGAAGATGCGTACTTGTTCGATCAACGAGTGGAGATGATGTCGATCACGAACACCAAGGTGTCGGTACCGCCAATGCCCGCCTGGGGCACGCCGCGCGAACCGTAGCCGTACTCCGGCGGAATGGAAACCACCAGACGGGAGCCGACGTTATGGCCCGGCACGGTCTGGTCCCAACCCCTGATGACCTGGCCGACGCCGATGCCGAAGCTGGCGGGCTGATGACGGTTGAAGCTCGAGTCGAAGGGCTCGGACTTGCCCCACACCACGCCATGATAGTTCACGGTCACGGTGTCCCCGCGGCGAACCATCGGACCGTCGCCCTCAACAATCTCCACCGACTTCAGGCCTGCGGGCGCGGTTTCAGTGGGAAACTCAAGCACCGGGGTCGCACCGAATTCGGCGTTCACCTTCGGCATCAGCGATTCAGCCATATTGCTCCTTCAAATACATCGAACGGCATATAACCGCATATCCTACCACCGCCGCAAACGGGCGGCGAATCGTCAATACAGCACCCCGTACATGCGCGACGCGAAGAACACGCCAAGCGCCGCGACGAGGATGGTGAATCCGCCGAGCGCGAACACCGCGCCGCGTCTGGCGGCAAGGCGCGGATGCAGCACGTAGGCGAAGAAGAAGGCGGCGAATCCGATCGCCGCGCAGTTGAAGCCCGTGGCGACGGTCTGCCCCACGGTCATGGCGGCCAGTCCCTGCGGCTGGGCGAAGGAATTCACCATGGCCGGCATCACGAACACGCCCCAGGCGCAGAATCCGAACAGTCCCACGCCGCCGTACACCAGCGGCGTCAGCTTGGCGCTGCGCACGCCGTGGGACAGTGAGGACGCCGCCCACAGCAGGGCGAACCCGACGATATAGGTGTATGCGACGGCCAGCAGGCACGCGACCATCGCCCAGGGGACAATCGCGAGATGCGCCATCCCCGCGTAGATCGGCGCGCAGATGAGCTCGCCCACGCATGCCACCGATGCCGCAACCACGCCCTGTACCATCAGCGAGGGCAGTCCGCCCTCGATCTGACCGTCCCGATAGGGTTCCGCCGCTTTGCCCGCCATAGTCCGCCCTCCCGATTGCTCATAGGCCACAACGATTCAAGACAATCGTCATGTGTACACCATTGACGTTACGGGTTCGTGCCGTTGCAACCGTGGCGGTGCGGCACCGGCCCCGACGGGCGTCGCCGTCACGGCGCCCGTCGTCCTCCGCGCCCCCGCGGAATCGCATGCCGGCCGCGCCGTTTCCACCAGATTCGGGCACCGAGCGTCGAAAGCAACGTCACGCCGCCAGCCAGCAGCCCGGCGCGCACCCACCAGTCCATCGAGTTCGGGATTCTCGACGCGCCGCCCGCCTCGTCGGAGTTCTCCGGCACGTCCTCGGTGCGCTCGCCCGTCACCAGCAGCCGCTGCGTGTTTTTGCCGTAGGGCGTGCATGTCAGCAGGGTCACCAGGTCGCGGTTCGGGTCGGGCTGCAGCTTGTCGAGGTCCTGCGGGTCTATCACGCTGACTTCCACGACCTTGTAGGTGAGTTGCCTGCCGAGCACGTCGATCCAGAACAGGTCGCCCTGGCGCATCTCCCCCAGCCGGGTGAACAGTTCGGCGGACGGCAACCCGCGATGCCCCGCGAGCACGGAACGGGTGCCTTTGCCGCCGATCGGCAACGCGGTCTGGCGCAGATGTCCGACGCCTTTGGACAGCACATCCTCGGAGACGCCGTGGTAGATCGGCAGGCGCAGGGATATGCGCTTGATGTCGAGATATCCCATCACGCCGTCACCGTTCATGTTGAGCACGCTGGTGTAGTTGGTGGGCAGCACGTATCCGCTTCCCGACACGAACGGGTCGTGCACCGGGTCGCCCTTCAGGTTTTCGTTGTATGTTTCGGCCGCGCCCCATTCGGCGTTCAGTTTCGCCGTATCGGCGGCGGCGACCGCGTTCTGGTACGATTGGACGACTTCGG
>DBKS01000006.1:748-30583 GCA_002298605.1 Bifidobacterium sp. UBA744 | reverse complement strand
GGTGCCGGTGCTGCCGTCCACGCTGCCCAGCAGGTATTTCCCGTCGCGCATGATCCGGTACCGGGCGCCCCCAAGGCCGAGATTCGGATTGGTGTCGCTGGTCTTCTTGAAGGTGAAATCGCCGAGCGTGGTGATCGTGCTTTGCTGCTTGACCGTGCTCAGGTAGTCCAGGGTCATCTCATACGCGTAGCTGAAGGAATATATGTCCCTCCGGCCCCTGCCGTCAAAACTCGCCACGGCATTGAAGTAACCGACGTTTTTCGCCAGCTGTCCCCCGATGGCTGCGTTCGCGTCGGTGGTGACCGTGAACCCATCCCGGTTGTTGGTATCGTAGCCGGTCAGCCCCGCGATGGTGTTGAAGTTAAAGTCCGTCATCGGGTCATTGGATTGGCCGAAGATCGGCACCAGGCCTTCGCTCTCGTCATTGGTGTCGTACGAGGCGTTGTCCGGGATGCTGTATATGCCGGCCTCGAAGGTGACCCGCTTGCCGCCCCTGCCGTCGCGGACATATGTGAGCGCGGGGGTGTGATGATAATAAATCTGGCTTAGACCTATATCGTTATTAGTCGTGCTAACCGGGATATTCACCTCATCCTTGCTGGTATCCGGATACAGCTTCGCAGGGAAGACATGCAGAACTTCATTCCAGATCTTTAAATCCGGTACGTACTCGTGCTGGCCCGCTTCCCATTGATCATGCGTCGGTTGCGCAATGCCCGGGAACGCAAGCATCTGCAGGCCCACCCCCTTGTTTCGCCTGCCTGGAACCTGATCAGCCGTGTCAATAAGAGTAAGACTCTGAAGATACTGGATGCCGTTCAACGACTTGATGCGCTCGGAAGTACCAAGTTTCTCATACGTCGAATATAAGTCCCAATGCCCATTATCATAGGGGCCCGTAACATCCGCCAGCACATCATCCACGGATTCGGAGGAGAGGTCCTGTCCGGCAAATTCGCTGCGAACCTCCAAGTCAACCGCCTCGCGCAGCACCTCGTCGGGAAAGTACTTGGCCATGGTGGCATCCCAGTCGGCCGGCAGTTTCACCCCTGAAGCCGACCCGTCACGGGCGATGGCGTCCGCGGACGCCGGAAAGGCGCTCGCGACGCATACGCACATCACCATGACCGACGCCAGAAACGCCGACGCAAACCTCAGAATCCGGCGTTCCGCGGCGTGACGCGGCGCCACTCCCGCATATCCGAAGACTCGCCTTCCCATACGGACACTCATGGCTCCATCTCCTCCTCGCGACGCATTCCGCGGCACAACCCGCAAGTGCTCTGGAATCAGAGATACCCCCCCCCAAAGACGTATCTCGTCGAATTCTCCGGGGAGTGCGGTCCCCTGCCGTGTCGACGCCGGGCCAACCCACACTCAGGTATGCGCAGGCCCACCGTGGCAAGCGGCGGGCCTGATCGAAAATTCCACACGTCGAATCCCGTGCGAGCGTTGACGCCGTCCATGGATTCCAAACGCGCGAAATTCCTTGAAATTACAAGAAAACCGCCATTTCTGGCGGTTCCTGGAAAAAAGTGCCCCCGGCGGGAATCGAACCCGCAAGCCGAAGCGATCGATTTTAAGTCGACTGCGTATACCATTTCGCCACGGGGGCGGCGCATGCCCGCCGCGCGCGCAGCGGGACACAGATATTATGCCATGAGGCGGGACGTTCGCGCCAGAGCGGAAGCGTCCGCTAACCGTTCGCCAACAGGCGGCGGCCATAGTCAAGCACGATGCCGTCCAGCAAGCCGTGCTCGCTGGCCACATAGGAATCAATGCGGTCATCGCCGGCCGGCTTCAGCCGGTTGGCCGACTCCGCCACCTTGGCGAGCACGCGGTTCCACACCAGGGCGCCGCCGCCCACCACGTCGACGCGGCCGGGATGGATGGTCTTGTATGCACGCCGGTCCGCACGCGTCATGCGCGTGAACCGGTCGTCGACCGCCGTGATGTCGTCAATACGGACGCGCTTGCCGTCCACCGCCGAATGATCGTATTCGGGCAGGCCCAGCTGCAGCGCGGTCATGGTGGTCACCGTTCCGGACACTCCGATGATCGTTCCGGTGCGTTCGAACGGCACGCTCCGATGGGCCTCGTCGATATGCGCATCGATATCCGCGATCGCCTCGGTGATCTCCGCTTCGGTGGGAGGATCGGTGTGCAGATGCCGTTCGGTCATACGCACCGAACCGATATTCATCGAGAACGCGTGGGTCACCGCGTCGGCGGACGCCTCGACGCCGTCGCCTCCAAGCACCAGTTCGGTGGATCCGCCGCCCAAATCCACCACCAGATACGGGGGCTTCGCCAGTCGCCCGCCGCCCAGCTGCGCATCGAGCACGCTGGTGGCGCCCAGAAAACTCAGACGCGCCTCCTCCGTGCCGGGAATCACCTCAGGGCGAACACCGAGGATGTTTTCGATCGTCTGTTCGAACTCCTCGCGGTTCTCGGCGTCCCGGGTGGCCGACGTCGCCACGAACCGCACGCCGTCGATGCGGTATTCGGCCAGCATGTCAGCGAATTCCCTGGCCGCCTCATACGTGCGGTCCAACGCGTCCTGGGCGAAACGGTGGGTGCGGTCAACGCCCTGACCGAGCCGGACCACGCGCAGCACGCGCGGCAGCAGGTCCTCATAGCCGCGCCCGTCCACACGGGAAATCTTCAACCGTATCGAATTGGTGCCGCAATCAATGCCGGCCACGGTCACCGACCGGCCATTCGCCTCATTCACGTTCAACGCCGCTCCCCTGTATCCTTCCGTATCCTTGTGCCTTTCACCGACCGCCGTCGACGGTCCTGTCGTCGCCTTCGACGTCCAACCGGCCGCAACGGCATACCCGGGGATCGAATTCGCCGCGAACCCGATCCAGCACCATGTCGCCGATCGGGTTGACACCCCGTCCCATCACCAGGGACTGGGCGACCAGCGCATGCAGGCATTTCACGCGCACCGGCATGCCGCCGGCACTGATATTGGCGAGATGCTCTTCGCCGTCGCCCAAGCGCTGAGCCAGGACATGCCGGAACGCCAGATACAGGTCGTGCGCACGCTCATAGGCTTGGCGCACCCGCTCGTCCTGCCCGATCATCGAGGTGTACAACGCCATGTCGCCGGACGCCTCCACATGGGACACCGCCTTGACGGCTTCCGGGCTGGTCAGATAGCACGTGGTGGGGAACGGGATGCCGCCGGGCAGCAGCGGACGGGTCACCACCGCCAACGGGTTTCCGCATACGCAACGCGCCCCGACCGCCACCATGCCACGGGGGTATCTGCCGAGCTGCGCCGTCACGCGAGCTATGTCGCGGCTCGACGCGCCTTCCGCAAGACGCTTGTCGGCCAATGAAGCCGCAAACCGTTGATCATCTGGTGTCATTAGGTACCTTCCTTGCAATTTACGGCTGCGACGACGAACCCTGATCCGGCGTCGCGGCATCGGAACCAGCGCTGCCGCCGCTCTCCCCGGACAACGTGGACGTGGCGGCGTCGGACCGTCCGGCGTCGGCCTGCTCGAAAGCATACGACAACTCCTGATACCAGGGCAACGGGTCCGACCCGGACGTATCGGTCTGCGCGGAATCGGACGAGGAGTCCGTCTGCCCCGTCACAGCCTCCGGATGGAGCACGCGGATGGCCTGTTCGCCGGGGAACACGAAGCCGAGCCGTTCACGGGCCTGCGCCGCCACATACTCGTCATCGTTCCAACGCGCGATATCGTTGACCAGATCCTGATTCTTCTCGACCAGCGCAGCTTCCGTTTTACGCAGGGTGTTCAGCTCCGACAGATTGACCGCATACGTATGAAAAGTGGAGACAAGCTGGATCGAGCCGATGACAATCAGGATGATGGAGAGGAAGAACGCAATAGGCCCCGAATGGATGCGAAATTGATTCTTGCCTGAGCGTGTCATATGCACGAAAATACCCGCCGCGTTCGACGAACGAACACGACGGGCATCGCTTACGCTCGGCGCGTCACCCTATATGGGGATCACCCCATATGAGGAAGACTGCCGCAGGCGATCACTTGGTGTACTTCTTGCAGGCCTTGAACGCGCTGTAGCCGGCATACACGGCCTCGGAACCAAGCTCGTCCTCGATCTCGAGCAGGCGGTTGTACTTGGCAACGCGCTCGCCACGGGCCGGGGCGCCGGTCTTGATCTGACGGGTGTTCTTGGCGACCGCGAGGTCGGAGATGGTGGTGTCCGGGGTCTCACCGGAGCGGTGGGACACCATGGAGGTGAAGCCGTTGGCGGTGGCCAGCTCGATGGCGTCGAGGGTCTCGGTGACGGAACCGATCTGGTTGAGCTTGACCAGCAGGGAGTTGGCGGCGCCGAGCTCGATGCCCTTGGCCAGACGCTTCGGGTTGGTCACGAGCAGATCGTCGCCGACGAACTGCAGGCGGTCGCCGAGCTTGGCGGTGATCTTCGCCCAGTCGTCCCAGCCCTCTTCCTGGTACGGATCCTCGATGGAGACGATCGGGAACTCCTCGATGAGCTGCTCGTAGAAGTCGAGCAGGTAGGCGGCGTCGCGATCGGCACCTTCGAAGTGGTACTTGCCGGTCTCCTTGTTGTAGAACTCGGAGGAGGCGACATCGAGGCAGATGCCGATCTGCTTGCCGGGCTCGTAGCCGGCGGCGGAGATCGCGTCCACGATGTACTTCAGGGAGTCCTTGTTGGACTTCATCTTCGGGGCGAAGCCACCCTCGTCGCCCAGGCCGGTGGCCAGGCCGTCCTTCTTCAGGACGTTCTTCAGGGTGTGGTAGACCTCGACGCCGGCGCGCAGGGCCTCGGAGAAGGTGTCGAAGCCGTACGGGGAGATCATGTACTCCTGGATGTCGGTGGCGAAGTCGGCGTGGGCGCCGCCGTTCATGATGTTCATGTTCGGCACCGGCAGGATGTGGCCGTTGGTGCCGCCGAGGTAGCGGTACAGCGGCATGTCGGCGGACTCGGCGGAGGCGTACAGGGCGGCCAGGGACACGCCCAGGATGGCGTTGGCGCCGAGACGGCCCTTGTTCGGAGTGCCGTCGAGCTCGATCATCAGGTTGTCGAGAGCACGCTGGTCGGCGGCATCCATACCGATGATCTTCGGGGCGATCTCCTCGTTCACGGCCTTGACGGCGTTGAGCACGCCCTTGCCGCCGTAAACGGACTTGTCGCCATCGCGACGCTCCCAAGCCTCAGCTTCACCAGTGGAAGCGCCGGACGGAACCAGGCCCTTGCCCAGAGCGCCGTCTTCGGTCTCAAGATAAACTTCGACGGTCGGGTTGCCACGGGAATCGAGAATCTGACGCGCGTACACGCTTTCAATTGCTGCCACAACTTCTCCTTACGAACTGTATGTTGTGATGACGCAACCAACAATAATGCGTTCGTCGGACGAGGGAAAGCCCGCGGCGCCCGTTGTCCACGCCCCGGGGCAACAATATTGCTCGACACGGGGTGCCCGGGCCATATGCCTCAAACATGCTGGGAAGCCGTCGTATCGCGAGGGACCGCGCATGGTCCCCGGGATGGTTCCGAAAGCGGGCCGGCTGGGCTGAGATCACACTCGTCGAACCTGATGTAGTCAGCACTATCGAAGGGAATGTCAGATGCACGATTATTCCGTGCGTCCGTCCGGCCATTCGGCATCGAATACGCATCAGCATATGGGGGCGTCCGCGGCCTCCGGCGGGTTCGAGCGATCTCGCCGCCGCCGGGGCGTTCATATGCTGCAATCGTCAGCCGCCTGGTTGTCGACGGCCGCGCTCTTGCTGTGGTGGTGGTTCGCCACCTCCACCCCGGCGCAGAGCCGCCCGCTCCCCTCGCCGCGCGAGGTCTGGTCCGCGGGTGTGGAACTGTTCGAAGACGGCATGCTGCTGCCGTCCATCGGCATATCGCTGGCACGCGTGCTCGGCGGGCTGGCCCTGGGATTGCTGCTCGCCGTCCCCGCCGGTCTGCTGTCGGGAGCCACCCGCGTCGGGCTCACGCTGATCGACAAGCCGGTCCATATGCTGCGGGCCATTCCGTTCCCCGCGCTCTCCCCGCTGTTCATCGTGTGGCTGGGCATTGACGAGACGATGAAGATCGCGCTCATCGCCGTCGGCGTATTCGGCCTCGTCTACGTGAATCTGCGCGACGGCGTGCGCGGCGTGGATCCGAAGCTGCTCGAGCTGGCCCGCACGTTGAAGCTCGGCAGAGGCACGGTACTCTGGAGGATTCTCTTCCGCGGAGCGCTGCCAAGTTTCATGACGGGGCTCAGATTCGCGCTCACCGTCGCCTGGATCGCCCTGGTGACCTGCGAGACCGTGAACTCCTCCATGGGGCTCGGCTATATCCTCGCCAGATCGCAGCAGTTCTCGCGCACGGACCAGATGGTGCTGTGCGTGGTGCTCTACGCGCTGCTCGGACTGGCGTCGGAGGCGCTGGTCGGCGTGCTGGAACGCGCCGCAACGCACTACAGAACCGACCGGTGATCGCGGCGCACAGCACGCACAAGGCGAATCAACTTACATCAAGTTCCAATTCCAAGCCATTGTTCAAAAAGGAATCATCATGCTGCATATCACCCCCCGTCGCATCCTCGCCGCGGCCTGCGCCCTGGCGGCCGCCGTCTCGCTGGCGTCCTGCGGTTCGTCCTCGGCGTCGGACGCCACCCCTACGCTGCGCGTCGCCTATCTTTCGACGGCCAACTACCTGACCACGCTGAAGGATGAGGATTTCGCGCAAACCTCCCTCTCCCCCGCCAAAGTCCAGTTCAAGGGCCCGTTCAACCCGGATGACGCATACACCACGGTCACCTCGGGCGCGGCGGACGCCACCAGCACCGGCACCGGCCATTTCATCGACCTCATCGCCGAAAACCAGCCGTGGGTGGCTTTCGCGCTCGAATACTACACCGGCGACTCCCAGGGCATCGTCGCGGCCCCGAACAGCGGCGTCAACACCCTGAAGGACCTGTATGGCAAAAAGGTCGCGCTGATCTCCAAGGGCGGCACCGGCGACTACATCATCCACCAAGCCTTCGCATACAACGGCCTTGACGCCTCGCAGGTGCAGGAGGTGGAGATGAGCCCGTCGAACTTCAGCGCGGCCTTCACGTCCGGGCAGGTCGACGCGATCGCCACCTTCGACCAGAACCTCGCCGCGGCCATCGTGACCCCGGGCGCCAAGCTGCTCACCGACGGCACGCGGTACGACAGTCTCAACGTGTCGATCCACATGGTTGCCAAATCGTTCGCCGAGCAGCATCCGGACCTGGTGAGGAAGCTGTATGACGCGCTGGTCGAGGAATCCGGCAAGGCCCAAAAGGATCCCTCGGTGATCACCAACGCGTACAAGGAGTTCGGAGCCTCCGAGTCGCTGGTGCAGCAGATCGCCAAGTTCGACGTGCCCGAAATCCGTCCGATCGACGACGCCGGCCTCGCCCAGCTCGAGCAGCAGGCCCGGCAGTATGTCGATTTCGGATTCATCGACGCCGTGCCGGATCTCAAGTCGGCCGTAATCGACTGCAGCAAGTAGCCGACGCCATCCCACACAGCAACCAGGTGATCGCATATGACAACCTCGCAGCAGACTCCCGCTTCACGGAACCTCGTTCAGCTCACCGACGTGGCGGTCTCATTCGACGACGTCACGGTGCTGCGCGACATTTCACTGACCATCCGACCCGGTGAGTTCGTGTCGCTTATCGGCAGGTCCGGATGCGGAAAATCGACGATGCTGCGCGTGATCGCCGGATTGCTCCGGCCAAGCTCAGGACGCTGCGAAGTCACGGATTCGAAGGCGATGGGATTCCAGGACGCCCGTCTGGTGCCGTGGATGCGCCTGTGGGACAACGTCACGCTCGGCATGTCCGGCGGCAGGCGCGAGCGGAGGACGCTGGCGGCTCGGGCTCTCGAACAGGTCCAGCTGGCCGATCATGTCGACGCATGGCCCGCCCGGCTGTCCGGAGGCCAGGCGCAGCGGGCCTCGCTGGCCCGGGCGCTGGTGCGCGAACCCAAACTCCTGATGCTGGATGAGCCCTTCGGCGCCCTGGACGCGCTCACCCGCCTGGACATGCAGGATCTGCTGGCTGATCTGCAGCGCGCCCATGGGTGGGCGACGCTGATGGTGACGCATGACATCGCCGAGGCGGTGCGACTGTCGAACCGCATCCTGGTGCTCAAGGACGGCGTGTGGGCCGACCAGTTCGCCATTGACCGCACGAATCTTGACGAGCTGGGCCGGCCGGCCGGCCACGCGCGGCTGGAGGACCGGCTGCGCGCCGCATTGCGTTAGACTGCGCAGCAGCCGTCTCGCGGGGCCGGGTCGGAACCCTATGCCACCTACGCCTGGCGCTTCGCGGAGGGCGTCCACGCGAGATCGTCCAGCAGCCGGCTGGTCCAGGCGACGATCTCGTGCGAGCTCATCGGACCCGAACCGAGCGAACCGGCAAACGGGGTGGCGATGATATACGTCTTGGTGACCGGCCGGTACTGGATGCCCTTGTAGATGCGGGCCATGCGCATCTGCACCGACTCCCGGGGCGTGATTTTGCCGACGCGCAGCCTGCCCGATTGCGCGAGAATCTCGGTTAGACCGAGCTTGCGGGCCTTGAAGCGCAGTCTCGCCACATCGAACAACGCGTCGAATTCGGCCGGCAGCGGGCCGTACCGGTCGGTGAGTTCCTCGGTGAGATCCTTGAGATCATCCTCGGTGCGGGCCGACGCCAGCTTGCGATAGGCTTCGAGCCTGAGCTTGTCCGAATCGATATACGACACGGGAATCGAAGCCTCGATCGGCAGATCGATGGACACCGCCACGGATTCGACCTGCGATTCAGGCTCCTTATACGCCTCCACGGCCTCGGACACCATGCGTACGTAAAGGTCGAAGCCCACGCCCTCGATGTGGCCGGACTGCTCGTCCCCCAGCAGGTTGCCGGTGCCGCGCAGCTCCAGATCCTTCATGGCAACGTCGAAGCCCGAGCCAAGCGCCGTATGCTGCGCGATGGTGGCCAGACGGTCATGCGACTGCTGGGTCATCGGCTTCGACGGATCGTAGAGGAAGTATGCGTACGCGCGTTCGCGCCCTCGGCCCACGCGGCCGCGCAGCTGGTGCAGCTGGGACAGTCCGAACCGGTCGGCGTGGTCGACGATCAGCGTGTTGGCGTTCGAGATGTCAAGGCCCGTCTCGATGATCGTGGTGCACACCAGCACGTCGATGTCGCGGTGCCAGAAATCGCGGATGATCTGGTCGAGCTGCTTCTCGCCCATCTTGCCGTGGGCGATCCCCACATGCGCCTCGGGAACCAGTTGGTGAATCTTGTCGGCCACACGGGAGATGTCCTCGACGCGGTTGTGCACGTAAAACACCTGGCCGCCGCGCAGCAGTTCGCGACGCACGGCCGCGGTGACCTGCGCGTCCTCGTATGCGCCCACGTAGGTGAGCACCGGAAGGCGGTCCTCGGGAGGCGTGGCCAGCGTCGACATCTCACGGATGCCGGTAACGGCCATTTCAAGCGTGCGCGGGATCGGCGTGGCGGACAGCGAAAGCACGTCCACATTGGTGCGCAACGCTTTGAGCGTTTCCTTGTGCTCGACGCCGAAGCGCTGCTCCTCGTCGATGATCACCAGTCCGAGATCCTTGAACCTGATCTTGGGGTTGAGCAGCTTGTGCGTGCCGATCACCACGTCGACGGAACCGTCTTCAAGACCCTTGATGGTTTCGTTGACCTCCTTGGCGGTCTGGAAGCGGCTCACCGCGGCCACATTGACGGGGAATCCCTCGAAGCGTTCGGTGAAGGTCTCGTAGTGCTGCTGCACCAGCAGGGTGGTGGGCACCAGCACCGCCACCTGCTTGGAATCCTGCACGGCCTTGAACGCGGCGCGGACCGCGATCTCGGTTTTGCCGAATCCCACGTCGCCGCAGATCAGACGGTCCATCGGAACCGGCTTCTCCATATCGGCCTTGACCTCGTCGATGGTGGTGAGCTGGTCGGCGGTCTCCTGATACGGGAACGCGTCCTCCAGTTCCTTCTGCCACGGGGTGTCCGGGCTGAAGGCGAAGCCGCGGGCGCGCTGGCGGGCGGAATACAGTTTGACCAGGTCCTCGGCGATCTCGTGGACGTGCTTGCGCGCCCTGGCCTTGGTCGCCGCCCAGTCGGAGCCGCCCAGCTTGTTGAGTTTCGGTGCTTCCGCGCCGATGTATTTGCTGACCTGGTCAAGCTGGTCGGTGGGAATGAACAGTTTGTCGGCGGGGGCGCCGCGTTTGCTGGGGGCATATTCGATCACCAGGTATTCGCGGGTGACCGCGCTCTCCCCCTTGCCGATGGTCCGCTGCCGCATTCCGACGAACCGGCCCACGCCATGCTGCTCGTGGACCACGTAGTCGCCGGGCTTGAGCTCCATGAGATCGATGGCCTTGCGTCGGCGCTTGGGCGTTTTGACGACGCCCGCCGCGGTGCTGCGACCTGTGAGGTCCCGCTCGGTGAGCAGCGCCAGACGGGCGGCCGTGTCGACGAACCCGTCGATGGCCCGGGATCGGATCGGGGTGATTGCGCCGATCCCCGTGGAATTGACGGCGCGGGTGAGCCTGGTCAGCGTGCCCTGCGCGGCCGCGGTGAGCAGCACCTGGTAGCCGGCGTCGACCAGGCCCTCGATGCCCTCATGCGCCTTGGTCTCGTCGCCGCGGAACTCGGCCGGCGCCTGGGCCTTCACCTGGATGTGCCCCGGCAGCGACTCGTCGACGCCGAAGCTGGTGAGGTTGACCACGTCGTGACTGGAGAAGGTCAATGACGATATGGTCTCCTCGTAATCCAGGAAACTTGCCTGATCGAAGCTGATCGGCGCACCGGCGCCATGGCCGGATGCCGCGACGTGCCAGCTGGCGGCCAGGAACTCGTTGGCGGTTTTGGCCAGATCCTCGGCGCTGCGCCGCAGTTTCTCCGGGTCGGACAGGAGCACCACGGCGTGGTCGGGCAGCAGGGCGCCGACCGGCTCCATGTCGTCCACCAGCGCCGGCAGCAGGGACTCCATGCCCTCCACCGGAACGGCGTTGGCGATGGACTCAAGCATGTCCTCGGCGTTCGGAATCGAACCGATCAACGACTTGGCGCGGACGCAGATCTCGCCGGTGAGCTGCAGCTCGCGGCAGGGCGTGGCCCAAATCGAATCGAGGGAGTCGCCGTAGGTGCGTTGATCCGAGGCATGGAACTCGTGAATTTCGTCGATTTCGTCGCCAAAGAGCTCGATGCGCACCGGATGGGGGGCGGTCGGCGGAAACACATCCACAATGCCGCCGCGAACGGCGAACTCGCCGCGGTCCATCACCAGATCGGTGCGGGTGTAGGCGTTCTCCACCAGACGCTTCGCAGCCTGGTCAAGCGGCATGTCCTTGCCCCGTTCGAACACCAGCGGCTCCACGTCGCCGAGGCCGCGAACCACCGGCTGGATCAGCGAACGGACCGGCATCACCAGCACGCGAATGGGACCGAACATGGGATTGCCGGCCTGGGGATGACGAAGCCGGCGGAACACGGCCATCCTGCTGGCCACGGTGTCGGCGCGCGGGCTGAGCCTCTCATGCGGCAGGGTCTCCCATGCCTCAAGCTGCGCTATGTCGGCCGGATCGCCCGGATACCAGGAGCGCAATGCGCCAACTGTCTCCTCGGCGACGCGACCGGACGGCACAACCATCACCACGGGGGCACGACCGGCGATTGCCGCGGCCAAGGCGGGGCGCAGACCTTCCGGCATGCCGACGGTCAGGCTCGGATCGACCTTCGAATCGGGAAACTCGGCCTCGCCGGAAGCCACGTCGTGGAATCCCGGGTCCTTGTCCAACAAATCAAGAAGATACGACAGCGATCCGCCGTCGAGCGGCGAACGCGGCGAAGATGCGCCGTCGGCGCGGGCGCCGGTCTTATCGACCATTGAACTTCTCCTGGGTCTTCGCCAATCCGTGGAACACGAGCTCCTCGGCGGCGTCGGCGCCATCCGCCAGGAAATCGGGAAGCCGCTTGCGCTGGTCGGGGCCGAATCCCCCAAGCACCCAGTTCACGGTGTTGTCGTGGGCGTGCGCGCCGCGAGCCGCGTGGCCGACTCCCATGCGCACACGGGCGTAGCGCGGCGTGCCCAGCGACCGGTCGATTGATTTGATGCCGTTGTGGCCGCCAGCCGAACCGCCGGCCTTGACCTTGATGCGGCCGAATTCGAGATCCATGTCGTCATGGATCACCACGATGCGGTCGGGCTCGATCTGGTAGTAGGCGCTGATCGACGCCACGGCGTTGCCGGAATCGTTCATGTAGGTCAGCGGCTTGGCGAGAAAGAACTTGACGGACCGGCCATCGAGGTTCATCACGGATTTGCCCAGCAGGGCCAGCCCCTTGTGGTCGGAGAAGCCGACGCCCCACCGCTCCGCCAACACGTCGGCGGTCATGAACCCCATATTGTGACGGGTGCCTTCGTATTTTTTGCCGGGATTGCCCAACCCCACGATCAGCCAATAATCAGATGCCATAGCCTACCCTTGATAACCCTTGATATGCTGCTGCGTTCTTCCCTGTGCCCGCGACGGGGCGATATCTCGTGATTGCGAAACCGTCGCGGAGCCGTCAAACGCATCGATTGTACCCACAGGCGTGAACCGGTGGGCCGGCCCCGGCAGCCCGCGGCCCCGCCTACAGATCGAGATGCCAATACGACATGTCGTGCATGCCACGGGTGGAGCGGGCCGCCCGTGGCAGCAGACCGAACCGCGTGAAGCCGAATCGCCTCATAAGCGCGGTGGAACCGGCGTTGTCGGCGAAGATGATGCCGATCGCCTTGCGCATATGGAGACGGCGGGCCTCCCGCAGTAGAAAATCGAGCAGCGCCGTCCCGATCCCCCGCCCCTGACGATCGGGAGCGACATAGTAGGCCAGGTCGACCACGCCGTCGTACCCGGGACGATCGTAGAACACCGACAGCGCCCCGAAGGCGACGATTTCGCGGCCCGATGCGCCGACGCCCCCGTCACCTTCGTCGCGGCTTTCGTCGGTTTCGACGACATACACCCCATACGGCTCCCGGTGCGACGTCACCCACGCGAGCCTCTGTTCGAAGCTCTGGGGCTCGAGATCGGCGGTGGAGCCGCCGGCGGTCACGGAGGCGTTGTAGATCCGCGCGATGGAGCGGATGTCGGATGGGTCATGATCGACGCGACGAATGTGGAGCATACCGACATCATATCGCCGACAACGACCGCGGGCCGGAGGGAATCCCATCCCTCCGGTCCGCGGGTCCGCATCGGCATCCGTCACTGCCCCTGCAGCTCCACGGCTTTGCCGATCGCGTCCTTGAGCCGCTGCTGGGCGTCGCCGTAGGCGGCCCAGTCGCCGTTCCGGCGAGCGGTGTCGGAATCGTTGAGCGCCTTGCTGGCCTCGTCCAACGCCTGCTGCAACGAGCTGGCCGACGATCCCGAGGAGGACGAGGCGGACGGGCTCGGCGAGGCGCTCGACTGCCCGCCGGACGATGACGAACCAGTCGCGCCGGACGAGCCGGACGACGTCGATCCCGCGGAGCCGTCCACCTTCGGCGCCTTGGTCTCCTGCCCGTCGGAGTTGGCGGCGTCGCCGGCCGAGGCGCCGGAATTGCCGCCGAACACCTGGTCGAGGGCCTCGTCAAGGGTGTCGGCGAACCCGACCTGGTCACCGAAGGCGACCAGCACCTTCTTCATCAGCGGGAAGCTGGTGGACCCGTTCGACTGCACGTAGACGGGCTGCACGTACACCAGTCCGCCGCCGATCGGCAGGGTCAGGAGGTTGCCGCGCACCACGTTGGTGGAGCCGGATTGCAGCAGGTTCAGTTCCTTCGACACATCGGCGTTGGCGTTGAAGTTGTTCTGCGCCTGGCCGGGGCCTGGCACATTGGTGTTCTTCGGCAGCTCCATCAGCCGCAGCGTGCCGTAGTTCTTCCCGATGGTGCCCGCGGTGTTGCCGGCGTCGGAGTCCACCGACAGGAATCCGGTGAGGATCTCACGCGTCACCGTACCGGCGGGGATATACGTCGACGTCAGGGAGAAGATGGGCTCGTCGGAACCGCCGGTCTGCAGCGTCAGGTAGTACGGCGGCTGCTTGACGCCCTGGGCGCGCTGGCTGTCCGATTCGGTCGGGTCGGTCGGCGTCTGCCAGAAGTCCTCGCCGGAGAAGAACTGGCTGGCCTGCCTGACGTGATACTTGCCCAGCAGCTCGCGCTGCACCTTGAACAGGCTCTCCGGATAGCGCATATGACTCATCAGATCCCCGGAGATCTCGGAGAGCGGGTGATACTGGCCGGGGAAGATCTGCTCCCACGCCTTGAGCACGGGATCGTTCTCGTCCCAAGCGTACAGATCCACCGAGCCGTCATAGGCGTCGACTGTCGCCTTGACGGAGTTGCGGATGTAATTGGCCTTCTGGGAGCTGAGGCTCTTGACGGTATCGGAGTTCTCGGTGGTCGAGTCCTCGGTGGCCTCGGCCAAATCGACCGTCTGGGAGTACGGGTAGTTCGCCGACGTGGTGTAGCCATCCACGATCCACTTCACGCGGCCGTCGACCACCGCCGGATACACGCGGCCGTCGAGCGTGAGATACGGAGCCACCTTGGCGACGCGCTCCTTGGGGGAACGATCGTAGAGGATCTGGGACTCGGAAGTCACGCGGTCGGAGAAGAGGATCTGGTCGGAGCCGAAACGCACGGCATACAGTAGACGGGAGAAGATATTGCCGAGGCTCGGGCCGCCGTTGCCGGTGAAGGTGGTGGTGGCGCCCTGGGAACCCGTCGGATAATCGAACTCCCACGAGGAGGACCCTTCCGGAGCCCCCACGATCGAGTATTCGGGCGCCTTCGGGGAGAAGTAGATGCGCGGCTCGTAATGTTCCGTGTCAGTCAGCGCGCCGGAGGTCGGGATGTCCTTCTCGAAGAACTCGGGCTGGCCGTCGGACGTGACCTTGTTGCCGTACGCCGCGACGATGCCGTAGCCGTGCGTGTACACGGTATGGTCGTTCACCCAGTTGCGGTTGTCGTTGCCGTCGAGATTGATCTCGCGCGCCGCGATCACCGTGTCCTGGCTTTCGCCGTTGATCTCGTATTTGTCGACCGCGAGCGTGTCGGCGAAGGTGTAGTACTGCTTGGACTGCTGCAGCTGCTTGAAGGTGGACGACACCACCTGCGGGTCGAGCAGGCGGATCTGCGCCGTTGCCTCGGCGTTCTCCGACAGCGCGCCGGTTTTGCCCTGCGTGGTGGCGTCGTACTCCTCGACACTGAGCTTGTCGAGCCCGTAGGCGGCTGTGGTCGCGTCGATGTTGCGCTGAATATAGGTGGATTCCAGCTCCTGCGCGTTCGGATTGACCTTGAACCGCTGCAGCAGCACGGGCCAGACGACGCCCAGCACCAGCGAGACGACGACGACCACGGCGACGGAGATGACCGGGGTGCGCCACAGGCGGAAGGCGGCCATGGCGGAGTTCGCCGGGGTGCCGGCGCCCAGCGCCTTGGCGTTCATGACCCACGCGCCGAGCACCACGCCGAGCAGGGCCACCAGCGCCGCCATCACGATGGTCATGGGGATGGTGGCGTTTACGGAAACGTATGAGGCGCCGGTGATGCGCTCGCCCTGGACGGTGAGCTGACCGAACATGCCCAGCAGCATCTGGAAGGCGGCCACCAGGAAGTTCAGGATGATCCAGACGGCCAGCTGGCGACGGGCGCGGGCCGTCAGGTTGAGGATCGAACGGCCGTGCACCGGCATCTGCAGGCGAATGCCGCCCATCAGGAAATGCGTGATCACGGAGAACACCAGGCTGACCGCCAGCAGCATCTGGACGGCGGACGCCACCAGGCGCAAGCCGGGCAGCACGAACACGTAGAAGCCGTTGTCAATGCCGAACTGCGGGTCGGCGACGCCGAACTTCTGGCCGTTGAACATCAGGAGTATCTCGGACCAGTTGGCGTTGAACTGGGATCCGAAGAGCACGCCCACCACCAGCGACACCACGATCGCGACGCGCATGGCGAGTTTCGTGCTGACGCCCTTGCCCACCTCGATCACATCGCCGTTGACGCGAATGGTGGAACCGTCCGCCGCATCCGGACGGGCTCGGATGGCCAGCCATGCGGAGACGAAGGTCATCAATGCCATGAGCACCGCGTAGGCCACCCACAGGCCGACTTTGACGCCGAGCTGGGTCCAGACCACGGATGAGAAGCCGAGCTGGCCGTACCACATCAGATCGGTGATGAAGTGAGCCAGCCCGAAGAACAGACCGGCGATGACGACGAGAACGACTATCGCCGCCCAGAGGATCCGCGATCCCCTCCGGGAGCCGGATGACTGCGGCCGACTGGTGATGCGCGGGCCGCCATTGGCCCGGCGAGGGGGGACGGAGGCGCCGGCGGCGCCTGAGCGGTTCTCGTCGCCATCGGCCTGAACGTTGATGATGATCGGATCGTCATCGTCTGCACGATTGGCGCGGGCTCGTCGATTGCGGGGATTTCGGGGATCGTTGGGATCGCGGGGGTCGAAGTCTGAGTCGAAGACGCCGCCGAACATATCAAAGAAAGACATGGGTCCAGCCTATCCGACCGTAGGGAAAATATGCGGACGGCTATCCCCTATTCCCGGATTTCCAGCTGGTGGCCGCCGGGAACTTGTCTTGCACCCACCGGTCGAACAGGCTCGGCCAGACGCTTACGCACGGCAGATCGCCGATGCTGTGACTGCCGTTGTCGGTTTCGGGCGTGCCCAGCGACGAGCCGTGACCGCCCGTCGGGAAGACGTGAAGTTCGACGTTGACGCCGGCTTCGATCAACGCGTTGGCGAACAGCATGGAATTGCGCACGTCCACCGCCTGATCGGTGACCGTGGTCCACAGGAAGGTCTGCGGCACATGACCGGCGTCCGCATGCAGTTCCAGCGACACTTGGTCCAGCCATTCCGGGTCCCGGCGGCGGCCCCTGCCCAGCAGGTTGTCGATTGAGTCGCGGTGGGCGTACGGGCCGGCGCTGATCACGGGGTAGCCGAGCATCAGGCCGTTCGGCCTGATGCGCTCCGGGGTGTACTCATGCTCGATCACGGCCTCGTTGTCCCACTGTTCGGAGAACAGGGCCGCCGCGTGGCCGCCGGCCGAAAAGCCGGCGATGACGATCGCACCGGGATCGATATGCCACTGCGCGGCATGCTCGCGGATGCGTTTCATGGCCTCGGCGGTTTCAAGCAGCGCCACCGGATAGACGCTTGGCGCGCAGGAGTAGTCGAGGATGAAGGCCTGGTAGCCGTAGCCGATCATCTTCAACGCGATCGGCTCCGCCTCCCTCGGCGACGTGTGCGCGTAGGCGCCTCCGGGCAGGATCAGCACCGCCGGCCGCACGCGATCGGGATCCATCTGGCTGCTGTTGTCGATCAGATAGCCGCGAAACCGCGCCACGGTGCCGTCGATTCCATCGATCGTCTCGTCAATGAGTCGCATAAGCCTCCTCGCTTGTCCATTGTCGTGGTTCACCAACAGTATCCATGGGTAAGACGACAATTGCCATTGCGAATCA
The DNA here is from genome assembly GCA_002298605.1 of Bifidobacterium sp. UBA744. Taxonomy (GTDB): domain Bacteria; phylum Actinomycetota; class Actinomycetes; order Actinomycetales; family Bifidobacteriaceae; genus Bifidobacterium. The sequence goes on along the minus strand of DBKS01000006.1, from coordinate 13,052 downwards.
CCGTGCGCGCATCGTGGGCGTGCGCGACACCGACCGGCGATCAAGGACAATGAATGCTTAGTGTGCTCGACATGTTCTCCATTGGCGTCGGCCCCTCTTCGTCGCATACCGTGGGACCGATGCGGGCCGCCAGCGCGTTCGTCCTGGGGTTGCGCCGGCAGGGGCTGATCGGTCGCGTGGCGCGGGTGCGGACGACGCTGTACGGCTCGCTGGCGCAGACCGGTCTTGGCCATGGCACCGACCGAGCCGTGATGGCCGGGCTGGAAGGCGCCGAACCTCAAAGCGTGGACACCGACGATCTGCTGCATATTCGCGAACGGGCGGACGGGCGCGGCGTATTGCGCGTGGACGGCGACCACGACATGCCTTTCGACTATGACCACGACATGATGTTCGAACGCTGGATCACGCCGCGCCGCCACCCCAATGGCATGCGCTTCGAGGCGTTCGACGCCGATGGGCGGCCCCTGGCCATCGAAGCGTGGTTCTCGGTGGGCGGCGGCTTTGTGGTGCGCGGAGGCCTCGACGATCTCGAACCGGTTCGAGACGGCCATGAGCCGGATGATCGGCATGACGACCGGCGCAAGGACTCCGGCGGGCAAGACGCCCCGGTCCCCTTCCCCTTCTCCAGCGCGGACGAGCTGCTGGACATCTGCGGGCGAGAGGGCCTGCCGATCGACGAGGTGGTGTGGCGCAACGAGTTGACCATGCACGCCGCCGACGAATTGCGCGGAAGGTTGCTCCGGATATGGCAGGTGATGCGCGAGTGCGTGCATCACGGCTGCAACTCGCGCGAGCCGATCCTGCCGGGAGGTCTTGATGTGGCCCGGCGCGCGCCGAAGCTCTACGCGCAGCTCACCGACGACCCGCTCGACCCCGACTGCAGCGACAGCCCGCGGCATTCGATGACCGCACGCGCCTCGGCGATGGAATGGGTTGATCTCTTCGCCCTGGCCGTCAGCGAGGAGAACGCCGCCGGGGGGCGCATCGTCACCGCGCCGACGAATGGGTCGGCCGGCGTCATTCCGGCGGTGCTGCACTACTACTGGCTGTTCGCGGAGAACCCCGACGTCGACGGCGTCGTGAAATTCCTGGTCACGGCGGGCGCGGTCGGCACCCTGTTCAAGCGCAACGCCTCGATCTCCGGCGCCGAGGTCGGATGCCAGGGTGAGGTCGGTTCGGCCTGTTCGATGGCCGCGGCGGGATTGTGCGCGGTGCTCGGCGGCACCCCCCGGCAAGTGGAAAACGCGGCCGAAATCGGCATCGAACACCATTTGGGACTCACCTGCGACCCGATCGGAGGCCTGGTGCAGATCCCCTGCATCGAGCGCAATGCGATGGCCGCGAACACCGCGATCAACGCGGCGCGCATGGCCATGCTGGGCAACGGGTCGCATATCGTCTCGCTCGATCAGGCGATCGCCACCATGAAGCAAACCGGCGCCGACATGCAGGCCAAGTACAAGGAAACGTCCACCGGCGGCCTGGCGGTGAATGTGGTGGAGTGCTGAGGCGCGGCGCCATCCGCGGCTGCGCGAACACACACCCGACATACGGACGTCACAAATGCATGTCACCATGTTCTGCCGTGTGTACCGAGAACAAGCCCAGGAACGCTGAAGGCAGCGGGGCAAAAGCAGTGAAGTCAGCAACCGCGACGACGAAGCATGTGAAAACCGTCGCCGACCTGTTCGTCGAATGTCTGGTCAACGAAGGGGTGCGGGTCATGTTCGGCATCCCCGGCGAGGAGAACATCCCCCTCATGGAGGCGCTGAAGCGGGACGGTCGCATCAGGTTCATCCTCACCCGCCACGAGCAGGGCGCCGGGTTCATGGCGGCGACCCACGGCCATCTGACCGGCGAGCCGGGCGTGTGCATGGCGACGCTCGGACCGGGCGCGCTGAACCTCACGCTGCCGGTGGCCCAGGCGAACGCCGGCACCACGCCATTGGTCGCGATCTGCGCGCAGGGCAATGTGGGGCGACTGTACAAGGAGTCGCATCAGATCATCGACCTGGTGTCGGTGTTCCGTCCGCTGACCCAGTGGTCGAGCATGATCATGACCCCCGAGTCGGTGCCCGAGATGATTCGCAAGGCCTTCTCCATCGCCACGCGCAAACGCCCGGGCGCAACCTGTCTGGTTCTTCCGGAGGACGTGGCGGATATGCCGTGCCCGCCCGGATTGAAGCCGCTTCCGCTGCCCAAACCCGTGCAGATCGTACCCACCCATGACACGATCGTCGAAGCCGCGAGCATCATCGCCCAGTCCAAGCACCCGATCATTCTGGCGGGCAACGGCGTGGCGCGCGCCCATGCCGAGAACCGTCTGCTCGCCCTGGCCGAGCAGCTGAACGTGCCGGTCGCCACCACCTTCGAAGGCAAGGGCGTCATCTCCGACCGCATCCCCAACGCCCTGGGCGTGGTTGGTTTCATGCGCCACGACTACGAGAACTTCGCCTTCGACGAGGCGGATCTGATCATCACGGTGGGCTTTTCCATCCAGCAGTTCGATCCGAAGAAGATCAACCCGAACGACGACAAGACGATCATCCACATCAACACCTTCGCCGAGGATACGGATGCGCACTATTCGACCGCGTTGAACATCATGGGCGACATCGACGCGACGCTGGCCGCGCTGATAGTCGTGCTGCACGAGCGCGGCATCCGCTTCGACGAATCACATCCCCGCATTCGCGAACTGCTGATGGACGAATTCCGGTCCCATGCCAAGGACGACGCCTTCCCCATGAAACCGCAGCGCGTGGTGTACGACACCCGTCGGGCCATGGAGACGGACACCGACATCACCCTGGTCGACACGGGCGCGCTCAAGATGTGGATGGCCCGCCTCTACCCCACGTATTATTCCAACACCTGCGTCATCGACAATTCGCTGTCGACGATGGCCTGGACGCTGCCCGGCGCAGTGGCCGCCTCGCTCGCGAATCCAGGCCGCCCGGTGCTCGCGGTGATGGGCGACGGCTCGTTCATGATGAACGTGCAGGAGATCGAGACGGCGGTCCGGTGCGGGTGCCGCATCGTGATTCTGGTCTGGGTAGATGGAGCCTACGGCCTCATCAAATGGAAGATGGACATTCATGACGGCAGCCACGAATATGTGGACTTCAGGAATCCGGATGTGGTCGAGCTCGCCCAGAGCTTCGGCGCCAAAGGCCATCTGATCGAATCCGCCGACGAGCTCTTCCCCGTCCTGCGGCACTCCCTGCAGGACGGCTCCGGCGTCGACATCATCGCCTGCCCGGTGGATTACAGCGAGAACATGAAGCTGATCGGCAAGCTCGGCGACATCGACTTCTCGAACTGACGCCGGGTTCAGCAGCAGCAGCCGGTGTTGGGATGCAGGCGGTCGTACTCCTCGCGCCTGCGAAGGTATTCGACCTCGCTCAGCGGGGTCTGGCCGGGATGATCGGCGGCGAAGCGCTCGAGATAATGGTCGTATCGCGCCTCGCCGCTGATCTCCCGGGCGTACCACACCACGGCACGCCACGCCTTGGCCAGTTGCCCGAGCATCATGCCGCGGGCTGTTCGCTCTGGCGGAGCTCCTGCAATTTGGCCGCGTATTCGCGCTGAACCTTCTTTTCAAGGCCGGTGGGCAGCAGGCCGGAGGGAGCGAACCACCGGGATTCCTCGAAGGGGTCCTCGGAGGTGGTGTCGGCGCCGAACTTTCCGGCTGCCAGCGTGCGGACGACCACCATGATGCCCACCACAACGAAGGCGGCCATCATGACCAGGAAGAACACCGACAGGACGCCGTCAAGGTAGGCGTTGTTCAAACCGGCCTGGGCGTTGGCCAGAGCCTTGCCCTCGAGCTTGCCCGAAGCGATCTGCGTCTGATACTTGGAAGCCACGGTGAAGTAGCTCAACGGTCCGAAGATCTTCTGCAGGTCGGCCGTGAAGGTGACGGCGACATCCCACACCAGCGGCACGATCGTCACCCATGCGTACTTGATGTAGCCCATCTTGACGATGCACACCGTGACGAGGACGAAGCAGGCGGCGGCCAGCAACTGGTTCGAAATGCCGAAGATCGGGACCATGGCGTTGATGCCGCCGTTCGCGTCGGCCACGCCCATCCACAGCAGACCACCCCACAGGGCGGTGGCGATCAGCGTGGTGATGATGTTGCCGGGCTTCCAGGTCGGATCGGCGAATTTCCTGAGTCTCTTCGCGTTGGCGAGCATTTCGCCGATCTGGTAGCGGGCCACGCGGGTGCCGTTGTCGACGGTGGTCAGAATGAACAGCGCCTCGAACATGATGGCGAAGTGGTACCAGAAGGCCATTGTGCCCTGGCCGCCAAGATAGGACTTGAGGAAGCTGGCCATGCCCATGGCGAAGGTGGTGGCGCCGCCGGTGCGGGAGACGATGGTCTTCTCCCCCAGATCGGAGGCGGCCTTGGTCAGGGCCTCCTCGCCCTCATAGGTCTTGGGCCGACCGTTCTCATCGGTGGATTCCCAGGTGGTTTCGAGATGGTTGCCCTCGATGTCGCTCACCTTGAGGCTGTCCACGGCGGCCACGGCATTGGACTCGGCGCTGGCCTGGGCCGAATAGGACTGGCCCGCGGCGGTCTCGATCTGCGTGGCGGACATGTTGGTGGAGAAGTACACGCCCTGGCTCAGGGTCACGGCGGCGATCAGGGCGATGATGGCGGTAAAGGACTCGACGAGCATCGAGCCGTAGCCGATCATGCGGATCTGGTTCTCCTTCTCGATGGCCTTCGGCGTCAGACCGGAGCTCACCGCACCGTGGAAACCGGACAGGGCTCCGCAGGCGATGGTGATGAACAGGAACGGGAACAGATTGCCGGAGAAGGTCGGTCCGGTGGACAGGCCCGCCAGTTCGGAGATCGCAGGGAACTGCACGGACGGGTTGGCGATCACAATGCCGATGACCAGCAGCACCAGCGTGCCGACCTTCATCAGCGTGGAGAGGTAGTCGCGAGGGGTCACCAGCAGCCAGTGCGGCAGCGCGGCGGCGGCGAAGGAGTAGATCACCAGGGCGATCACCAGGGCCGGCTTGGAAAGCGTGAAGATCGGAGCCAGCGAGGATTCGGCGATCCAGCCGCCGGCCACGATGTCGATGACCAGCAGCACGAAGCCGAGGAGCGTGGTTTCGATCACGCGGCCCGGGCGCAGGTAGCGCTGGTACAGGCCCATCAGGATGGCGATCGGGATGGTCATCGCGATGGAGAACACGGCCCACGGCGAGGAGGCCATGGCGTTGATGGCGACGAGCGCGAGGAAGGCCATGGCGATGGCGGTCATCACCACCAGGAAGATCGACAGGATCATGCCGCCGAACTTGCCCATTTCGTCGGTGGCCATCTGGCCGAAGGAGCGGCCGCGGCGACGCGCGGAGATCCACAGCATCATCATGTCCTGCACGGCGCCGGCGAAGATCACGCCGAGGATGATCCACAGCGTGGAGGGCAGGTAACCCATCTGGGCCGCCAGAATCGGGCCGACGAGCGGGCCGGCGCCGGAGATGGCGGCGAAATGCTGGCCGAAGAGCACGCGGCGGTCGGCGCGCTCGAAGTTGGCGCCGTCGTGCACGCGCTCGGCCGGCGTGGCGTTCGCGTCATTCGTGCGCATGATCTTGATCTGGATGTAATACGCATAGAAGCGGTAGGCGATGGCGTAGGAGCTCAGCGCCACGACGATGAACCAGATGGCCGAGATCCGTTCGCCGCGGGACACGGCCAGCACGCTCCATGCGGCGGCGCATACGATGGCGATAACCGTCCACAGGACGATTTTGGCGGGCGTCCACACCAGCTTCGGTTTCACGCCGACCGGCAGGCCCTGTGAGTTGCGGATCACGCGTTCGGCCTCGCCGGGCGTGTAATCATTCTTGAATTCCAACGTGCCGGGTGCGGGTGCCCCCGGTTTGGCTGCAGAGACAGCACTGCTCATTGTGTTCTTCTCTCTCATATACCCATATACACGTTTACGCGAATTGCACGAGTTGCACGGCTGGTGGCCATTGTCGCGCATGCACCAATGCTTGTGGCAGATATATCAGTGTATACGCGTCAGTATAGCCAAAGCCCGGCGGAACAGACGCGGACGTTCATATTGTGATCTTCGCCACATGCCGCCCGCGCCATATGTGGTACGCGCCGCGAATGCAAAGTATCGTCGCGGCATTACCCTTGGGCTGTCGGATTGTTTTTTCAGCTAAGGAGTTGACATGTCCACATTGGTTCTGGCGTTCCACCCCGATTTCGCCACGTCGTCGCGCATCGGCAAGGCCCTGGCCGACGCCGCCGAATCGGCCGGCGTCACGGTCGTCGACGAATACGCCGACTACCCGGATTTCGACATTGACGTCAAGGCGGAGCAGCGTCGGGTCGACGCCGCCGATCGCGTGGTGCTGCTGTTCCCGTTCTATTGGTATTCCGCACCCGCCCTGCTCAAGGAGTGGGAGGACAAGGTGCTCACCCCCGATTGGGCGTATGGCAATGGACACGCCCTGAGGGGCAAGGAATTCCAGGTGACGGTGTCCACCGGCTCCCCGGCGGAGTCGTACACGCCGGAAGGCAAGCATCACGTCACGATGGACGAGCTGCTGAGCCCCTATGCCACGATGGTGCACCACACCGACGGTGTATGGGTCAAGCCGTTCATCGTGCCGGACACCAACAACGTCAGCGATGACGCACTGGCCGCTGACGCGAAGGCCTTCGTCGCCGCCATCACCGACTGACCGCCGCCTTGCTTGGGCGTGCCTCCCCCATGGCGGCAGGCGCGCCCAAGCGTGCAGGCGCCTCAGCGCACCAAAAACACCATCGCCACAATCAGCGCGAACCCGACCAGATCCGTTGGGGTGAACAGCACCCCGGTCAGCAGCACCGCGGAGATCGTGGCCATCACCGGCTCGGCGGTGCCCAGCATGGTGGCTCGCATGGCCCCGGCCATCCGCGATCCCATGAGGAACAGCCAATAGGCGCCGAAGGTTCCCAGCACCACGGTGAACGCCATCATCGCCCACCCCCGGGCGTCAAGGGCCGGGGGGTTCGACCACGGTTTGACCACCGGCAGCAGCACCAGGCCGGAGACAAGAAACATAATGCCGTTGATGGCGAAGCTCCCCCACCGACGCATCAGCATCACCGGCAGAATCGGCAGGGCGGAGGTGCTGGCTGCGTTCAACAATCCCCACAGCAGCCCCTCGGCGGGCAACGCCAACGACGTCAGATCTCCCCCGGTGGCAATGAGCACGGTGCCCGCAAACGCCAGTATCACGCCAATGGCCTCGCGTTTCGACGGCAGTCTCCTGGCCATGATGCAGGTGAACAGCAGGACGAACAGCAGGTTCAGCGACTGCAGCACGGTGGCGGTACCGGAATTCGTCACGTTGATGGAGCACAGGTAGGCGATCTGCACCATGAGCACGCAGATAAGCGCGCAGCCTATGTATTTGGGCCATGACCGGGCGTCGGTGAGCGCCCCCGCGAGTTGTTTGGGCGAGGTGGCCGCCGCGCAGGCGAAGAACAGCACGCAGGCGCCGAGTTCGCGCACGCAGGATAGCCACAGTGGCGTGACGCCGTAGTCGGCCATGAGCATTTTGGAGATGGTGGCGTTGATGCCCCATAGCGATCCGCCGGCCAATGTCAGTGCCGCGCCGATGAGGATTGTGCGCGGCGACGTCTCGAGCGAGGGTGTTGATGTCGAGTTGTTCTGCGCTGCCACGTTTTCTCCCTTGTATGCCATTGCCCGGTGCCGTCGCGTCGTACATTGTAGTTGTGGGAGTGTCGCGGCCGTGTTACTCGGTGATGTTGCCGGGAATCGTTATCGGCGACGCTGTTCGGCGATGCTGTCGGTGGCGCTATTTGGTGAAGTTCAGCAGGTGGGGGTCGACCGAGTGCACCACGTCCACCAGGTCTCCGTTTGACATGATCGGCCGCTGGAATTCCCGCCAGGGCTCGACTTTGACCTCCCAGCGTCCGGTCGTTTCGTCGAGTACGGGGCGGGCCGTCTGTTCCCAGCGCACGCGTTTCGATGTGCGTCCGGTATTGGGGTCGCGCCGGGAATAGTGCAGGCAGGTGCAGTTGGTGATTTTCCATTCCTCGGCGTCGGACCGGCGCAGGAACTCCTCGTCGGACAGGTCCTCGAGCGTGAGCATCAGCGCCAGCATGAAATCGCCGTGGGTTACGGCCACTACGGATTCGGCGTCGGATTTGCGGTTCAGCGAGGTGAGCAGGTTGTGCACGCGGTCTTCGGAGACGTCGGCGATCGATTCGCCTGCCGGTGGCCGCCAGTACAGCGGGTCGGTGTTTTTGAACATCCAGTTGCGGCTGTAATGGGTTTTGAATTCGTCTTTGGTGATGGTGTTGATCTCGCCCCACGAACGTTCGCGCAGTACGCGGGTCTCCTCCCACCGCGCCTTGGGCAGCGCCATCGTGGCGGCGGTCTCGCGGGTGCGCACGTAGGGGCTTACCAGGTAGCGGTCGAACAGCTGCTGCTGCGAGACCAGCCAGCGGCCGATGCAATCCGCCTGTTTGCGCCCGGTGGCGGTCAGGCGCCACGAACGGTCGGGCACGGTCACGTTGTCTTGCGTGTACAGGGAGTTGTCGCCTTGCTCCCCCGCCTCGACAATGACGTTCGCCTCGGATTCACCATGCCTGATTACATACAGGTCCAACGGCATCCCCATATTCGATTATTCCTTTGCCTGTCACTCGATTAACTCATCTACTCATACACACGGGCGAGTCGCAATGCGCCCTCACAGCCGGCCATGCGGCTGGTGTTCGCCGCATTCCACAGTAGCCGACCGTCGGATCCTCCACATGGTTTTGATTGCCCAGGGAGTAAAAATTCACCGCACGTTCAGCGACGTGGCAGCCGACCGACGAAAGTCATGGGAGCGCGCCCGGCGGAACCGGTCCTACTGCGGCCAGATGCCCGTTTTCGCGTAGGTGTCTCGGTATACCTTCGGCGTCATGCCGGTGGCCTGTTTGAACACCTTGGTGAAATGGCTCTGGGACCGGTACGCGAGGATCCGCGCGATCTCGGCGAGGGAGTACGGGGAGTATTTGAGCATGTTGCCCGCGGCCTCCACACGCCGACCGGTGATGTAATGCGAGATCGACGTTCCCATCTCCTTGCCGAACAGCTCGGACAGGTATGTGGGGTTGAGGTGCACATGCTCGGCGAGCGTCGACACGGTGATCTTCTCGTGCAGGTGGTAGTGGATGTAGTCCAGCACCTCCGCGATGGGGCGCGACTGCACGTCCTGCTTGGCCAGATCCGCCATGGCCCATGTGAAGAAGGTCATCATGTCGGTGTGCAGGCGGCGCACGGCGTCCACGGAATCGCAATGGTCCATGTCCTGGATATACAGGTCCGAGGCGTTGTAGGCGTCCTCCTCGTCCATGCCGCCCTCGATGGCGAAGCGGGTGACAAGGGCGATCGATGTGACGAACAGATATTTGGCGTTGCGCACCGGATCGTCGGAGACATGGCCGTACAGGCCGGAGTCCCACATTCGCACGCTTTCGCGGATCGCCTCCGGGTCCCCCGCCTTCATCAGATCGTATTGGCGCATCTCCTGCACATAGGTGTGATGACGGACGCGGTCCTCCCGCTGGATGAATTCAAGATAACGCAATGTGGAGTCCTTGACGACCGCCATGCGTCCCGCTCCCCTCCTCCGGATTTCCGGATGACCAACAATCGCAATATCATTATTACATGGTCACCCGATAATTTTACAAAAGATGTGAGCAACATCGTACGGCCTCGACGGCCGGCCCGCCCTATGCTGGACGGCGTCAGCCAAAAGCAACCGTCAGGAAGGACTTGATCATGAAGACCACAAATCAGAACATGACCGACAATGACATGATGGACGCCGTGCTGCGCTCCAGTCTTTCCGCCACCGACCCGGGCATCGGATATTTCGAGCTCGCCCAGGGCTTCGGTCGGGTCATCAGCCGCGTGTTTCACAAAACCGCGGCGTGACCGCATCGGTTCCGGCTGCCGGAACGTTGGGTCCACACTGCCAATGAACCCACTCCTTGATTGATTGATCCCCGTATCGACTGCCGCGATGCGGGGATTTTCCTATTGCGCCGCAAACCGGCCGGACGACTTCCATCCGGTTTGTCACACGGCCGAATCGCACCTACAATCGCACCGCGGGACGGCGAATCGATGCAGGGCGGGCGACCCCGCCGCACATCACGCACCATCCGCGCCAACGAATGCCACAACCGCCGGAAACGCAAGGGGGCCCATCGGTGAGCATCAGCGAAACACGTAGTTCAGACGCCACCGCCAACGGCAACGCCATCGACATGCTGCACGGCCCCATCTGGAACCGCGCGCTGCTGTTCGCGCTGCCCGTCGCGGCCACCGGCGTGCTGGAGCAGCTGTTCAACGCGACCGGCGTGGCCATCGTCGGCAACTTCTCCGGCGCCAACGACACGCAGGCCGTGGCGGCGGTCGGGGCCAACAGCTTCATCGTGATGCTCGTGGTCAACTTCTTCATCGGGATTTCACTGGGCGCCAACGTCGTCATCGCCAACGCGGTGGGACGCGGCAGCTCGGACGCCGTCTCGAAGGCCGTGCACACCGCGATCGTGACGGCGGTGTGCGGCGGTCTGCTCGCGCTCGTCGTCGGGGAGCTCGGCGCGGCGTGGATCCTGGGCCTGCTCAACGTGCCGGCCGACGTGTTCCCGCTGGCGCTGCTGTATCTGCGCATCTATCTGATCGGCTTGCCGGTGATCCTGCTCTACAACTTCGAGGCAGCCATCTTCCGCGCCATCGGCGACACCCGAACCCCGCTCAAGACACTGGCGCTGGCCGGGGTGCTGAACGTGGGGCTGGGCTTCCTGTTCACCGCCGGGCTCGGCTGGAGCGTCGCCGGCGTCGCCACGGCCACCGTGATGTCCAACGCCTTCAGCTCACTGGCGCTGCTGTTCCTGCTGATGCGTACCGACGCCCCCATCCACGTCGACCCCCGCAAGCTCCGCGTCGACGGCCTGGCGCTGCGTTCGATTCTGCGCATCGGCCTTCCAGCGGGATTGCAGGGCGCCGTATTCGCCTTCGCCAACGTGATCATCCAGGGCGCGATCAACAGCCTCGGCACCACGGTGATCGCGGCCTCGTCCGCCGCGTTCAACATCGAGGCCGTCGCCTACCAGGTGCTCAACTCCTTCTCGCAGGCGTGCGCCACCTTCACCGGCCAGAACTACGGCGCCGGACAGGTCAGGCGATGCCGCCGCGTGCTTGCCATCTGCTATCTGGAGGACCTCGTCGTCACCGCCACCGTGATCGCGATCGTCCTGTTCTTCGGGCATGGCCTCCTGACCATTTTCGTCCACGACCCCTCCACCGTGGCGGTGGGCTATGTCCGGCTCGTGACGGTGTTCATCGGATACATCTTCTCGATGGCGTACGAGATGGCGTCCGGATACCTCCGGGGCTTCGGCATCTCGCTGGTGCCGGCTCTGCTCACCGTGGCTGGCGTATGCGGCACGAGATTCTACTGGGTGGCCTTCGTGTTCCCCGCGCACCACACCTTCGCGTGGATCATGGCCGTGTATCCGGTCAGCCTCGCCATCACCGCCGCGCTCGTCATCGTCTCGCTGCTGGCGTATCGGCCGTCGCGTAGATTCGCGGCCGCGGCGTAGCCGATCCCGGCACGCCGCGGAACATCGCAGCGGCGGGGCCGGCAACGACGTCAGCGGATGCGGCGGGCGCGCCGCTCACAGCACGTCGGGATCATCCCCGGCGATCGTGCCGGTCGCCCTGCCGATGGCCTTGAGGCCGTGGTAGGCGACAAGCACCACGATGGTGCCGATGGCGATGCCGTTGAAGGAGACGCCGGACACGGCGAAGGCGAACTGGCCGATGGCGATGATCATGGTGATGGCGGCGACCATGATGTTGATCGGCTTGTCGAAGTTGACCTTGTTCTCCACCCAGATGCGCACGCCGATCATGCCGATCATGCCGTACAGCAGGGTGGTCACGCCGCCGAGCACGCCCGAGGGAATGGTGTTGATGACCGCACCGAACTTCGGGCAGAGCGACAGCAGCAGCGCGAAACCGGCGGCGCACCAGTAGGCGGCCGTCGAATAGACCTTGGTGGCGGCCATCACGCCGATGTTCTCGCCATAGGTGGTGGTTCCGGAACCGCCGCCGAAACCGGCAAGCGTGGTGCCCAGGCCATCGGCCAGCAACGCGGCGCCCATCCGGTCGTCGTAGTCGCGGCCCGTCATCTGGGCGACGGATTTGACATGCCCGACGTTTTCGGCGACAAGCACCAGCACCAC